>CAYYWP010000077.1:0-19488 GCA_964475125.1 uncultured Binatia bacterium (SeqCode) | reverse complement strand
GATATTCCTGCGTCGGCCGCCTGGCCAGGGCCGCCGATGCCTCGCCGATATAGGTAGCGAATTTCGGACACAGGACACTAGCGCCGCCAGCGCGGGCCGGCGGCCTGGCGCACCGGGTCGGCCGCGATCGGGAACTCGAGCAAGCGGCATTCGATGGCGCCGTTCCACAGTGGCGTGCGGTGCGCCGCGCGCAAGCCGATCTGCTTGGCGAGCACCGGGCTGCCGGTGAGGACGAAGGCCGTCCAGCCGAGGTAGTGGTGGCGCAGCACATCGCCGAGTTGCGCGTACAAGCGACCCAGTGCGGCCTCATCGCCCAGGCGTACGCCGTACGGCGGATTGGTGACGACCACGCCCGGCGTCGCCCCCGCCAGCGGTACACCGTCGCCCAGGCTGCGGCGGGCGAAACGGACGCGACCGTCCAAGCCCATACGGGTCGCGCTCGCCGCGGCGGCGCGTATCGCTCCGGCATCGGCGTCGTAGCCGATGATCGGCGCACGCCGCCGCGGCGCGGCGCGCGCCCGCTCCGTCGCCTCGCGCCGCACCCGTTGCCAGCGCGCCTGATCGTGGCCGGTCCAGCCAGGCGAGCCGAGCCGCTCGCGCCGCAGACCCGGCGCGACGTCGCCGGCCATGAGCCCGGCTTCCAACACCAGCGTGCCCGATCCGCACATCGGATCGATCAGGGGTTGCTGCGCGTCGGCGCGCGCCGGCCAGTCGGCCAACAGCAGCACGGCCGCGGCGAGCGTTTCCTTCAGCGGCGCCGGCGCCCCGCGGCCGCGATAGCCGCGCCGGTGCTGACTCTCGCCAGAGAGGTCGAGGCTGACGGTGGCGCGCTGGTGTTGCAGGTAGACGTTGATGCGCACGTCCGGACGCTGCACGTCGACATCCGGGCGCACCCCGCGCGCGGCGCGCAGTTGATCGACGATCGCATCCTTGGTCTTCAAGGCGGCGTAATGCGAATGCGCGATGACCGCCTGGCTCAGGCTGCAATCGACCGCCAGGGTTCGGCGCGTTTCGATGTGGTCGCGCCAGTCGATCGACTGGACCCCGTCGTACAGTTGCTCCGGCGTCGCGGCCTCGAAGGCAGCGAGCGGCAGGAGGATGCGGTTGGCAAGACGCGACCACAGGCAGGCCCGGTACGCGACCTCCAGCGCCCCTTCGAAGCTCACCCCGGCTCGGCCGACCTCGATCCCGCCGGCACCGAGCCCGCGCAACTCCGCCGCCAGCAACTCCCCGAGCCCCTTGGCCGCCGTCGCAAAGAATCGCATCGCCCCTCGACCCGCCTCGTGGCCTTACTCTTGCCTTTTGCCTTTCGCCGTCTGCCTTTTGCCTTTTGGCTTCTCCTCCTCCCCGCCCGGCTCCCCGGCGCGCAACCGCCCAATCTCCTCCGCCGTGGCAACCCGCCAGCAGCCTTCCGGCAGGGCGCCGAGTGTGAGCGGGCCGATCGCCGTGCGCAGCAGATCGATCACCGTCAGGCCGACGGTTCGGCAGCAGCGGCGGATTTGGTGTTTCTTGCCCTCGACGAGGACGAAGCGCAGCCGAGTCGCGTCGTGGCGGGTGACCCGCATCGGCCGCAGCGGCGCGCCGTCGAGGCGCAGGCGCCCGTTGAGCTTGGCGAGCTGTCCATCGGTGACCGGCTCCGCGGTGCGCACGAGGTAGGTCTTTTCGACCTGATGACCGCCAATGATGCGGCGCGCCACCGCGCCGTCGTCGGTGAGCACGAGCAGGCCGCGGCTGGCGCGGTCGAGCCGACCGGCCACCGAGAGCTTCGAGGCATCGGCCGGCAGTCTGGCGCGCACGGCCGAGGCGAGCGCACCCCGCGCGGTCTCGGCGCGTACCAGCTGCCAGGCCGGCATTTGCCCCGGTTCGGGCTGGGTGCTGACGATCCCGATCGGTTTGTGCACGACGATGGTGAGGCGTTGCTCGAGTCGCGTCAGGCCGTTGCCGGTCAGGCGAATGTCGGCATCGGCGGCGGCTTTGACTCCCTGGCTCGTCACCGCCTCGCCGTTCACCAACACGCAGCCGGCGGCGATGAGCTGTTCGGCCTCGCGGCGGCTGCACAGCCCGCGCGCCGCCATGATCTTGGCCACGCGTTCGATCGCCACGGCGTTCAGCGGCCCTGCGCCGGCCGGCGGCGCTGCGGGTTGCCAGTCGGCGGCGCGAGCGCGTAAGGGTGGCACATGGCCGATACCATTTTCGCCCAGATCATTCGCGGCGAGGTCCCATGCCACCGCGTCTACGAAGACGATCGCGTCCTGGCGTTTCTCGACATCTTCCCGCTCAGCCTCGGGCATGTGCTGGTCATTCCGAAGGAAGCCGCGGTCACGCTCGACCAGCTATCAGATGATGCGGCGGCGGCAATCGGCCGTGTGCTGCCGCGCCTGGCGCGCGCCGTGCAGCGCGCCACCGGGGCGCCAGCGTACAACGTCCTGCAGAACAACGGCGCGGCGGCACACCAGGTCGTCATGCACGTCCATTTCCACATCATCCCCAAGCACGCCGACGGCTCCGGCCTGGGCATCGGCTGGCAACCCGGAAAGCTCGATCCGCAGCGCGCACAGACCCTCGCCGCCGAGATCGCCGCGGCGCTGTGACACGAGAACTGCGCGTTGCCATCCGGTCCCCCGCCGGGCGACAAGCTCCGGGCATGTCCTGCCCTAATCCCAGACTCCTTGAAACCACGCAGGCCACGAAGCACTCGAACGCCACCCTGAGCGGTGATCTTCGTGGACTTCGTGGTGAAGTTCTTTTTTCGGATTGGGGTTAGTCGTCGAGGGTGATGACGGTGATCAGATCCTGGGTGCCGGCGCCGTGCACGGCGGGCACGGCGATAACGAGCCGGCCGGGGCCGTTCTCCTGCATCCAGTTCTGACAGGAAAAGTTCTCGCCCTCGGCATCGTGTTGCAAAACGCTGAGCAGGGTGGCGTTGGCGTCCAGAACGGTCGCGCGCGAGACACCGCTGACGAAGCCGAACACGGTCATCGAGCGCGCCTGGTGCTGTGCGCACGCCCCGGCCTCGAACGAGAACTCCGCCGGCAGGCCCACTGTGCCGATCCGCGCGTCGGGCGCGATGAGCAGGGCGCCGATGCCCGAATCCGGCTCCGGCGACGGGCCGACCTCGACCGGCCCGTTGCACACGTCGGGGTGCGGCTGATCGCCCTCCTCGACGAAACCGTCGAGGGTAATACAGTCGGCTTCGCTGAAGTCGTCGACCCCGACCTTGCCCAGGTAGTGGTCCTGGGTCGAGGTGATGCCGAGATCGATCCCGCCGTTGCACGACAACACGCCGGCGAATGGGACCGGCACCAGGGGCTTGATGCAGAAGGTCAGGCCACCGACCGGGAGTGAGAGGTACTCGGAAGCGCCGGTGATGGCGACCGGTGCGAGCCCCGTCACCGGATCTGGAACTCCGGCGGCGAGGTCCAGATAGCCGGTGAAGCCGCCGAAGCTGCCGAGGCCCGGCAGCAAGTCGAGCCGGCTCGCAGCTGGGTTGAGGGAGAAGCGGCGCACGCCGAGACCCGGCGTCGCGGTCGCGCTCGGGGTGGCGGTGACCGACGCGGTCGCAGTGCGGGTCGCCGTCACCGTCGCCGTCGCCGTGCCCGTGGACGTGCGCGTCGTCGTCGCGGTCTGCGTCGCCGTCGCACTGCGTGTGGCGCTCGCGGTCGGCGTGGCGGTACCCGTGCGGGTAAAGGTCAGGGTCGGCGTGGCGGTGCGCGTCGGGGTGAGTGTGCGGGTAAAGCTCGGCGTGGTCGTGACGCTGGCCGTGCGCGTCACCGTGCTGGTGCGCGTGCCCGTCGCCTCGGGGGTGGCGGTGACGGTGGCACTCGCGGTCGCGCTCGCGGTGACCGTGCGCGTGGCGCTGGCGGTGCGGGTCGGCGTGCCGCTGCGCGTGGCAGTGAGCGTCACGCTGCCCGTCGCAGAAGCGGTCGGCGTCCGCGTCGCGCTGGCGGGCGCGCTCGGCGACGCCGTCAGGGTGGCGCTGGCGGTGCTCGTGCGCGTGAGCGTCGCCTCGGAGGTCTGAGTGGCGCTCGCACTCGCCGTCGCGCTCACCGTGACTGTGCGGGTAGTGGTGGCCGTCACCGTCCCAGTCGAAGTGTTGGTGGCTGGTGGCGTGAGGGTTGCGTTCGACGTCGAGGTCGCACTGACCGTCGACGCCGGGGTCGAGGTTGACGTCCGGCTCGCGGTCGGGCTGGCCGTCGCGGGTGGCGTGGGGGTGACGGTAATCGATCCGGTGGCGGTAGCCGTCCCCGGCGGTGTGGCGGTCGCGCTCGGCGTCGCGCTGGCAGTCGGCGAATCGGTGGGCGCCGGCGAGGTCGGTGACCCAGTGTTGGTAGCGCTCGCGCTCGGCGACGGCATTGCCGTACCCGTCGCGCTGGGCGAGGGACTGGGACCGTCGGGAGCTGTGGGGGTTGGAGAAGCGGTCACTGAATGGGTGGCCTCTGGCGTGCCGCTGGGCGTCGACACTGCGGTGCAGCCCTGCAGGGCCGAGGCCACGCCGACGATGATCTCGTTGACGGCGATCCGGCCATCGCCATCCACATCACCCGCCTGGCAGCGTTCCACCCCGGCGCCACGCAGGCCAATGTCGACCAAGGTCACCAGCTCGGCGATCATGACGGTGCCATCGCCATCGCAATCACCGATGCAGGTCGCGGTGACGGCTGAGGCCGCAGCCAGGCTGAGGAACGCAGTGAGGCAAGCGCAGGCGAGCGCGCACCGGGCAGAGGTCACTCGCTTGACTCTGCCGCGCCCACCCAGTTGGGTCAACGCAGGATTGCGCGGGCGCCGAGGGGTGACCTGCCGGGCAAGACGACCCGGGCAGGGACTTATCGAACGCCGCTCACGGCACCGTGCCGACGGGGAGCTCCTCGTCCTCAGCCGCGAGGGTGCCGAGCAGCACCATCGGGCCCTTTGGCTTCACCGCCCCACCTTCCTCTTCCACCGTCACCGCGGCCGCGCGGATCATGCCGCCTGGCGTCTGCGTTTCGACGCCGCCGCGGCCGAGCCCGTCGGAGCGAAAGATGGCGGCCGGCACGGCTCCCGATTGATCGGTGATCCACCACAGCTGATAGGCCTTGTCACTTGGAATCGCGGGCAGGTTGTAGGCGTAGAAGAGGGCGCGCCCGCTGAACGGGCTGAACAAGACTTGTCCCTCGGGGTGGCGCTCGTCCGATCCCTGCTTCAGCGACACCATCTGCACGCCGCGCTGCTGCCGCACCGGCTCCGACGCCTGGTCGTCGGCCAGTGCGGCGCGCAATTCGCCGACATCATCATCGCGCCGGGCCAGCGCCTCGGTGCGCTCGGCCAGATCGGCCTTGCTGGCGGCGAGCGCACGCTCGAGCACGCGTACCGTTTCCTGGGTCCGCGCCAGCTCGCTGCGCAGCTGCATTCCGCCGACCCCCGCGATCGCCAGGAGCGCGGTGGCGGCAGCCGCCAGCGGAATCGCCCAACCGATCCTTCGCCGCGCCAGCTTCGCGGCTCGCGGCGCGGCCGCGGCATCGGCGCGAACTCGGGCTAGCAGCCGCGCCTTGACGCTCGGCGGAGCTGCCGCCGGCGTTTCGAATGCCATCAGGCCGATCAGCTCCGTCCACTCCTGCAGCTCGCTGGCGAGCTCGGCGTCACCGCCGGCCAGCGCGGCCTGTACGGCCGCGCGCTCCGCCGGCTCCAGGGCCCCGAGGGCGAACAGCGGCAGGTCGTCGCGGATGTCGTCGCGCGTCTTCATGGCGTTATCAGCAGCGGGCCGAGGGCGCGGCGCAACACGATCATGGCTTGGCGAATGCGCGTCTTGACGGTCCCCAGCGGCTCCTCCAGCCGGGCGGCGATCTGGGTGTGCGACAGGCCCTCGTAGTACACCAGGGCCAAGGCCTTCCGCTGGTCGGAGGAGAGGCCGGCCATGGCATCGCGCACCAGGCGGCTGCGCTCGCCCAGCTCGACCGCCTCATCTGGCCTGCAGACCTCCATCATGTCGCTGAAATCCTCGACGGTGGTGCGCTTCTGCGCCCCGCGCGCCCGCACCCGATCGATGGCGCGGCTGCGCGCCACCGTGAACAGCCAGTTTTGTAGCGATCCCTGCGACCCATCGAACCGTTCCGCCTGCTTCCAGATCTGCCAGAACGCGTCGAGGCTCACTTCCTCGGCCGCGCCGGCATCGCCCGTCACGCGCAAGGCCAGCGCGTACACCGCATCGGCGTAGCGGTCGTAGAGCTGCTCGAGGGCCCGCTCATCACGGGCCCGCAACCCGTCCGCCAGCTGATCGCCGCTCGGCACTTGCGACCTTACCGCTCGTGGCATCACTAGTACGGCAGCGACCCGAAAACGGATGCCTCCGCGGCCAGAATTCAGGCGAGAATCTCGTCGCAAGTACTCTGCGTGGTGACGAAAAGGCAGCCGCGAATCGTGCGAATACCAGTGTGGATCGTGGCCGGCTCGGCGCTGCAATAGTCGCCCGGGCGCATGAGCACATCGCCGACCAGGAGGTCCCCCTCGAGCAGATAGAGCTCCTCGAGGCCGCCGTGGCGATGGGACGGATAGGTCGTCCCGGGCGCCATGCGGGCCAGCAGCGTGGCGCGCTGCTCAGCTTCGTCGAGCCGCAGCAGCTTGAGCTCCAACCCTTTGACAGGCCCCGGCATCCAATCGACCTGCCCAGAGCGCACGAAGCGCAGCCCACCCTCGTCGATGGTCGCCGCTTCATGCGCCGCGACGGCTTCGAGCGTCCGCGCGCGCGCCGCGCTGCGCGGAGCGGCGGGAGGTGCGCAGTAGGCGAGCGCATCGGCCACAGCGCGAAAAGCCGCCACTTCGGCCTGATAGCGGGCGTCGCCGGCCGCCAGTTGCGCCTCGACGGCCTGCGCCTCCTCGGGCGGCAGGGCCCCGAGCGCGTACAGCGCCGCCTGTTCGCGCAGCTGCTCGATGGTCTCGTCCGACTTCACAGCCCTTCCTTTGCGACCGGCAGCGGCGCGTCGAGCGGCGCCAGCAGCTGGCGAAGCTGCAACATAGCAGAGCGGATGCGGGTTTTCACCGTCCCTAATGGTTGGCCCAGGGCGGCCGCGATCTCACTGTGGCTCATGCCGCCAAAGTAGGCCAACTCCATCAGCTGGCGTTGCTCGCTGCTCAAGCGTCCGAGGGCGCCGTGGACGAAACGGTGGCGCTCGGCAGCCAGGGTCAGGGCCTCGGGGCCCGGGGCCTCGGAGCGGACCTGACGGGCCGTGTCCAGCGGCTCGCTGGCGCGGTCGCGCTGGCGGGCGCGCAGGATGTCCAGGGCGCGGCTGCGCGTCATGATCAGCAGCCAGGCCGCGGCCGTGCCGCGGCTGGGGTCGTACTCGGCCGCCAGCCTCCAGGCCTTGGTGTAGACCTCGACCATCACGTCCTCGGCCGCCGCCTCATCGCCGAGAATGCGCAACGCCAGACCGTAAACAATTTGATTCGTCCGGTCGTAGAGGTCCGCCATGGCCGACTGATCCCTGGCGGCCATGCGCGCCACCAGCTGCCCGTCATCGTTCTCGACGCGCGCCGGCTCGGTTCGCTCCGGATACATCGTCAGTACCCGGGCTGCTACCACCGTTGCCGACCGAGAGGCAACCGGCTTTCCGTGCGACCACGCGTGCACGAGGACCCTACGCTCGGGAGGCCGAAGCGGATTTTCGGCGCTGAAATGAAACGCCAGTCCTTGGTTGCAGGTCGAGGAAAGGCAAAAGGCAAAAAGCAAAAGGTAAAAGGCAAAGGTGCCCCGCACGGCCCCCCCTTTTCTGATTCTTACCGTTCGACTCTCGCCTTTTTCTTCTTGCCTTTTGCCTTTCCGAACTCTTCCGAGCGCAAATCCACTATCCCGTTCCAGGCGTAGAGGGGGGCGGGACTTCTCTCGGGAGAACATCTCCCGGCGGCGCTCTGGCCGATCCAGGGCAAGGGAACAGGAGGAGACTGCGATGCTTCCACACAACTGGGCATGTCTGCGCCCACACGCTGCCTGCGTCGCGGCGTTGCTCACTGCGGCACTGATCGCACCGGCGATTGCCGAAGCTTCGAGCCACCGTGAGGCGCCGGCGATCAGCGAGGACCCGGCGGTCGACGACACCGACCCCTACGCCTTCGTCAGTCCGGAGAATCCGACCAAGGTCGTCCTGGTCGGCAACTGGTTTCCGGCCGAGGAGCCCTCGGGCGGCCCCAACTACTTCCGCTTCTCCGATGCCGCCCGCTATCAGATCAACATCGATAACGACGGGCAGCTGCCGGTGGACGACATCGTCTACGAGTTCGCCTTCTCCACCGAGGTGCAGTCGCCGGAGAATCCCGCCGATCCCACCGTCGGGACCTTTCTCGCTGCCACCGGTCCGATCACCTCGTTGGATGACGCGAACTACAACCTGCGCCAGTACTTCACGGTGACGGTGATCGTGAACGGGCAGCGCGGCGAGCCGATCACGCGCGACGTCAGCGGGCGGCGCCTGCTCAGCCCGCCGAACAACATCGGGCCGTTCTCGACCCCGAACTACGCCAACTTGGCGGCCGAGGCCGTGTACGACATCGGCAACGGGGTGCGCGTGTTCGCCGGCCAGCGCGACGATCCGTTTTTCCTGGATCTGGGTGCGGTGTTCGACGGCCTGCAGCTGCGGCCGGTGACCGGGACGCTGTTCAATGACAATCCGGCGCGCCTGGGCACGCCGGGTGGCGGGCGCGATGCGCTGGCGGGGTTCAACGTCCACACCATCGCCATCGAGGTGCCGGTCAGCCTGCTCACCACTGCCGGCCAGCCGATCATCGGCATGTACACCTCGGCAAGCCGGCCGACGATGAGCGTGCTCAACCCGGACGGCACGCAGACGCACAGCGACGAGTTCGTGCAGGTATCGCGCCTCGGCTTTCCGCTCGCCAACGAGCTCTTCGGCTCGATTCCGACCATCAAGGATCAGTACAACCGGGCCGAGCCGGGCGGGGAATTCGACCGCGAGGTGCTGCTGCCGCGGGTGAAGAACCCCGAGCTGACCAACCTGTTCAAGGGTCTCTTCCCGCAGGCGTTCAGCAACATGAACCTGCCCCCGCAGGACCAACGTGTCGATCTCGTCGCCGCCATCTTCACCGGCGTGCCGAACCTCAACATGATCGGCGACAATCCGGCCCCGGCCGACCTGCTGCGCCTCAACACCAGCCTCGGTGCCGCCAAGGAGCCCGGTGACGAGGGCTACAGCCCGCTGGGGGTGATTGCCGGCGACGCCACCGGTTTCCCCAACGGGCGGCGGCCGTGGGACGACATCGTCGACATCGAGCTGCGCGTCGTCGCCGGCGTGCTCTACAAGGCCCTCATCGCGCCGGAGGGGCCGGACTACGACGTCGCGCCGAACAACCTGCTCGCCGACGGCGTCGACGTCAACGATCTGCCCTTCCTCAACGCCTTTCCGTTCCTGGCCCATCCGAGCGGCGGCAAGGACACGCCGCACGCCGGGCCAGTCCAGCCAGCAGAGTGAGCGCGGCCATGCGCTTTTCCAAGGAGGCTCACACCATGACGTCGCCATTGACAGAGAAGACGCGCCGCATCGCTGGCGCACTGGCTACCGCCGCCATCCTGTGCACGCCGCTCGCCGCCTGGGCTTCGAGCCACCGTGAGGCGCCGGCGATCAGCGAGGACCCGGCGGTCGACGACACCGACCCCTACGCCTTCGTCAGTCCGGAGAATCCGACCAAGGTCGTCCTGGTCGGCAACTGGTTTCCGGCCGAGGAGCCCTCGGGCGGCCCCAACTACTTCCGCTTCTCCGATGCCGCCCGCTATCAGATCAACATCGATAACGACGGGCAGCTGCCGGTGGACGACATCGTCTACGAGTTCGCCTTCTCCACCGAGGTGCAGTCGCCGGAGAATCCCGCCGATCCCACCGTCGGGACCTTTCTCGCTGCCACCGGTCCGATCACCTCGTTGGATGACGCGAACTACAACCTGCGCCAGTACTTCACGGTGACGGTGATCGTGAACGGGCAGCGCGGCGAGCCGATCACGCGCGACGTCAGCGGGCGGCGCCTGCTCAGCCCGCCGAACAACATCGGGCCGTTCTCGACCCCGAACTACGCCAACTTGGCGGCCGAGGCCGTGTACGACATCGGCAACGGGGTGCGCGTGTTCGCCGGCCAGCGCGACGATCCGTTTTTCCTGGATCTGGGTGCGGTGTTCGACGGCCTGCAGCTGCGGCCGGTGACCGGGACGCTGTTCAATGACAATCCGGCGCGCCTGGGCACGCCGGGTGGCGGGCGCGATGCGCTGGCGGGGTTCAACGTCCACACCATCGCCATCGAGGTGCCGGTCAGCCTGCTCACCACTGCCGGCCAGCCGATCATCGGCATGTACACCTCGGCAAGCCGGCCGACGATGAGCGTGCTCAACCCGGACGGCACGCAGACGCACAGCGACGAGTTCGTGCAGGTATCGCGCCTCGGCTTTCCGCTCGCCAACGAGCTCTTCGGCTCGATTCCGACCATCAAGGATCAGTACAACCGGGCCGAGCCGGGCGGGGAATTCGACCGCGAGGTGCTGCTGCCGCGGGTGAAGAACCCCGAGCTGACCAACCTGTTCAAGGGTCTCTTCCCGCAGGCGTTCAGCAACATGAACCTGCCCCCGCAGGACCAACGTGTCGATCTCGTCGCCGCCATCTTCACCGGCGTGCCGAACCTCAACATGATCGGCGACAATCCGGCCCCGGCCGACCTGCTGCGCCTCAACACCAGCCTCGGTGCCGCCAAGGAGCCCGGTGACGAGGGCTACAGCCCGCTGGGGGTGATTGCCGGCGACGCCACCGGTTTCCCCAACGGGCGGCGGCCGTGGGACGACATCGTCGACATCGAGCTGCGCGTCGTCGCCGGCGTGCTCTACAAGGCCCTCATCGCGCCAGAGGGGCCGGACTACGACGTCGCCCCCAACAACCTGCTCGCCGACGGCGTCGACGTCAACGACCGGCCGTTCCTCGCCGTCTTTCCGTTCCTCGCCGAGCCCAGCGACGGCAAGGACACGGTCCACGCCGGGCCCGTGCAAGGCAACCAAGAGGTCCCGACGGCGACCGTGACCGTCACGGCGGCGGCCACGGCGACGGCGACGAACACGGCGCCGCCGACGAGTACGCCGACGGTCCGCAAGGGCGACGACGACAGCGGCTGCCACATCCCGGCCGGAGGCGCCAGCAGCGCCAGCGCCTGGGCGCTGCTGTTGCCAGTTGCACTGCTCATCCGGAGGCGTCGCCGCTAGGACCAATGCGGGTGGGCGCTGCTGCGGCAGCGCCCACCCGCCACACTCGGATGAGGGAGCTGAACGATGGCACAGCGGTTTGATCGGTCGATTCGGGAGCTGCGCAAGGCCCCGTTGAAACATCGGATCCGCTCACCCTTCGACGGGCTTCAGGTGAGCGGAGCTCGTTGCGTCACCAGTCCCGTACCGCTCATGCTGAGCCCGTCGACGCCTGAGCGCGGAGTGTTGCAACGAGTGGCAACCGCACTGCTCCCCGTCGCTGCCATGTTGACTCTCATGGGCTGTCGTAGCGACGTCGCTCCAGCCCCGACTTCACCGGCGACAGCGCCTCCACCGCCGTCGCGCAACGCCCTGCTCCGCGAGGCGATCGATGCCGTGCAGAGCGCGCAGCGCGACGGCGACGTCGAGCAACACCAGCGCGCCGACCGGCTCGCCGACGCGCTCATCGACCGTTTCGGCGCCGATAGTGCGGCCCTCACCCTCCGCGCCACGGCACGGGCCGGCTTGCATCGTTTCGCCGAGGCGCTGGCTGCCACCGACGCCGCCATTGCCCTCAATCCCTACGACCCCGCGCCCTACGCAGTGCGGGTCGATGCGTTGGTCGAGCTCGGCGACTACGAACGCGCTGTCGACACGGCGCAGGCGTTGCTGAAGATGAAACCGAGCCACGCCGCCTACGCCCGCGCCGCCTATCTGCGCCTGCTCTACGGCGATCCGAGCGGCGCGGTGCGCCTGATGCGACTGGCCGTCGATGCCACGCCCGCCAATGCCACCAACGAACGCGCTTGGTACCTCGGCCAGCTCGGCCGCGATGCGCTGGCGGTCGGTGACAGCGCCACGGCGCAGCGCGCCTTTACCGAGGTGCTCGCCCTGTTTCCCGATGATGCGAGCGCTCGCGAAGGCCTGGCGGCGCTGGCCGCGGCGCGCGGCGACACGCCCCGCGCCGTGACACTCTACCAGCAGGTGATCGCCGAGGGGCCCGCTCCAGACGCCCACGCCGCGCTCGCCGATATCTACCTCAGTGAAGGACGCGCGGCCGACGCAGCCCCACACTTGGCCGCCGCCGAGCGCGCCGAACGCGCCGAGCTCGAGGGGCCAGGCACGCCGGAGCGGCGCCACCTCGTGCTGCTGTGGGCGGACCACGGCCTCAACCCGGCCGAGACGCTGCGCATGGCCGAGACCGACGCGGATGAGCGCGACGACCTCTTCACCGACGACACACTGGCCTGGGCCTTGTACCAGAACGGTCGCATCGACGAGGCGCGCGCCCACTCGGCCCGCGCCCTGCGGCTGGGCACGCGCGATCCACTGCTGCGCTACCACGCCGGCGTGATCGCCGCCGCGGCCGGCGCGGACGAGGAGGCAGCGCATCATCTCGAGATCGCACTCGTCGGAGCGGCCGTGCTCGGGCCGCGCCGCAGCGCCGAGGCACGCCGGTGGCTCGAGCGCGCGCAGTTGCCAGCCGTCGACCAGGTGACGTATCGGTAGCCGCGATCTCAATGCCGCCCGACGCCAGCAACGCCGCCGAGTCGACGTCGACGCCATTGCGCCGAGCAGACAAGTGGCGCATCCGCCGTGGCGCGTCGCGCACTCTGGCGGCGGCCCTGCTCAGCTGCTCACTCCTCACCCCGCGCGCTCCGATCGTCCTCCACTCCCACGCCGGCGGCGGGCATGTGCACCTCCACGGCGACGCCGAGCTGCTGGCGGCGGTCGGGCTGGCCGATCTGGCGCCCGCCGCACGCCAGCCATCCGGCGCGGCGCTCGCTGACACCGGCGTGGCGTCGCTGGTGCGCGCCGACGACGGTCACGCGCATCACCAGCAGCGCTACCAGACCGCACTGGCGACCACACTCGCTTACGTCACCATCGCGACCGTTCTGGCCGCGCCCTCGCCGGCCGCTGCGGACGCCGTCCCGCTCGGCGCACCGGCCACTGCCGCCGCCCGCGCTCCTCCCGCCGGACTCCTGTCCCTGATCATCGCCTAACCCGCGACCGATCGACCCGGGCGCCGCACGCGGCCGGGCAGGAGAGGAGAGATGCAGTCGCTTTGCGCGTTGCGTCTGCTCGCGTTGCTGGCGGCACTGTTGGGTAGCGCGACGGGATTCGCGCAGTCGCCGGATCCCACCGGTCCACCGCCGTCGAACACCCCGCGCGAGGACACGCAGGACACGCCGGACGGAAAACCGAAGCAGGACAGCGCCACCGAGGTGCCGGCGCCGACGGGGGCTCGATCCAGCACCGGCGCGATCCGCTTCGAGGAGTTTGTCGTCGAAGAGGATCAGCCCCTGTCCGCCGCCTCCTCGCAGGTCATCCACACGGACGACTACGCCCTGCGCCCGCACTCGACGACGCAGGAGATTCTCAACCACGTGCCCGGACTGGTGGTGATCCAGCACCAGGGCGGCGGCAAGGCCGTGCAGTATCTGATCCGCGGCTTCGACGCCGACCACGGCACCGACTTCGCGCTGTTCACCGACGGGATTCCGGTCAACATGGTCACGCATGCCCACGGCCAGGGCTATGCGGACATCAACTACTTGATTCCGGAGACCGTCAGGGACCTGCAGCTGTACAAGGGGCCCTATTTCGTCGAGCTGGGCGACTTCTCGCTCGCCGGCGCCCTGAAGATCGAGACGAAAGACGAGTTCCAGCAGAACTTCGCCCTCGCCGAAGGCGGCTCCTTCGACACGCAGCGCTACGTGCTTGGCGGCTCGGTGCCGCTGAGCTGGGCCAAGACCCTGCTGGCCGCGGAGGTTTACAACACCAACGGACCGTTCGAGAACCCACAGCACTACTGGCGCTACAACGTCTTCGCCAAGCTGACCGCCGAGCCCACCGCCGACTACCGCCTCAGCCTGCTGGCCTCCGTCTACGCCGGCGATTGGGACGGCTCCGGGCAGATCCCGGCGCGCGTCGTCGGCACGCAACCGGGCGACATCGGCCGCTTCGGATCGCTCGACGCGAGCGAAGGCGGCAACAGCGACCGCGAGAACCTGAGCCTGCAGTGGCGCTTCACACCGACTGACGACGAGCAGTGGTCGGCGCAACTCTGGGGGAGCCACTATCACCTGCGGCTGTTCTCCGACTTCACGTTCTTTCGCGACAGCGGCCTACGCTTCTACGTGCCGCCGGGAAGCAACCGCTACGTCGATCGCTGCGCCGGCCTCGGCGCGGCATGCCCTGATCTGCCGGACCCCACCATCCCACTCTCCGCTTTCATCCCCGGCGACGGCATTGAACAGGACGACGAGCGCCTGCTGTGGGGCGGGTTCGTGCAGTACAGTCGCTTCTGGACCCTCGCCGGTGCGCCAGGCCTCGGCAACGTCCCGATGCAGACCGAGCTCGGCTTCAGCACGCGCGGTGACGACATCGAGGTTTCTCTCTGGCGCCAGGTGCGCCGCCATCGCTTTTTCGAAGTCAATTCGGTCGCGGTCTACGAGCAGTCGTTCAGCGGGTATTGGGGTCAGCAGGTGTTCCTCGCCGATCGGGCCCGCCTGAGCGGCGGCATGCGCGGCGACGTCTACGTGTTCAGCGTCGGCGATCGCCTGCCGCGGCAGAGCCCGGACGCCAACTTCGTCGCCGTACCGATTCACGGTCACGCGGTCGACGGCCTGGCGAGCCCGAAGCTCAACCTCATTCTCGGCCCCTGGTACGACACCGAGTACTACCTCAACTTCGGCTACGGTTTTCACTCCAACGACGCGCGCAGCGTCGTCCTGACCGGGGCCAGCGGCCTCGCCCAGGGATACGGCTACGAAATCGGCGCGCGCACGCGCCAGTTCGATCGCCTCGATGCCGCCGCGGCGCTGTGGCTGCTCGATCTCGACAGCGAGCTGGTGTTCTCCGGCGACGGCGGCAACGTGGAGGCCGAGATCGATCCGATCACCGGCAACTTCATTTCGGGGCCGGCGTCGCGACGCTGGGGCGTCGACGTCGAAGCGCGCTACCAGATCACCGACTGGCTCTACGCCGACTACGATCTGACCTGGGCCGATCCGCGCTTCCGCAACGGCGACGCCATTCCGCTCGCCCCGACGCTGGTGATGAACGGTGGGCTGACCCTTAACCTGAGCAACGGTTTGGCCGCCGCGCTGCGCTGGCGCTATCTCGGCAACCGCCCGGCGAACGAGTCGCGCACCCTCACCGCGCAGGGCTACGCGCTGCTCGATCTGCTGTTGCGCTACCGCTGGCGCAACCTCGAAGCGTCGCTGGCCCTACTCAACCTGACCGACACCGACTGGCGCGAGGCGCAGTTCGCCGAGACGACCTGCGTCAACCAGCTCGCCGGACTCGATTACGACAGCCCGCCGGGAGCCGGCCAGCCCTGCCCCGCGCAAGGCAGCCGGCCCGCACAGGTGGCCTTTGCGGATGGGATCGACGGCGTGTCGTTCACCCCCGGCAATCCCTTCGCCGTGCGGGCCGGATTGCAGATCTTCTTCTAGGCCCTCGTCATGTCTGCATACGCCACCCTCGAGAACTGCGCGCCGCGGCAGGCGGCGGCCGCCGTCGCCTCGGCGGCCCTGCACGGCGTCGTGCTCCTGTTATGCGCCGCGACCTCGGTCCGCCTCGTCCACCACGCCGAGCCGGAGGTGATCCCGCTCGTGATCCGAGACACCGCCTCGCTCCCGGCGCCCAGCGGAGGGGCCCCGCGCCAGCCGGCATCGATTCTCGGGCCAACCGTGCCCGTCGCTGCCGCGGTCGAGCCGAAGTCTGCAGGCCCCGCAGGACCATCCGACCCACGGAAGCGCGCCGCCAAACCCAAGCCGGCACCCGCTGCCACGACATCGGTAGCCAAGCCGCCGACGGAGCTGCAGCCATCAGCAGAAGCGGCAGCGGCAGACAGTGCGACCTCGGCCGCCCCACTCACCAACAGCGCAGCGCTGGGAGACCCAGGAGCCGAGGCGGGCGAATTGTCGGGCGCCGGACGAGACGGGCGCGGACGCGGCGTCCTTCGCCCGGACCAGGTCGCCTCGCCGCCGACGGTCTTGCAGGCAGTACGCCCGGTCCGCCCGCCGGCTGCACGCGCCCGTGGGCAGGAGGGCGTCGTGCTGGTGCAAGGGATCATCGACCAAGGCGGCGCGATCGAACCTGACAGCCTGCGCATCGTGGAATCCCACCCGCCATTCGACCAGGCCGCGTTGGACGCCTTCCGGCGCTGGCGGTTCCGGCCCGGGCGCGATGAGAACGGCGCCCCGGTGCGCGTACTGATCGAGCAGCCGTTCCGCTTCAAGGTGCGCTGAGGGGCGAGCGTTGACACCGCCGGTGTATCTCGACAGGTTGCACAGCCGATGCAGTCGTGGAGCGATTTGACCGGCGCGCCTGCGCTCCGGGCGCGGCGAACGCCGCACCGGATCTACCAGGGAATCGCCGTGTTTCTCGCCGCCGCCCTCTGCGGCGCGCCGCTCAGTGCAGCGTTACGCGCCGACTGCGATCTCTGTCCACGGGATTGTCCGATGCATGTAGCGACGTCCGGGGAGACTCATCACGACCGCGCCGCGGCGCAGCTCGGATGCCACCATGCGCGCCGGGGCTCGTCGCACGATCAGCTATCGCGCACGCCGCGCATCAGTCGGCCGCAATGTAGCAGTCACGCCATCACTTCGGCGGTCAGTCTTCCCGTCATCCTGATCGACCAGCCTCACTGGGGCGTGGTGGTGCAGGTCGATGCGCGCGCCGCGCTCGACCGCGCCGCACCCAGCCGCGCCGGCGATCCTCCCGACACCCCCCCGCCTATCCTCCGTAGCTGATTCGCCAGTCGGCGAATCGAACAACTCTCGCCCGTTTGCAGTCAGGCACCGCGCCGATCGGCGCGGCGCTTGGCCGCCTACTCGTGGAGTGTGTTCTCCAGCAGTGCCCGTCGTGCGCGGCGGGCGGAGGAGACGGAAATGTCTTTAGCGAGAAAGGGGCTCGCGTCGCGCCGTGGCGCGATCGCTGGCGCCGTCGTCGCGTTGGCCAGCGCGGTCGGCGGCGGCGGTTGGGTCGGCACCGCCCGAGGGTGCGATCTCTGTCCGATTTACACCCCGACCGACGCCATCTACACCACCACCGAGGAACGCGAAGATCGACCCGGTCTGCGCCTCGGCATGGCCGAACAGTTCACCGCCTTTCGCACCTTGAAGCTCAACAGCCACACCGCCCCCAACCCGGCCGGGGAGCGGTTGAATAGCTCCATCACCCAGTTGGTGGCCGGCTACAACTTCCATCCGCGCTTCGGCGTCCAGCTCAACCTGCCGATCATCGCGCGCTGGTTTCGCCGCGTCACCGAGGAGGGCGTGGAAGATGGCGACGTCAGCGGCGTCGGCGACCTCTCGCTCCTCGGTGTCGGCAAGCCGTTCAGTTGGACGCATGGAGAAGCGATCGCCCACCTGACGCTGATCGGCGGACTGAAGTTGCCGAGCGGCAATTCGAACGCCCTGCGCGAGGAAATCGAGGAACACCCACCGTCGGCCAGCGCCCGCGGCGGGTGGACGTCCAACGCCGTGCGCGTGCCGGTACCGGGGCACCTGCATCCCCATCACGAGGAAGGCCCGCCGAGCGGCATCCACGGTCACGACCTCGCCCTCGGCTCGGGCTCGGTCGACGGCATTGTGGGCGCGCAGATCTTCGCCAGCTGGCACCAGGCGTTCGCCACCGGATCCGTCCAGTACGTCATCCGCGGTACCGGATCGTTCGACTATCGATACGCGAACGACCTGCTGTTCAGCCTCGGCCCTGGGGCCTACGTCCTGACCGGCAGCGATTGGCTCGGCGCGCCCTATACCGTCCGTGCCCAGGTCCTGCTGGGCGGCGAGACTAAGGGCAATGACTCCCTCGACGGCGAGGCGGTGACCGATAGCTCGGTCACGGCACTCTACCTCGGCCCCATGTTCGGTTTCGGCTGGGGCGTTCATCTCGGCGCCGAGCTCGGCGCCGAGTTTCCCGTGTTGCAGCACAACACCGGGCTGCAGATCATGCCAGACTACCGCCTGCGCGGCGGCTTCAGCTGGCGGTTCTGACCATGGGCGCAGCTGCAGCGAGCCTTCCGCCGTCGCGATGCCGAGGCAGCGAGATGGCAGACTCACGATGAGGTTGCCGGGTCACCATGCTGTGGGGGTGAAACCAAGCCCGACGGGCGCGCATCTCACGCACCGTCATGACCGACACGCAATCCGTTTCGATGCTGCAGACGTAGAACGAGCAGGCGGGTGCCAATCCGGTAGGGGTCATCCATCCGGGGCGTACCTGCGCTACTCTCAAACCCCAGTGCCCCCTCAGACGCTGGTTCACCAGCGTTATCCGGCGAGCGCCCCGCATCCCCCCCTGCGGGGCGCTCGCCCCCCCCATCTCAGCCGTAGCCGGCCTTCCGGGTTCTGGAGCGCTTACCACACGGCGTCTGCTTTGGCAGCCGTTCTGGTGCTGATATTGCCGTTGGGCAGCGCCGCCCTGGCACCGGATGAGGCGGCCTTCGTCCCATGGTTCGCCGCGCACGACATCAGCGTGCGCATCGCCCGTCAGCCGGACGGGTGGCCGTGGATCGAAGGGGTGGGGACTGTTGATGCGCCGGCTGACGTGGTGGCGGCGCGTCTGAGCGACTGGCGAGCCTATCCAGCGTTGTTCACGCCCGCGCTGGCCGAGCTCACCGTGCTGGAACAGCACCCGGGCGAGGCGCGCCTGCACATCGTCTGGCGCGCGCCCTTCCCCTTCCGCGACCGCGATGGCATCGTCCGTTACCTGGTGGCGCGACGGCCCGACGGCAGCTGGCGCATCGACTGGCGCGACGCCGCCCGCCCCGGCGATCCTGCCACCGGGGTGCGCATCGCGGCCGTCGAAGGCAGCACGGATATCGTCCCGCTCGGCACCGACCGCTGCCGCGTCACCTACCGCTACCTCGGCGATCTGGGCGGCGATTTCGGCACCTGGCTGAACGAGCGCGCTTGGCGGGCCGAGCCCGTGCACTACATTCAATCTCTGCGCGGTGCCGTTCGCGCCGTGCCCCCGCGGCGCTAACCACCCCCTCGTCAGGCGGCGCCGGTCCGTCGACGAGCGATCGCCCCCGCTCTTGACAATGAAACAGTCAAATGAAAATGAGACTGAAAATCGTTTTCAAAATCACGCGGGGGAAAGTAATGAGCGCACGGCTCGGGGTAACCATCGGGATGGCCTGTGTTCTGCTGACGACGCCACCGGCGCGCGGCGATGAGTCCGCGCTGCAGCGCCGGGTCGAGGAGCTGGAAGCCCAGCAGCGCGAGATGCTGCGGGAGTTGAAGGCCATGCGCGCCGAGCTGGAAGCCGAG
>CAYYWP010000076.1:0-19761 GCA_964475125.1 uncultured Binatia bacterium (SeqCode) | reverse complement strand
AGCCGGAGAATCGGCTGGTGGCACGGACACTTGAACGATCCTGGGAAGAGAAGCTGCAGGCGGAGCGTGCGTTGCAGGAGGAGCATCGTCGTCAACGCGAGCAGCAACCTCGCTATCTCACCGAGACCGAACGCGAGACGATCCGCAGTCTGGCGACGGACCTCCCGGCACTGTGGGTAGCGCCCACCAGCACACCTGCGGATCGAAAGGAGATCCTCCGCCTGCTGATCGATCGCCCGAAGTTGTCCACCGTGGTCTTGGTCTGGGCCCCCTCCTCATCGATCGAGATGGTCTTGCGCCCGGCATAGCGCTGCTCGCGGAACTTTCCCGTGACCGTGTAGTCGGTCCCTTTTCACCCGCTGCGCGACTCGGCACACTCGGAACCTACGTCTCCTACTTCCCCGCGCCTATTCGGCGCGGACCTCGTTCTCTCCGTCAAAGACGGTTGCTATGGCACCGGCGGGGTCATGCACGATCAGTGCGTGAATGTCCTCGGCAAGTTCCCACTCGACCACCGGGTAGTCGGGGGACTTGATGACGACGCGCAGAGCGCCGTGACCGGGCAGCTTATACTTCCCGCCCCAGGGCTCTAGGTAGAAGGCTATAGTCTTCGACGTAGTGTTTGAGATCTGAAACTCGAAAACCTGCATTTGGCCTACCTCTGGATCGTCAGCCGCCGACTGCGGCCCGCCCCGTTTCTGTACTGGAGCACGTAGGACTTGAGGCCGTTCGGCTTCACGCGCAGGCCAAAGCCCGGCACTTCATCGTCCCACAACGCCAGGTCGGCCGCTACAGGGGCAACAGCGTCGACGACGCGCTTCGTCAGATGAACCCGCTTCGATGTATCAGGCATCGCCCCTCCTCCACCACGCCGCCGAGAGTCAACGGCATTTTCGGGTAAGCAAAGGGTAAGCAACTTACCGCGAACCGCCACGTCGGCCGGCGTGCCACTACGTACGCAAATAGCGCTGATCGCCTTGTGAGACAAGGGTCATACCGATTCCAGGCGACGTCGAGCGAAATCGATCGAACTAGCCGTCCTGAGATTCGTAATCAGCAGGTCCGCGGTTCGAATCCGCGCGCCAGCTTCCCTTCTCCAGGAACGCGTGCCATTTCCCGTCTGTCGTGCCGTAACACTGCCGACGACGGCCCGGCCTCGACTTCACGTACTCCGTCGGCACGCCTGTCAGGATGTTCGGGTGACGGCGACGGCATGATGATGCCGTGAGCGCGGAGACGGGCGGGAGAGTCGGAGCGCGCTCACGGCGTCGCCGTGGCGGTGACGTCGTCGATCCAGGCGGTGCCGTAGCGGGCCTTGACGCGCACCTCGACCGCGGCGGTCCTGGCCAGCGTCGGTGCAGTCAGACGGATGGTGCGCTTCGTCCAACCGGTGGTCCCGCTGACGCCACCGGTCATCTCGACGGCGGACAGCTGCCTGCCCGCTGCGTCGTACCAGTTGACGCGCAGCCACACGCCGCGGTTGTCCACGCTCTCGGTCTTGGCCATCAGCGAGAACTCATAGACCTTCTTGCCGGTCACCGCGAAGCGGGGAGATTGCAGCAGCGCCTGATACGTCGTGGTGCCACCATTTTTCACCTGCACGGACTGGCGGCCCGAGACCTTCTCGGTCGTGGTGAGACTGACCACGGGCCTGCCCTGAACGGCGCGGGCGGCCCAAGGCGCTCCCTCCATGTCACCACCGGGAACGAGATTGACGCTCGGTGTCGGAGTCGGTGTCGCAACCACGTTGTTGACGATGACGCCGACGCCGGCAGCGCTGGCGGCATTGCCGGCGGCGTCGCGCGCCCTGGCGCCGATGACGTGACTGCCGTTGGAAAGAGCCGTGGTGTCGAGGCTCAGGTTGTAAGGAGCGGCGGTGTCCTCGGCGCCGACCGGGTTGCCATCGACCGTGAACTGCACACCGGCGACGCCGACGTTATCCGCGGCGCTGGCAGCGAGGGTGATCGTGCCCGACACCGTGCCGCCCGCCGGCGCGATGATCGCCACCGTGGGCGCCGTCGTGTCCGGCGTGGGCGTCGGTGGAGTTCCCGACGTGGGCGTTGGCACGATTCCCGACGGATCGGCGATCTTATTCCGCGAGATAATGAGATCGTCGTACCACATGTACGCCGTGGCGTGTGGTACGGAGGCGCTCTTACCGGTCTGGTAGGGGAGGAGCCACACCTTGCCATACTCGGCGGTCGCCGGGCTGGTGTTCGCCAGGTCGTATCCGTGCACGCCAGGACTGAAATCGATCACCAGCGTCGAGGGGTGCCCTTCGTCGGCGACCCACATCCGCACGGTGCTGTCCCGGTGATACACGCCGTCGTTTCGGTACCAGGTGCCGATCTTCACCTGCACCTGGAAGGTCATCCATCGGTTGGCCTGATAGCCGACGCAGGGCGGGGTCGGGTAGCCACTGCCGTAGAGGCAGCCGACCGCGTTCTGCACGGTGATGTTGCCGCGCGCGCTGTCCCAGTATTCGAAGGGTTCGTACGCGCCGTCCTTGCCGCCGCAGCTATGGTAGCCACCGAAGATGTTGCGGCCCCACCCTTGGCTGTTGGCGACGATTTCGAGTTGCGTGCACGACGTCGGGCAGGTCGCCGAGGTCGGATTGGCGGGGTTGCACACGCCGGCGCGATCCCCTTCGCCGATGATGGCTTGTTTCCAACCCCCGGAACCGGAGCCGGTAAAGTCGGTGGTCAGGAACTCGGGGGCGATGCGCTGCCGCCACTGGACGTAGAACTCCTCCCCTTCGCCGAAGCGCTGCGACAGATCGTCCGAGAAGTTGGCAAAATAGGATCCGGCGACATTCCCCGCGTTGCCGGGGATGGTGAACTTCAGCGATCCGCTGCCGGAGGCCCTGACCGCAGTATCGATGGCGGGCGATCCATTGTCCCCCGGCAGGATGCCGCTGACATTGCCCCACCGCCCGGCGATATCGGCCGCGTCATCGAAATCGACGCACTTGATGACGCCTGGGGCGGCGCAGCGGGTTTGGAAATCGGCACTGGGCGCGGGCGACGGGGTGGGGTTGCTGACGGTGACGTTGATCGCGGCCGAGGTCGCGGTGTTGCCGGCGGCGTCGCGGGCGATGGCGGTGATGGCATGCGCGGAGTTGGAGAGTACGGTCGTATCCAGGTTCAGCGCATACGGCGGGCTGGAATCCTCTGCGCCGACGGCGGCGCCGTCGACCTGGAACCGGACGCCGGCGACGCCGACGTTGTCGGCGGCGCTGGCCGCGAGGACGATCGTACCCGAGACCGTGCCGCCGGCCGGCGCGGTGATCGCGACGGTGGGCGGGGTGGTGTCCGACGCGGGCGGCGTGTTGCCGACGGGTGTGTTCATGTCGGCCAGGATCTCGACGGCAGACAGGGCGCGGCGATAGACGCGAACGTCGTCGATCAAACCTTTGAAGCGGTCGACGTTGCCGCCGAACTGCCCGATGAAGAGCGCGGCGGCATTGGCGGCCGGAGCAATCGCCTGCGTCGTGGTCCTCGCCACGGCCCCATCGAGGTACAGCGTGATCGTGCTACCGTCCCACGTCATCGCGGCGTGATGGAAATTCGCCGTCTCGACGAAGGCGGCACCGAGAACGCTCTGGTTGGAGAGGCCGTTGCCGATGCCGTGCAGCACGAGATCGGTGTTGGTGAATTCGATGAAGTAGTTGTGGGCGGCGTCGCTGTTGGCGCTTCCCTTGGCCAGGATGCTGCGCCAGGTGCCGGTGCCGCCGAGCTTGAACCATGCCTCGATGGTTCCGGCGGCGGCGAGATCGAGCGAGGCCGCGTCGGGGACGCTGACGAAATCGTCGATGCCGTCGAACACCAGGGCGCCGCCGTGCTTGCCGCCAGGACTCCAGGCGGCATTGCCGTTGACCGTGCCGTGATTGTTGTAGCCGGATCGGTCGTTGACGGTGCTTCCCGCTCCCTCGTCGAAGTTCATGGCGAGGACGAGCCCCCCCGTCGTCGACGGCGGCGTGGGACTGGGAAGCGGAGGGGCAACGGTGGGAGTGGGAGGCAGTGCCGTCGGAGCAACGGTGGGTGCCGTCGTACCGGGAATGGGCGTTGCCGTCGGCGTGGGCGTGGGCGCCCCTGATCCCGCCGCGTGCTTGTAGAGATACACCCTGGAGTTGGCGTGATTCCACGTCGTGTACATGGTCACGCCGTAGGTGGTGATGGGAAACGCCACGGTCCCCAACGCCGGGCCGTCCGCCGACGCCGAGAAGAAAGGCGGGTACTGGCTCAACGGCATCGCCGCCCAGGCCTTCGTGCCGGGGCTGTAGCTCCAGAAACGGGCGCTGTTGTCGAACAGCAGGTAATCGCCGGAGGCCGGATCGACCGTGAAGATCGTCGAGTTGACGGCGACCGGCACCGGCGCGGTGGTCTCCTGGCTCAGGGTGCCGCCCTGATCCAACTTGTAGAGCGCCGCGGAGCCGTTTCCGCCGCCGAACAGCACCACCTTGTACACCGGGTTGTACACCGCCACGTTATGGTACGGCCCCATCGGGAACCTGCCGAGGTTCGTGCCCTGGCCGCCGCTGGTTTCCTTGATCAGCGTCCAGGCGTTGGTCGCGTAACTGAACCACCACACGCCCCAGTCCCCGTCGACGAAGATCATCCCATTGCGTTCGGGAAAGACTTCCAAGGCCCCCGCGACCTGCCGTGCGCCGGAAGGAATCGCCGGCATGGCCGACCAGGCGCCGCCGCGGAATCGGTAGACCTCGGTGCTGTCATAGCGCCGATAGTAGATGTCGCCGTTGGCCGTATTGATGGCGTTATGCTGGTAGGAATGCGCCTGATAGGTCGCCGGGCTGACATCCGGCCCGGCAATACTCCAGCTACTGGTCGCGTCGGCATAGCGAACGAACTTCTCTGCCGATCCCGGCTCACCGGCGGCATGGGAGGCGCCGACGAAGAACGCCTCTCTCGTCGCCGGGTTCCAGGCGCCCTTGTCCGCGTACTCGTTGATATGCGAGCCCGGGACGGTCTCGAGCACCCCGCCGATCGCCGCGCTGCCGCCGACCTGGGCGGTGATGTCCGCCCACTGGCCCGGTGGCAGATTCGCCGCCACCTGCTCGAGCACGGTGGCGGCCCGCGCCGGCGACGAGAGGCCGAAGACAAGCAGGACGGCCGTCACCACGCCGTGGACGACGAGAGGCCGCAGGGAGCGAGGAGATCGCCCGCCTGTACGTTGGCGCGCGTTACCCACGTCCCCCCTCGAGTGCTCTCGCCGCACCTCGATCCGAGCGCCGGATAGACCCATCAGGCCGTCGCCCAGGCGGCCCCCTGCTCGGAGGCTCTGTCTCCATAGCATGAGGCGGCGAGTATTAGATGATTCAGTGTGGGCGGTAAAGCTATTTCTTTTCAGCGCCTGCAGTCTAACATCGCGTGATCCATGTCATTCGCCATGTGACATTCGCCGCAGTCATCGCGTCAGCCGATTGAGGGCCCCGCTCGCCGCTGCCCGCCGACGTCCATCGTTGGCTCAGGGCCCTAGGCCGGCGCGACCGCCACCGCTTGGTAGGCGTCCAGGTCTCCTCCGGGCTGAACGCCGCCTGAAACGACAGGTCGTACGACCCGCCTCTAGCTCTAGCGCCACAGCGATGCGAGTAGGGAGCACACGTGCGCGTTGTTCAGGGCGTGCGCAGCGAGTGCCGGGCGGAGCGACCCGGAGCTGCGCGTCATGCAGCCCATGGCGAGCCCGAAGAGGAACGAGAGCGGCGTCCCGGCCACGTGGAAGTGGCACAGCCCGAAGAGCGCCGCCTGCGTGATGTTCGCAAGGCGGCGAGAGAGATGCGCCTCGAACGCCGAGAGCAGGACGCCTCGGAAGAGGATCTCCTCCACGATGGGCGTGAGCAGTGCACTGTAGATCAAGCCTGCCGTCAGTCCATAAGCGCGCTGAATCGACTTGACGTCCTTGACCGTATCGGGATCGGACAGGGGTTGGCCCGTTGCGGCCGCTAGCGCGACGCCTACGACCCATAGCACCGCGACGATCGCCGCGGCGCTCGCGAGCGTGCGCACGGCGCTCCATCGGCCTCGCGCCAGCAACGCGACCGCGCGGTGGCGCAGGTAGAGGCACAGCGCGACGACCAGCGCCACGGTGCTCAGCACGGCGACGCGCGGAGACACCGGCGCGGACGGCGCCGAGGCAGCGACGGCGATGGTCTCGACGAAGAGTACCAGCGCGCATGCGATCCACGCGTCGCGCAAGCGGAAGTCGGTGGCTGGCGGCGGAGCCGCGAGTGCTCGACGGCGTGTCCACCGGCCGAGCCCCCAGATGGGGATCAGGAAGAGACCGGGGGAAAGCGCCACGGCGAGGGCGACTGCGAGGAGGCCCGGGAGGCCGGTGAGATCGCGCCACTTCCACGCCGCGGTGGGGTGCGCCAAGAGCAACGCGAATCGCCCGCCGCCCAGCGGATCCGTCTCCCACCCGCGAGCGCGCAGCGCGTCGTATGCGGCCCGCGCCGCCTCGGGGCTCCCATGCTCCAGCTCGAACTCGAAACGGGCGCGCAGCATGGATTCACTCGCCCAGCCCGGGGGGCTCGCTTCGTACGCGGCCCGCGCCTCGTCGACGAGTCCCGCCCCTGCGAGGGCGCGCGCGAAGTCGAGGCTACGCGTCGGCACCGCGCCGCGTCGCTGGATCTCGCGGAACGCCGCAAGTGACGCGTCGAAGGCTCCGAGGTCCGCAAGCAGCACTGCCTTCGACTCGAGGTCCCAAGTCGACTTGGTCTCAACCAGGCGCTCGACCAGCACCTTGCGTGCCTCCTCGCGCCGGGCGACATCGATCCACGCGCGCGCGATCAGCAGGCGTAGATCGAGCGTGGGGTCGAGAACCATCGCCTGCTCGGCATGAAGCCGGGCCTCGCGTGCGTTGTCGAAATCGAGCTGGTGCGCGAGGTGGGCGTGCACAGCCGCGATCTGTCGCGGCTCGCTTCCCGGCGGTAGCGCCGCTAGGAACCGCCGACCGGCGGCGAGCGCGGCGCCCCCCCAGCGCTGCTCGACGGCGAAGACGCGCACCTCGGGGTCGGATGCGAAGCGTTCCTCGACTTCCTCGACGCAGGCGAGGCGCTCCTTCTCGCGCGGGTTCTCGTCGCTCTCCGGATCGTAGAAGGCGGCACCGAGGAACAGGCATCGCTCCATCGCCGAAACCCGATCGCCCGGATCTTCTGCGACGCGCCGTTCGTAACGGGAAAGAAGTTCCGCGGCGAGTCGCTCTTCTTCGGCGCGCAGCGCGCCGACGTAGCGCTCGTGGCTGCCGCGCTGCTCAGGTGCGGGGAGCGGCGGGAGCTCCGTGTGTGCCGCGAGCGGGAGGACCACGCAGACGCCAGCAAGCGTCACGACGCGCCACACCCTCATGTACCGATTATCACATGGACAGTCTGGCCTCGAAAAGCACAAGGCTAGCGACGCCAGCGCCAACTCCTGTCTGGGGCTCGCCGGAGTCATCGCGGCGGATCTCGACGGGATCGAACACGAGCTCGACCTTCCGCCGCCGGTCGACTTCGACCGCGGGCAACTCGGCGATGCGGAGCGTGCGGCGCGCGGCATCGAGCGGCCGCCGGCAACTCGGGACGCCGCGTTGACAGCCCTCGCGGACGACCCCGTGCTGCTCGACTCTCTGGGCGAGGATCTCGCCCGCGCCTGCCTGGCCGCCAAGCGTGCTGAGTCCGCCGAGCTGAGCGGGCTCGCGCTCACAGACGAGGTCCGCCGTCTGGTCGAGGCGTACTGAACCGCGCATGAACCGCCGCCCCGCCGGGGGCGCTCCGGCCGGCCGAATTACGGATCGGGATACGGCAAATGCCCGGTCATTGCCTCTCGTACCTGAGCCGTCAAAGGCTGGGCGGATCGCGTTCTTCAACGGGCTATTGCAGTGGGCCGATTCGTCATCAGCAAGGTCCGCAGTTCGAATCCGCGCGCCCGCTTTCGTTCTTGGAGGGCCGGATCGGTGAGGTCTCTTCAGCGCCCCGTCGCCGGGCTCGAATGGCAGTCGGCGAGGAGGGCGCGGACGGCGGTGACGATCTCGTTGATGGTGGCGCTGCGATCGGCGTTTTGGTCGATCAGGAGGCAGGCGTCGACCGGAAGCGCGTCCACCGCGAGGCTGACCGCCAGGATCAGCTCGTCGATGGTGACGTGGCCGTCGCCATTGCAGTCTCCCGCACAGGGGCCGGGTGGGGTCGGGGTCCGCGGTCGCCGCGTCGGGGTCGCGGCATCGGGACCGCGCGGCGTCGGCGGTGGCAGGCCGGAACGATAGTGAACGCTGCCGTGGAGCGGCGGGTCGATGCCCGAGCAGTACTGCACGAAGTCGGCGGCAAAGCGGAGCACCTCGCCGCCCTCGCCGTACTCGGCCTCGTGCACCGTGAACTCCCCGGTGAGCGGACCGCAGCCGCGCCCCTGCCCGCCGACGTTCATCGCAGGCTCAGTTCCGTAGGCGGGCGCGGCCCCCGTCGCTTGGTAGGTGCCCGGGAGCAGTTCCTGCCCCAACGGCGCTTCGAACTCGAAGGACCAGGTATTTCTGGCTCCCCCCTCGAAGAAGACGATGACGAATCCGGGCCGATGCCAGGCGCTGAAATCGCCCTCGGCGAGCGTGAGATAGTAGGAGCGGCAATAGCCAACCCAGTCGCCGGGCTCACTGTAGAAGGCGGCCAGGCTCGAGTAGTCGGTCGGCGTCGGCGAGGGCGGCGCCGGCGTCGGCGTCGGCCGCACCGAGGTGTACGACACGGACCCGAACAACGTCCCGCTCGTCCCGCGACACCGCTGCTCGAAGTCGGCCACGAAACGGTACACTTCCCGATCCTCTCCGTAGTGGGCCTCGCGCACGACGAAGCGTCCATCTAGTCCCGTGCAGGTGCTACCGAAGCGCTCGATCTCGAGCCCCGGGACCTCCGCCGGCTGGAAGGGGACCTGCTGGGCGCCTTCGTACGTACCGGGGAGAAGCTCCTGGCAGGCGGGAGCGGCGAAGTTGAGCTCCCAATCCTCCAACCGACCGTGGCGCTGCAAAGTGAGCTGATTGTGGTAGCCCACCCATGGATAGTAGTCGGCGCGCGTAACTTGATTGGGCCCGGTCACCGTCTTCCGTACGCCGCCGCCGACGGGATCACCCGGCTGACTGTCAATCGTCAGCACGAACTGCTCGGGACCGGGCGTCGGCGTCGGCGTGCGTTGCGCAGGCACCGGCACGGCGGAGTTCACACGCACATAGCCGAAGAAGATCGGATCGAGATTGCTGCAGTGCAGCTCGAAGTCGATGGCGAGGCGCTCCACGTCCCCGTTGGCCGCATACACCGCTTCGCGCACCTCGAAGTAGCCCTTGGTGAATTGACAGGCGCGCCCTTCCCCACTCACGGCGAGGCCCGGCTTACGGGGTGACGGGGCGTTGACCGCTCCATCGTACCGGCCCGGTAGCACGTCGCCGCCGCGCGGCACCTGGAACTCGAGAGACCAAGATGCCCCCGGCGCACCCCGAAACTCGATAAGCAACACGCCCGGCTCATGCACGGCCTCGAACACGCCGTCCGCCTCGGTCAGCAACTTGCGCCGCCCGGCGCCGAGGTAGTCGTTCGGGTCGCTCTCGAAACCGAAGAACGTCGCGGCGCCAGGTGAAATCGCGCCGCGCGGCGTTTCCGGAGCCTGCGCGTGAGAGAGCCCGGGTGGGCAGACCGAGAATGCAACCAGGCACGCGAATACGAGTCTGAACATGACGGTTAATGTCCGAGCAGACCGAACCATCGGTCGTGCCAGAAGTGCCAGCTCCAGTTACGAAGCCTCCATACCCCGTTCTGATAGTGGAAGATCAGGCCGAACATGGCATATCCGCCGACGTCGTTGGCGATCGCCCAGCCGGAATCTGGGGACGGGAACTGCATGCCCGAGAAGCTGTATCTGGCGACCCGTCCGCCCGGTAGGACCGGCGGCGGTACTTCCTGCCACTCGCCACCGCTGAAGTGAAGAAACAGCGGAGAACATCGCCCGGTTGGGCCGACACAGGTGGCAGCGACCCAGAAGTCATCTGCTGAATTGGCCGCAAGCGCCCCTGGCACGTAGTGCCCCAGGTGATCGGGAAGAAGAACACGCCGCCATGATTCAGTGTAGGTGAGGACCACGCCTCGTTGACTGTTGGAGTCGTGGAACTTTCCTGTCCAGCCAGCGACGACCAGTCCGTTGGTCACGCATGACGCTTGATTGAGGATTGTGTCTTCCTCTCCGTCGACCAGATCCGAAACCGGAACTTCTCGCCAGTTGCCACCCGCGCGGGCCGCCAGCAGCGCCCGCTGCGGGGAGTCGGTAGTTTGTCGCTTCGTACCGACCGCCCAATTCTGCCCAGACTGGTCGGAGCACATCTTGGCGAACGACCACAACCGTCCTTCGGCTCGCATTGAGGGGTCGGCCTGCCAGTGTCCGTCGTCGAAGTGAAAAAGGAGCGTGCCGATACGCCCGTCCGGACCTGGGTACTGAGTGCCGATACCCCAGCCTTCGGCCTGATTGGGAAAAAACACGTCGCGAATGCCCCAACCATGGTTGTTGGGCGTGAATAAGTCGGATGTCCCCCACGCCGTCCACGCATTGTCCTTGTGCCGCCACAGCACTCCTTCCGACTTTCCGGCTCGATCTGCGCGCCCGCTCACCCATCCCTCGCCCGATACAGGGAAAGATATCCCAGAAAGCCAGGTCTGCTTGTCGTCCACGACTGTCAGCTCTAGTCGATTGCCGATCACGTGGAGAAGAAACGGATGGCCGACGATCCACCCCTCCGTTGCAGAGGAAAAGGAAAGCGCGTCGAAAGCAAAGTCTCCCGCCGCCGGTTTGAAATACTCGGCATCCTCCACCCAGTGCGCCGGCAGCGTGTACGGCTCAGCCAACGCGGCTGTCGCCACAGCAGATCCAATCATCATTGCTAGCTGCAGTTCCACTACTCGCACGATTCAGACCCTCAGGTTTTCGCAAGGCTTTGGATGCGAACGAAAAAGTCGCGGGTGGCAGCGCGAGAGGCTTCGATGAAGGTGACTTCACCGCCGACGGTCTGGTGGATCAGGAAGCGGAATGGTGCTCCCAACGGCCCAGCCAAGTAGTTGGTTCCCGGGAAGAGATGACCGACCGCAAACTGGTCCTGCAGATGATGCGAAGCCCTACCGATAAACTCCAAGAACTTCCCCCTGTTTCCTATGTCTAGAAAGTCGAAGGCTCTCCGAGTGAGGTCTCCTTGAGCCCCTGAGGCTCCAAAGCTGAAATGACTCTCGTTGTTCAACACGTCCCACACCTGTCCGAAGAAACCCTTGCCGACCCCGTCCTGCGCCAGGTTGGCAGCGACGATCTTGTCGACATCCGATTGAGAAAACGGCCCGACGACGCTGCCGCGCGTGACGTTGGCGTGGGTGCCGCCGGTGCTCACGTTTCGGAAGGCTCCCTTTCCTTCGATCTGGGCCAGGGGCCCGTCGTAGTTGAGGAAGTTCGTATCGTAATAGTACGACGCCCCGTATCCAGCTGCCAAGGAGATGCCCATGACGGCCTCCTGAGGAAGGCCTGCCGCGCCAGCGACCTTTCCGGCCGCGTTGGCGACGACGGTGCTGAAGGCGGAGCGGAATGCGACTTCGCCGAGGGCGTTCAGCGCCCCCTGCAAGCCGATGCTGGATTGCAAGGTGCCCGACAGCGAGGCCAGGCTGATGGTCAAGCCGGTGGCAATCACGCCTAGCCCGACGCCGACGGCGCCGGTGACGGCGCCCATGCCCGCCGCTTTGCCGACCTCCGCCAGGCTCGCGCCTTGGGCGGCGGCGACCACGGCGTTGACCGCCGCGGAGGCGACGGCGGCGATCACGACGGCTTCGACGATGCACAGGTCCCAGACACAGGCGCCACTCGGGTCGGCGCCGTTGACCGGATCCCAGCCGACGTACGAGTAGGGACTGGCGAACTGTCGCGCCGGATCGTGGGTCAGGAACAGGCCGAATTCGGCGTCGTAGAACCGCGCCCCGGCGTACTGCAGGCCGGAGTGCGGCTCGAGCTCGTAGCCGGCGAAGAGGCTGCGATCCTGCTCGGTGGTCGAGCCGCCGCTGCCACCGCTCGCGGACCACGTGCCCCGCAGGTCGCCGTATGGCAGGTAGCGCAGGTACTGGAACACGCCGCCGGTGCCGGTGGTGATCACCTGTGGCGAGCCGAGCTGGTCGGCATGGTAGTGGTGAATCGCGGTCGCCGGCACCGGCGTAGGTGCCTGCGCGTGCGCGGGGCGCACCACCAACGGCCACGGCAAGGTGCCGATCAGCAGCGCGGTGGCGACGACGACGGCGTCCGCCGCTCGAACGCGGAGCCCCAGCACGCGGGGGCGACGGCGCTGCGGCAGCAGCAGCAGCGCGAGCCCGCCGATCGCCATCAGGCTGGCAATGGCGAGCGCGGCGGAGTGCTCGAGCCGCACGATCATGACGGGTCGCCCCTGACCCGCATCGACGACTTCGATCAGGTCATCGGTGCGCGCGGTTATGAGGAAGGGCGGCGTGCCGCCTTCGCGCGAGGCGATCAGCAGGTCGCCGGCGACGTAGTACTTGCGCAGGGTCGAACCGCTCACCTCCAGGAGCTCGGTGAAATGGTGGGTGGTCACCCCATTCCACGTCTCCTTGGTGCGGCGGCCGGTGTAGTCGTAGCCGAAGTCGACGATGTCGGCGCCGACCTGGATGCGCGAGAGGCGGTCGTCGGCGTCGAACGTGTACATTTGCTGATCCGGCCGGTTCTCCGCCTTCTTCGAGCGGTTGCCGTTGACGTCGTGCTGAAAGCTCCCCGGCAGCCCGTCGTTGTACGTCGTCGGGGTGTGTTTCTTCACGCCGTCGTAGGCGATGGTGACGGTGTCGTGTCGCGTGAGGTTGCCCCAGTCGTCGTGTCTGTACAGACGACTCGGCGCGCTACCGGGGAGGTCGGCCTCGATGAGGCGACCGATGCCGTCGTAGTTGAACTGCTCGATCGTCGCGTCCATGGCCGCCGCCGGTTTGGGGCCTTCATCGACGAGCTTCTTCAAACGCCCGCCCGGCCAGTAGGCGGCGTAGTTGTAGTTGAATAGCGACGTGGCACCCGCCTGGGCGTGAATGCGGCCGAGGCGGTAGTTGCTCGCCGGCGTCGTGCCGTAGGTGTAGGTATCCACCGTGCCATTGCCGTGCGTGACGACCGCGCGGCGGCCGAAGAGGTCGTAGGTCATGTTCTGGAGGTAGACCGGGCCGCCCTGGCCGTTCTTCACCTGGGTGATGCGGCCGACCGCGTCGTAGCTGTTCAGCACCAGCTCGTTGTCCGGATAGCGGATGGCGGTCACGTGGTCGGCATCATCGTAGGTGTACTGGGTCTCCGCCGTGACCGAGCCGGCGAGGCGCTGCACGAACTCGGGCTGACCGAGCAGCGTGTATTGCAGGACCCGCGAGGTGCCCGTCAGGTCGATCACCTCGTAGACCCGCCCCGTGCCGTTGACGGCGCTGTCGTAGCGGTAGCTGATCTTCGGGTACGACGCGGTGCACGCCGGCAGGGTCGGGTAGTCCGTGGTGGCGTAGAGCTTGGTCGTGATCCGGTCCGCCTGATCGTAACAAAAACGCAGCGACTGTCCCGGGCGCGGGTCGTCTTGCAGAACGACGTTGCCCACCCAGTCGTAGCGGTAGCGCCAGGGGGCCGGACCGCCGGCGTCCGGGTCGACCGTGGATTGCCGGCGCCCGAGCGAGTCGTAGGTGAAGGTGACGTCGGTCGCGGAGTTCCAGGTCGCCGCATCCCCCTGCGTCGTCCTGGTGATGCGGCCTTTGACGTCGTACTCGAAGCGCGTGCGCGCCTTGAGCACGTCGCCCTCTTCGTATGCCCACTTCTCGGTGGTGCGACTCAGCGCATCGCGTTTCTCCACCAGCTTGGCGCCCGTACAGCCGGCGGCGTTGAAACACTCGTCCTTGGTGGTCGTCTCCCAGGCGACGTTGTGCTCCATCGTCCGGTAGGTGCCGTCCGGGTTGGCGACCCGGATGGCGCGCCCGACGGCATCGTAGCCCGTGGTCGTCGTACCGGTTCCCGCCGGCACCGGCGAAAACGCCTCGAAGTTCGCGACCGGCGCGAAGCCGAGCGAAAAGGGTGCGTACTGCGTCTCGATCCGGCCGAGGGCATCGTAGGCGCTGGTGCCGGTAACCAGCGCCACCCAGAGGCCGTTCACGACGCTTTCCGTCTTCTGTTGGATCGGGCGGCCGAGCGCATCGCTCAGCACGGTGGCCAGCATGCTCTGCCCACTGGGGTGGTTCGGCTCGCGCAGGTGGGTGGCGATGACGCTCGCGACCTGCGGCGCGCCGAGCTTGTAGACGTAGCGGCGGTAGGGGGTGGCCGTAGCGTCGCGCGGCTCGCCGGGGCGATAGGTGCGCTCGAGGCGGCAGAAGGTGTCGTACCGGTGCTCGGAGTAATCCGTCGCCGGCGGGGGCGCGCCGGTGTACTTGACGCTCTCCGTGCGCAACACGCCGCAAGCCGGATCGTAGGTCGTCGCCACCTTCTGAGAGAAGGGCGTCGGCCCGGTGACCAGCGCCGGATAGATGCGCGTGGCGTCGTAGGTGGTGGTGGTGATGCGGCCCAGGGCATCGGTGGTGGTGAGCAGGTTTCCCCCCGCGTCGTAGGTCATCGCCGTGGTCACGCATCCGCCACTGCCGCCCGACGGCGGCTGGCTACAGCCCGGCGGTGGATCGATGTCGGTCTGATTCACCCACGACTCGGTGCGAATGAGGTTGCCCGCCGTGTCGTACGAGAACCACTTCTCTTCCACCGTCGTCGCGTTGTCGTGGCTGCGAATCTTGACGTTGGTCGGCTTGTCGACGATGTAGGCCGAGGCCGTGTCCGTACAGGCGTATTCGGTCTCGGTGTTGATCGTCGGGAGACTGCCGAGATTGCCCTGACGCACGCGTTTGACGTTGCCGTAGAATTTCCCGCCGCATTGATGCCAGCTCAGGTTCTCGGTGAAGCTGCGCTTGTAGGTGATGAGGCTGAAGTTGGAGAAGGCGCGCTCTTCGACTTGCGCCAGCCGCGCCCAGACGTTGCCGAGTGGCTGCGACGGGCAGGCGATGCTCGACCCGGTCGACGGATTGACGCACTCCCAGCTGTTGAGGGTGAGGCCGATCGGTTGCCAGAACCAGCTCTGATCGTTGCTGGCGTCGTAGGTATACGTCTGCTGGATCTTGCCGCTGAGCGCGGCCGTCTGGTGAAAATACGTATGCGTGCCGCGGCGCGGCGTGCTCAGGCTGCTGATGAGCTCCTCGCTCACCACCTCGGCGAAGCCGCGAAACTCGCGTTCCAGCGGATCGAAGCGCCCGTACTTGTAGTCGATGAGGGTGGCCACGTCGTGCGCGCCGGGGGTGAGGCAACTGGCCCCGTTGCACAGCCCGTCGTCGCGGCGAATCTCGGTGAGCGTCCACAGGATGAGCGGCAGATCCGGAATGCCGTCGCCGCCGGTGTTGTCCCATTGCGTCGACGGCCGGTAGCGCATGGTGGTGTCGCCGCCGAGGCCGTTCTCGCTCAGCACCAACAAGTCCGGGCGGCAGCCGGCGACGTTTTCCACCACCGCCGCGCCGTTCGGGATCCAGGCCCCGCCAGCGGCGAGGTGAACGCGGTAGGTGGCAGCGCCGGCGTTGTCGTAGTTGACGAAGTCGACGAGGCCGTCGCCGTTGATGTCGAACGCGTCTTGCAGGGTCGAACCGCCCCCGGCATTGCCGCCGCGGATCTGGACGAACTGTGCCGGCCAGGGGATGACGGCAGCTTCGAAACCGTCACCGCGGTTGAGCAGCACTTGCCAATTGGGATTGCCGTTGCTGAAGCCGGCGCGATCGATCAGGTCGGGAAGCCCGTCGCCGTTGATGTCGAAGAAGTCGCGCAAGGCGTCCTGCGGCTGGGCGCCGTTCTTGCGGATGTGGCGCCATGACGAACCGGTCTGCCCGCCCAGATACTGCGGTACGGCCCACTGCTCGCACGGAGCCATGCCGCGACCGGTGTTGAGGCAGACGCGCCAGGCGCCACCCTGCACCGGGGTACTCCCGCTCGGCGGCTGCTGGCTGTACACGCCGTCCGGCAGGCCGTCGCCGTTGACGTCCCAGGTGCCGTAGATCGTGCCGTTGTCGCTCTGCCGCTGGCTCAAGAAGGTGAGTGCGCCGAACGCTCCTTGAAAGCTCTCGACCGGCGCGAAGCCGGTGCCGGTGTTGCGGGCCAGCGACCAGACGGTCGGATTCGGCGCCGGTTGACCCGGTGGGGTGGAGACCAGATCGAGCAGGCCGTCGCCGGTGAGATCGATCAAGTCCTGCCGTATGATCTTTCCGTCCCAGCCCCCCGTGCTCTGACCGACGTTGGTGATCTGCGTGTTAGTCGCCGGTGCGGCCCACAAGATCACGCTGGCGCCGCCCTTGAATCCCCAGCTGCCGCTCGGCGAGGTGGCGCTGCCCGGATACACCTTCCACGGTGTGCTGCGCGAGTCGACGTAGTCGGGGATCCCGTCGCCGGTGAGATCGACGGTGGCGAACCAGACCAGCGTGTCGCTGTTGCGCCGGATGTCGCACATCAGGTCGCGATGCGGCACGTACCAGGGCGTCCGCGTGGTCGAAAAACCGTTCTTGGAGCCGAAGTACACGTCCCAGTAATCCGCCGGGCCGACGGGGTTCGCCGGCACGCCCGGGCACCCGTCAGCCTGCTGATGAATCGGCCAGGCATCGACCAGATCGGGGAAGCCGTCGCCGTTCATGTCCAGTACATCGCGCCGCGTGCCGTCGTCCTGATCCGTCCAGCGCATGCGGCCCGCATCCGGCGACAGGCCGTTGTACGGCGTGCGCAGCGTCGGCTTGGTCGGCGTCTGCGAGGTCGCCAGGAATCCGGCGGGCCGCTCGTAGTAGTCGAAGCTGGTCCCGGCCGGCAGTCCGTCCACCCGTTTGAGCTCCATGCCGTCCGAACCCTCGAGGCTCACCATCGCCAGGAAGGTCTGGCGGCCGAGGCGGCCCTCGGCGTAGTTCAACTCGTAGGCGCGCACCGGCTGGCCTTGGTACAGGACGCGAAGCTTCCACAGGCGCCGGGTCAACCGCGCGGGGTACCCCATGGCGCTGTTGAGGGGCTCCTCGTAATCGCCCGCGGGCGGAGACTGGAGCGAGCAGCGGCCATCGACCGGCGAGAGACAGCGCAGCTCCCAATCGAAGCGCACCTCGAACAGATGATTGGCGACGCCGTTGCCCTTGCCGTACTGAATGGAATGCGGCAGCAGCGTGCCGTCCTGGAGGAGGTAGCGAAACTCGATGAGGTTGCCGTTGGTATCCTCGACCTGCGACAGCCCCCAGCTCGCGGTGTAGGTACACCCGCCCCCCGCCAGGGCGGTGAAGTCCGCCGCCGTGCCGCTGCCGGTGCGCGCCGGCGCGTTGAAGCTGGCACCGCCGTCCAATGAGGCGGTGTTGTTGCGGCCGAAGGTATACTTCGTCCCGCCTTTGTCCCAAGCGACGAACGTCTGGTCGCCGCCGCTCCACAGCACCTTGATGAAGGCTTCCTCGACGTTCGGCACGCAGCGGTTGTCCGCCCCGCGACGGCATTCGAGCGAGGTGCCGGGGAGCGAGAGGACGAAATCGTTGCGGTACGTCGCATCGACGCACGAGAGCTGGCCGCGCTTGGTCGAGCGCTGGACGCGCGGCAGACCGATGTCCCAGCCGTAGCCGTACGGGCTCGGCCCGCCGCTGCTGTTGTAGCTCAACGCCAGCTTCGGCGTCGCGTTCTTGCGTCCCGGCGGGAGCTGAATCGGAATCGACGTCGTCGCCGTGCCGGCAAACAGGTTCGCTTCCGGCGCCTGGGCCAGTCCGGTAAACGGCGTCGAGCCATCCCCGGTCTGCGAGCCGTCGCCGCGACTCGTCTGCGCCGCCGTCAGGCGCGGGGCGACGACGAGCAGGGTAATGACAATGCTGAAGAATCGCTGCCAGCGGATCATCGGCTCTCCTCCTGCAAGCGCTGAACGGTGATCTCGCCATCGACCGCATCGGGCGCCGGCGGTGCGTCGACGCCCTCCGGTGGGTCGGGAACCTCGAACCAACGCGGCCGCTCCTCGTCCTGAGCCCGGCGCGCCTTCTCCTCCAGGCGCTCGCGCATGCGCTGCATGCGCTCGGGTCGTACGCGCGCCGCCTGCTCGGGCCGCATGCGCTCCTGCGGCTCGACGGTCAGCGGCCCGCTCTTCATCTCTTTCTCTTTCTTCGTTTTCATCTCGTCATCGGCGCCACGCCGGTCCTCCACGCCATCGCGGGCGGCGCCACGCCCGCCCGCTGCCTCGCGCGCCGGGGGCCGGTCCTGGGCCGCGCCGACCGAGGCGAGCAGGCTGCACCCGAGCAGACAGGCGAGGGCCAACCGCCGACGAAGCAACCGACACCTCGCCGCAGCCAGGCGCCGGTACGGAGCCGAACGACACCTATTCATCGTCTCCTCCCGCGGTTGCGACGTGCCGCCGGAGCAAGCGGCGTGACGAAACGATTGCGTCATCTGCGTCGCCCCACATGGCGCCTCCTCCGTAGCCGCACGTCAGGATCGAACATCGAGTGTGTTACAATGCAGCTATACAGAGTGATATCGATTATAGTCAATAAAATAATTATCTCCCACACATCGAGATCGCCGCATGGACGTTTCGCAGTGAGTGGCGGTACGGCGGCGGCGCCCCGGGGGGCAGCGTTCCGCTCACCCTTCGGCAGGCTCAGAGTGAGCGGAGCGGGAATGCTGTTCCGACCCGGGGGATGGCCCGGGTGCACACGGCCAGGACCACGTCACAGTCGAGCGCGGCGCGCCGGGCGATCGAGTCGCATGCGCGATGCGTGTTTGACCGAGTCAGGTCGCATGGTCTATCCGCGTCTCGAGGTAGCCACGGCGCGTCTGGCGGCAGCACGGCCGCACGGTGCCGTGGCGTATGCGAAGGGGGGACCACAATGGAACGGTCGACGGTACGGCGCATCGCAGGCGGGATGGGATTGGCGATGATGGTCGCGCTCGGCTTCGGCTGTGCGAGCGCGCGGGTGAAGAACGTCGAGCCGCCGCCCCAGGCAGCGAAGCTGCCGCGGCCGCCCCGGGTGGTCGTCTTCGACTTCGAGACCGGGGGAACCGACGTCCGCGTCGGCTCCTCCCCGCGCCGGACGGCCTCTCGCGCGGTGGGTTTGTCGGTGCAGGCGCCTGACCTGCTCGCCCAGGCAGTGGCCAACACGCTCGCCAGCAGGCTGGTCGACGAGCTCAAAGCGCTCGGTCTCGCCGCCGAGCGCGCCGCCGGAGCCGCCCCCCCCGGCCTGAACGACTTGGTGGTCGAGGGGCAGTTCGTGCGTATCGACGAGGGCTCGGCGACGAAGCGCTTCGTGATCGGCTTGGGTGTGGGGGCGACCGAGGTTCGGACGCAGGTCCAGATCTTTCAGGTGACTGCGGCGCAGTGGGCGCCGGTCAAGCAGTTCGACACGGTCGCCGCGGGCGCACGGCTCCCCGGGGCGGGATTCTTCGTCGCCGGCGGCGCCGCGGCCGGCACCCTCGCGACGGCGGCAATAGTATCCTCCGGAGTCGGCGTGGTGCGAGAGGTCCGCGCCTGCATCGACGCCGATGCCGGGCGCACCGCCGAGCAAATCGCCAAGCAGGTGTCGGAACTGTCGACCGCCCAGGGCTGGTAGCCGGCGCTCGCTGCGTCTCGGCGTCTGCGCGTCGGCATCCTACCGTCGAGCTGCGTTAGCCTTGACCGGAGAAGAGAGATTCAACGGTAGAGTAGGAGAGTGAGCGACGGCCGAACGGACGCGACTCACCCTCC
>CAYYWP010000075.1:15199-19799 GCA_964475125.1 uncultured Binatia bacterium (SeqCode) | reverse complement strand
CGGCATCGCCGGCGATTTTCCGATCTGCGTCGTGCCGATGCTCGAGCAAGACCTGCGCATGGAAGGCGTACGGCGCTGGGGCTACTTCTGCCAGATCAGCGACTCGACGACGAGCTACGGCTCGTATTCCGGCGCCGTGCCGAACGAGAAGATCACCTGGGGCAAGCTCGGCATCGAAACGCCGAAGTTCATCATCGAATCCGACGCCACCATCGTCGCGCCGCTGATCTTCGCCTACGTGCTGGGCTGGTAGTGGGGTCGGCGGGGCCCGCGACCGCGCCGGGCGGTTGCGACCCTGCGAGTCGCTGTGCAAAAGCATGACCGCGACGAACATGCCGAGACCACGGATCGCCATCCGCGCGCCTTACGTCATCGCCTGCGACGGCGAGCGCCACCGGCTCCTTCGCCACGGCGTGGTCACCATCGAAGGCGACACCATCGCGCACGTCGGGACCCGCTGCGAGGGCCCGGTGGACGAGGAGATCGACGCGCGCGACCGGATTCTCACCCCGGGCCTGATCTCGACCCACGCGCACATCGCTGACTCGCCGCTCGACCGATCCTTCATCGAGGATCGCGGCAACCCGCAGTTCTGGTACTCGGGACTGTTCGAGATGCTGCCCGTTCGCGAAGCCGCCCAGGACGAAGAGGGCAGTCGGGCTTGCGTCGATTTCTCCATGCCCGAGCTGCTGCGCGGCGGCACCACCACGGTCATGGAAATCGGCGGCCTGGGCGACTACGTGGTGGAGCGCGCGGCCCACTATGGGCTGCGCGTGTACATGGGCCTGGGTTTCCGGTCGGGGAAATGGCTGACCCGCGACGGCAGGCGGGTGACGTGGGAATGGGACGAGAGCGCCGGCTGGCAGGGTCTCGAGCGGGCGAGGAGGTTTCACCAGCGGCACGATGGCGCCCACGGCGACCTGGTGCGCTGTTTCGTTGCGCCCTCGCAGATCGACACCTGCACGCCCGAGCTCCTGAAAGAGGCCAAGCGCTTTGCCGACGACGTCGGGCGGCCCTATCAGGTGCACACCTCCCAGTCGGTGGTGGAGTTCTTCGAGATGCTGGGGCGCCACGGCAAGACGCCCATCGGCTGGATGAAGGATCTCGGCGTCCTCGGCCCGAACACCATTCTCGGTCACGCCATCATCATCGGCGGCTCGTCGTGGACCAACTACCCGGCCGGCGACGTCCAGCTCATGGCCGATACCGGGGTCTCGGTAGCCCACGCCGTGTGGGTCTTCGCGCGCCGCGGCGTGGCGATGGAGTCCTTTCACCGCTATCGCGAGGCCGGCGTGAACATGACGCTGGGCACGGACACCAGCCCGCAGAACATGATCGAGGCCATGCGCTGGGCGGCGGTGTGCTCCAAGATCATGGAGCGCAACACCGAGTCCACCCTGGCCGCGCACGTCTTCGACGCCGCCACGCTCGGCGCCGCGCGGGCGCTGGGGCGCGGCGATCTCGGCCGCATCGCGCCCGGCGCCAAGGCCGATCTCGTCCTCTGGAAGGCCTCGTCCTGGCGCATGACACCGATGCGCGATCCGGTGAAGAACATCGTCTACAACGCCACCGAGGAGGACGTGGATCGCGTCTACGTGAACGGCCGCCTGGTCGTCGATGGGGGCAAGGTTCTGGCCGCCGATGAAGGTGCGATCCTGCGCCGGCTGCAGGAGGGGGGGGAGCGGATGTGGCCGCGCATGGCCACGCACGACTGGGATGGTCGCGGTGCCGATCGCCTCTCACCCCAAACGTATCCGGAGTGGGAGGCGTAGGCCGTCGCCGGCATGACACCGCCGCGCAAGGCGAAGGAGGGAGCTGTGAAACACGTGAGCGATCCGCCACAGATCGGCGTCGTCGGAGCTGGGCTCGCCGGATGCCACCTGGCGCTGTACCTGCAACAGCACGGTATCCCGGTGACGCTCTACGCGGAGAGAAGCCCCGACGCGGTGCGCAACGGCCGGCTGCTGAACACGGCCTTTCACTACGGCAAGTCCGTGCAGCACGAGCGCGAGCTCGGCATCAACTTCTGGGACGGGCCGATCGTCGACGGGCAGGAGTGGACGCACCCCGGCTTCGGCGTGCGCATGTACACCGGGAACGGCAAGGTCCTGTCGTGGTGGGGGAAGCTCGACACGCCGGGCACCTGCATCGACCAGCGCCTCACCCTGCCCAAGTACATCGAGACCTTCATCGACCGGGGTGGCGACGTCGTCATCGAGGCGATCGACCGCGAACGACTCGTGCAACTGACCGAGCGGCACGACTTCGTCGTCGTCTCCACCGGCAAGGCCAACCTGGCCGAGCTCTTTCCGCGCCACGAGCCCTTCTGCCCGTACAGCACGCCGCGCCGCCTGCTGTGCTCGGGGATCTACCGCGGCGTGTCCGCCCCGCTGCCGCGCGGCGTGATCATCGGCGCGTGCCCCGGGATCGGCGAGCTCTTCGAGATGCCGATTCTCACCCGCGAGGGTCCCTTCGTCGCCCTCTTCTTCGAGATCATCCCCGGCTCGGAGTTCGAGTACCTGACCAAGCTCAATTACGAGCGGGATCCACGGCAGTTCGAGGAAGGGGTGCTGGAAGGATTGGCGCGCTTCTATCCGCAAACGCTCGGCGAGCGGGTGGACGTCGCGAGCTTCGGACTCAAGAGCCCGCTCGACCTCCTGCAGGGCGCCGTCGTGCCGACGGCGCGCCGCGGCTACACCCGGCTGGCCAACGGCAAGTACGTCGGCGCGATCGGCGATACGTTTACGGTGCAAGATCCGTTGAATGCGCAGGGCGCCAACTCGGCCGTGCACACCGCCCACGTCATGGGTCGCTCGATCGCCGACGAGCGGCGCAACCGGGCCTTCGACGAGCACTTCTGCCGTCTGGTCGAGGAGGAGATGTGGTCCAGCTACGTGCGCGCCGCGACGCTGTGGACCAACGTCGTCGTCGGTGACGACGTGCCGGAGCGAGTGAACCTCTTTTCCATCTATCTCGCCGCCGGCTGCGACCAGCGCATCGCCGACGCCTGGGCGATGGGCTACAGCCCCACTCCCGAGAAGAACTGGAGCGTGATCGTGACCCCGGAACGCACGGCCAGCTTCCTGCGGCAATTCGGCTGGGCGAAACCGCCGCGCGTCGACGACGTGATCCGGTGTGCGGTGGACATCCCCGACAACGTGCAGGACAAGTTGGCGGCATGGAAGCGCCGGAGGAGTGTTGCCGGTGAGCAGGAGAAGCTCACTCCTGGGACTCTGAGCGTTCATCGCCAGCCGTAACCCGTGCCCGCCGGCAGCGCGGCGCGCTGCCGGGTGGGCGGGGCGCGGCCCCAGGCCCGGGCGCATCGACACGAGCTGTCGATTCCTACTCGTTGGTGAGATACTCGCGAAACCCGGCTGCAGGGGGGCAGAAACGGTACCGGCGATGGGGCCGAACCTGCTTTCGCGCCGCAGGAAGGAGGAACACATGGCGGTTGAAATGCCACGCGGGGCCAAATGCGCGGTGTGCTTCTCGTTCGACTTCGATGGCCTGTCGCTGTGGTTCGGGACCTTCGGCAAGTTCACCTCGCAGGCCATCGGGCGAGGCGAGTACAGCGCGCGGGTGGCGGTGGAGCGGGTGCTCGCCCTGCTGGAGAAGTACGAGATGGCGACCACCTGGTTCGTCCCGGGTCATTCGGCGGAAACCTGGCCGGCGGTGACGCGCGCGATCGCCGAGGCCGGGCACGAGATCGGCCACCACGGCTATTGCCATGAGAGCCCGGTCGAGATGACGCGCCAGGAAGAAGAGCGGATATTGATCCGTGGCATCGAGGCGATCGAATCGGTGACGGGCCGGCGACCGGTGGGGTACCGCTCGCCGATCTGGGATACGAGCGACAACACCGCCGCCCTCCTGCTCGACCACGGCTTCCTCTACATGGCGAACGGGATGGCCGAGGACTACAAGCCCTATCGCGTCCGCGTCGGCGACGTGGCCTCGGTCACCGAGGCCTTCCGCTATGGGCGGGAGGTCGATCTGCTCGAGATCCCGTCCGCCTGGCACCTGTCCGACATGATCCAGCTCGAGATCGTCTACGAGTTTCCGCACCGCGTCGCGGTGTCTCCCTCGGAGGTGGAGCGGATCTGGTTCGCCGAGTTCGACTACATGTATGAACGCGTCGCCGGCGGCGTGCTGACCTACACGTTTCACCCCGAGGGCATCGGCCGCGGACACCGCATCGTCATCCTCGAGCGCCTGCTCGACCACATCGCGCAGAAGGGCGACGTGTGGATGCCGACCATGCGCAGCGTCGCCGAGCACTGGCGACCGGATCCGCCGGGACTGTGGAGCAAACAGTAGGCCCTCGACGTCGCGGCCCTCACCCCACACCGTTGCGTCGACGCCGACCGTCTGAAGAGTTGCGTCGCGGAGGATGACGACAAGGCGCTGGGGTCCATTCCCATGGCCCCACTGTCGCGCAGCGCGGCGCGCCAGACGGCGCTGAGCCTGTCGTGCGCGCTAACAGCCGGTTGAAGAACGCGTTCCGCCCACCCTTCGACGGGCTCAGGGCATGACCTGAGTCCTGAGCTCGTCGAAGGGTTGAAGCGGAACGCTATGTGGCGCAGCAATTTCCCGCTCTCCT
>CAYYWP010000075.1:3254-15189 GCA_964475125.1 uncultured Binatia bacterium (SeqCode) | reverse complement strand
CGGTCCGCCCACCCTGCGACCCTTCGCCGAGCTCAGGGCTCAGGGCCTGTCCTGAGTCCTGAGCTCGTCGAAGGGTCGAAGGGTGAGCGGAACGCTTTGTGGCGCAGCTATTTCCCGCTCTCCTGAGCCTGTCGAAGGATGAGCCCGTCGAAGCATGAGCGCACCCTCTGTTCAACGGCTAACCGGGCGGCGGGATTTCCTCTCGCTTTGATGGTTCGACCTGTGCTCTGATGCACTCATGCCGGTCAAGTTGGAAATGTCGTTGGAAGACGCGATGTTGACGCAACGCGCGATCCGGCGACTGAAACTGGACCCGGTCGACGACGCGCTGGTGCTCAAGCTGATCGAGCTGGCGCTGAAGGCGCCGACCGGGTCGAACGCGCAGAACTGGGAGTTCGTCGTCGTGCGCGACCGGGCGGTGAAGGCGAAGCTGGGGCGCCTGAACCGGCAGGCGTGGGGCGTCTACGGTCACATCGGGCGCTGGCTGGCGGAACGGCAGGGCGACGAGCGCATGGGCAAGATCATCGCTGCCGTGCAGTGGCAGGCGGATCACTTCGAGGAGATTCCGGTCGTCGTCGTCGCCTGTCTGCGCGGGGTCATCCCGCCGTGGCCGCCGGTCGGCGCGGCGAGCGCGTACGGCTCGATCTTTCCCTCGGTGCAGAATCTGCTCTTGGCGGCGCGCGCCGCCGGGCTGGGTGCAGCCCTGATCACGCTGCCGCTGTGGAGCAAGTTTCTGGCCCGCCGCGCGCTCGGCCTGCCGTGGTCCGTGAGCCCGTGCGCGGTCATTCCACTCGGCTGGCCTCAGGGTCGCTACGGACCGACGACGCGCCGGCCGGTCGGCGAGGTGGTCTCGCTCGACCGTTACGGCAACCGCCCCTTCCGCGGCCGCGCCTCGTAGCGGCGCGCCGGCGAGCAGGTCTGCACATGAACATCGATACGTTGCGTTCGTTCGTCGACGACACCTGGCAGTCGAGCATCATTCCGGCGCTCGAGCGCTACATCACCATTCCCAACCAGTCGCCCGCCTTCGACCCGGAGTGGCAGCAGCACGGTCACATGGAGAAGGCCGTCGCGTTGGTCGTCGACTGGGTGCGCGCCCACGCCGCGCCGGGTTGGCAACTGGAGGTCGTCCGGCTGCCGGGGCGCACGCCCGTGTTGTGGCTGGAGGTACCCGGCGAGGGGAAGGAGACGGTGCTCCTCTACGGCCACCTCGACAAGCAACCGCCGATGCATGGCTGGGCCGAGGGGCTGGGACCGTGGACGCCGGTGATTCGCGACGGCAAGCTCTACGGCCGCGGCGCCGCCGATGACGGCTACGCGGCCTTCGCTTGCGTCACCGCGCTCGCGGCGCTGCATCGCCAACGCGTGCCGCACGCCCGCTGCGTCGCCCTCATCGAGGCGGATGAAGAGAGCGGCTCGACCGATCTGCCGGCCTACATGGAGGCGCTGGCCGAGCGCATCGGTACGCCGAGCCTGGTGATCTGTCTCGATTCGGGGTGTGGCAACTACGAGCAGCTGTGGGCGACGACCTCGTTGCGCGGCATGGTCGGCGGCACGCTGACGGTCACCGTGCTCGAGGAGGGTGTGCACTCGGGCGCGGCCAGTGGCATGGTGCCGTCGAGCTTCCGCATCGCGCGCCAGTTGCTCAGCCGCCTCGAAGACGAGCGCAGCGGCGCCATCCTGCCGGCGGCGCTGCACGTCGACATCCCGGCCGAGCGCCGCGCCCAGGCGGCGGCGACGGCGCGGGCGCTCGGGGCCGGCATCGCCGACCTCTTTCCGCTCGCCGCCGGCATGCGACTGGTCAGCGACGACGTCACCGAGCTGCTACTGAACCGCACCTGGCGCCCGCAGCTGTCGGTCACCGGCGCCGCCGGCCTGCCGCCACCGACCGAGGCGGGCAACGTCTTGCGCCCGCGCACGACGCTCAAGCTGTCGCTGCGCCTGCCGCCGACGCTGGCGCCGGCGCCCGCGGCCGCCGTGTTGACCGAGGTGCTCACCGCCGATCCGCCGTACGGTGCGCAGGTGCGCTTCGATGCCAGCGAGGCCTCCGGGGGTTGGAACGCCCCGCCGCTGGCGCCGTGGCTCGAGGAATCACTGAGCCGCGCCTCGCACGAGTGTTTCGGCCGCCAGGCGCTGTACTACGGCGAAGGCGGCACCATCCCCTTCATGGCCATGCTCGGCGCGCGTTTTCCGCACGCCCAGTTCGTCATCACCGGCGTGCTGGGGCCGCGCTCGAACGCCCATGGGCCGAACGAGTTCCTGCACCTGGCCACCGGGGCGCGGCTCACCGCCTGTATCGCGCAGATCCTCGCCGACCACCGGCGCGCCGCCTGACGTGCTCGAGCGCAGCCCGGCATGCGCATTCACACGCGCTTTCTGCTTCTCCTGCTCCTGTCGGTTTCGCTCTACGGCCTGGCGCTGGCGGTGCTCTGGCGCATGGGGCGCGACACGAGCGCCCAGCTCGAGCAGGTCGAGCGAGAGGTCGCGGAGCGCAACTTCGATGCCGTCCTGGCGCTCGAGCGGGCGCCGATCGTCGGCGCCGTGTTCGACAATACCTTCTGGGACGCGATGCTGGAGTTCGCGCGCCATCGCGATCCGGGCTGGGCGAAGGAGAACATCGAGGAGGCGTTTCCCGTATTCGGCATCGAGTACGCCTGGATCTACGACTTGGACCTCCGGCGTCTGTACGCGATGCCGAGCCTCAAGGGCGAGCCGCCCGAGTTGACCGCCGCACAGGTGCGCGCGGCGACGCAGCGCCAGTGGTTCAACCGCTTCTACGGGCGCGACCGGACGGGCGCGATCGTCGAATACTTCACGGCTCCGTTGCAGCCCAGCGACGACATGGCTCGCCGCACGCCGCCACAGGGCTGGCTGGTCGCGGCGCGTCGCCTGAGCGGGGGGTTTTCCACGCGGCTGACCGAGGCCATCGCCGGCACGGTGGCCGTGCATCCCCTCCCTGCCGGTGGACAGCCGACGGTGCGCACCACCGCGGTGGGACAGATCGACTTCGTCCGCACCCTGACCGATGCCATGGGCTCGCCGATCGCCGTGGTCGAAGTGGCGTACGACGCGCCCAGCCTCGCCGTGCTGCAAGGGTCGCTGCAGAGCTACAACCGCATCTACCTCGCCTTCGCGGCCTTCAACCTCGTCTTGCTCGGCGCCTTCGTCGTCGTGTCGATGCGCAATCCCCTGCGGCGCGTGGCGCAAAGCCTCGATCGGCAAGATCTGACACCGGTGACGCGCTATCTCGACGCCAAGCACGAATTCGGCACCATCGCGCGCCTGATCCGCACGTTTTTCAGCCAGCGCGAGGCCCTCCTCGGCGAGGTTCAACGGCGTAAGCTGTCCGAGAATCACCTGCGCGAAGCGCGCGACCTCGCCGACCGCTCCAGCCGGGCCAAAGCGGACTTTCTGTCGGTGATGAGCCATGAGCTGCGCACGCCGCTCAACATCGTCATCGGTTACGCGGCGATGCTGCTCGACGAGCAACCGCGGCCCGATCAGCGCGAGCCGCTGGCGGCGATGAAATTCGCCGCCGAGCACCTGCTGGCGCTGATCAACGACGTGCTCGACTTCAACAAGATCGACGCCGGCCGCCTGGTGCTCGAGGAACGGCCCTTCGATCCAGCCGCGCTCGCCGGCACGCTCGTGCGCGCCTTCGAGCCGCAGGCGCACAGCAAGGGCCTCACCGTCGCGGCGGCGATCGACGCCGACCTGCCGGCGCACGTGGTGGGCGACCAGTTCCGCCTCGCCCAGATCGTGAGCAACCTGCTGTCGAACGCGATCAAGTTCACCGCCAGCGGCGCGGTGACCCTGGCGCTCGAGTGCGACGGGGGCGACGATCGGACGGCCTGCATCCGTTTCCGCGTCTCCGACACGGGGATCGGCATCCCCCACGACAAGCTGGCGGCGGTGTTCGAGCCGTTCACCCAGGCGGAGTCGGATACGTCGCGCCGCTTCGGCGGCACCGGCCTCGGTCTCAGCATCGTCCGCCGTCTGGTGCAAGTGATGGGCTCCGAGGTCGAGGTCGAGAGTACACCGGGGCGCGGCAGCACTTTCAGCTTTCTGCTCGCTCTGCCGTGCGCGGCCGATGGAGAGCTGCCAGTGGAGACGCCGATTGCGCCCCTGGCCTCGGGGGACGGGCGGCGTGTGCTGGTCGCGGAGGACAACGTCGTGAATCGCCAGCTGTCGGCCCGCCTCCTGGCGCGCTGGGGGATTGACGTCGAGGCGGTCGCCGACGGTGGGGAGGCGGTGGCGAAGGCGGCGCGCGAGCCGTTCGACCTCATTCTCATGGACCTGCACATGCCGGGGATGAACGGCTTCGAGGCCACGGCTCGCATCCGCGGCGACGAGGCGAATCCCAACGCCGCCACGCCGATCCTCGCCTTCACCGCTGACGCGTCCGGCGGGGAAGTGTCCTCGGCGCGCGCCGCCGGTTTCACCGACGCGATCTACAAGCCCGTCGACCCGGCGCGCCTACGCGCCGTCCTCGAGCGCTACTTCGGCGGTGAGGATCGAGCCACGAGCGGAGAGCGTTGAACGACCAGACCGAGGAAGGCGACACGCGCCGACTCGCGGACGATAAGGTGAGCAGAGCGGGGACATCCTGGCGAGGACTCGGCAGGGAGCCGCCGTTCCCCGCGCTCCGACACGTTCCACTCGTCACTCATCGCTGCTGACTCGTCTGGTCGCTCGTCGCTTCGCCCCGTGCAGCCTCGACGCGCTGCCCTTCGCGGAGCGGCAGCTCGCCGACGACCACCGTTTCCCCGCCGCTGAGCCCGCCGGCCAGGCGGACCTGCTCGCCGACGCTCCCGCGCGGCTCGACGCGCTGCGCGCGCACCCGTCCATCGACCACCACCCAGACGACGTGGTCGCCGGCGGGGTCGCGCCGCCGCACGGCCGCGGCGGGGACGAGGACCACCGGTTCCCCGCTCGCCGGCGCCTCGGCCGGTTGGAGAAACGTGACGCGCGCGCTCATGTCAGGCAGCAGCTTCGCGTCTGGGGCGAGAATGTGCACCTCGACCTTGAGGGTGCCCTTCTGCCGATCGACCTGCGGATACAACTTCACCACCCGGGCCTCGTACGTCGCCTCCGGATAGGCATCGGGGACGACCATCGCCGGCTGGCCCAGCTTCACGCGGTTGAGATCGGCCTCGTTGACGTCAACCTCGGCGCGCATGTCGGTGAGGTTGGCGAGGCGGATGAGATCGCCGGAACCGGCAAAACCGCCCGGCACGGCGATCTCGCCGACTTCCTTGAGCTTGGCGAGCACGACGCCGTCGGCCGGGGCGCGCAACGTGGTGTAGTCGAGGTTGACCTTGGCCTGCGACAGCTCGGCCTCGAGCTGGGCCGTGGCGGCGCGCGCCACGGCGGCCTTGTTGACCAGCACGTCGAGCTCCTGCTGCGAGATGACGCCCTGCCGGCGCAGTGGCTGGCCGCGCCCCAGTTCTGCGTCGGCGAGGGCGACGTTGGCGCGCGCCGAGGCGAGGCGCGCTTCGATGGCCGCCGCCGCGGCGCGATAATCCCGGTCGTCCAACTGCACGAGCGGATCGCCGCGGTTGACGCTCTGTCCTTCTTCGACGAAGTAGCGGTCGATACGGCCCGGCACGCGCACGCCGATCGACACATAGCGGTCGCCGGTGACGACGTATCCCGATCCGGACAGCAACGGGATCGCGGCGCTCTCCGCCGCGTTGGCGCGTTGCGCCAGTGCCACCTGGACGGTCGGTGGACGCGCTTTCAGCGCCCAGGCCGCCGCCCCACCGGCGCCGAGCAGTGCGATCAACACCACGAGCGGCCAGCGCCGCCGGCGGCGTGGCGCGCGTTGCCCGGCCGGTGGCCGCTCGATCCGCAACGAGGCGAGATCGGCGCGCAACTGCTCTTCGCGATCGGCGGGCATCACCTGGCAAACTCTAGAGGTGGCAGCACGGACCGGCAAACGGACAGCCGCCCACCACTTTGCCAACCCCTAACAGTCCGTTGAAAAAACGTGTTCCGCCCACCCTTCGACGGGCTCAGGTGAGCGGAACACGTTGCGGCACAAGCACTTCCCGCTCATCCTGAGCCCGTCGAAGGATGAGCGCGGCCTTTTTCAACGGACCAACCCCCCGATCCCCGACCCCTGGAGCTCAGGCCTTGCGCAAGGCCTCGATGGGACGCAGCCGAGCCGCTCGCCAGGCCGGGCCGAACCCGCCGGCGAGACCGATCGAGAGCGCGAGCAGGAGTGCGACGGCGAAATCGCTTGGCGAGACGCTCAGGGTCACGACGTTGATCGTGAAGGTCGCGGAGCCGAAGGCGATGCCGCCCATGAGGGCTCGGATCAGTTGAGCGAGGCCGAGGGCCGCGCCGACGCCGATGGCGAAGCCCAGCCCGGCGAGGGCGATGGCTTCCATCTGGAAGACCCACAAGATAGCCCGGCGGGAAAACCCCAGCGCGCGCAGCGTGCCGATCTCGGCGGTGCGAGCCTGCACCGCCGCGTACATGGTGTTGGCGGCGCCGAAGCCGGCGCCGATACCGGATAGCACGGCGATGCCGACGACGAGGATGTAGAGCGCGTTGGCCGACTCGGCCTGCTTGGCGTAGTACTCCGTCTCCAGCTGCGCCTCGATGGCGAAGCGCGGGTCATCATCGATGCGGCGTTTCAGTGCCCGCATGGCCTCGGGACTGGCGGCGCGCAGGCGGACGCCGGAATAGGGAAACGGCCGCTTGGCGTCGTTGGCCAGCTCGCGGACGTCGACCCACACCTCGCTCTCGTACGATGCGCCGCCGGCCTCGAGAATCCCCACCACCTTCCAGCGCCCGCGGCCGAACTGCAGTTCGCTGCCCAGTGCGGCGCCCTGATAGCGCCCGACCACGCCCTTGCCGACCACGGCCTCGCCGGCGCTGGGCGTGAGCATGCGGCCGGCGGCGATGCGGACCTCGTCGTGGACGTCCAACGCGACCGGCTCGACGCCCCGCACCAGGACGTTCTCGCGGCCACCGCCGACGGTGCGAAAAAACGGCTGTACGACCAGCTCGGGCGAGATCAGGGGCCGATCCTGCGCGTCGCGCGCGATGCCGTCGAGGTACTTGATCGCCTGGTAGGCCTCGATCGTCAGCTGGCTGGCGCCGTCGTTGTCCGATCCCTTGCGCATGACCACGAGGTTCAGCGGGTCACCGCTCGACACCAGGGTGCGGCGCAGACTGGTAATGAGGCCGAGAAACAAGCTGCACGCCACCACCACCAGGGCGATCACTCCGGCGGCCATCAGGCTGCGCGTCGGTCGCGCCACGAGGTTGCGCAAGGCGTACGACAGCGGCAGGGTCATGCGGGTGGCGTCTGCCCGGAGGGGGCGTGGTCAGAACACCTCGTGCAGCGTCTGCACGACCGGTTTGCGCGCCGCTCCCCAGGCGGGCACGACCCCGGCGAGCATGCCCACAAACAGCGACAGAAACACCCCCTGCACGATCACCGGCGCGGTGACGATGAAGGCGCCGAGGGGGCCGAGCGCCACGCTCCAGCCGGCGAAGGCGCGCAGCAGCTCCGTCAGCGCCATCGTCAAGCCCACGCCGAGCAACCCGGCGACCGTGGACAGGGTGATGGCCTCGGCCAGCAGGGTGCCGAAGATGACCCGGCGGGTGAAGCCGATGGCCTTCAGCACGGCCAGCTCGCCGGCCCGCTCGCGCACCGACATCGAGGCGGTGTTGGCGGCGATGAAGACGATGCACAGGGCCACCAGGCCGGTGACGATGAGGATGATGGTGACGAAGCCCTGCAGGCTGCCGAAGAAGTTGGAGAAGAAGCTCTTTTCGGTCTCGCTGGCGGTCTCGGCATCGCTGTTGCGCGACAGCTCGTCGACGGCGCGCATGATGCCGTTGACCTGCTCCGGCGTCGCGGCGCGCACCCAGATCACCCCGACGATACCGAGGCCCGCACCGCCCTGTGCTTTCAGCGCTTCGTCCAGGTAAGCGCGATTGAGCCACAGCATCGGGGCGCGATCGTTCGGGATCTCGCCGACGAGGCGCAAATCGAGCGCGACCGGCCACACCGTGGAGCGCAGCGTGATGCGCTGGCCGATCTTCCAACCGTATTTCCGCATCGTTTGCCGGCCGACGATGGCGCCGTCGCGGTAGCGCTGGAAGTCGGCCAGCTGATCGGCGGGGATGTCGTAGTCGGGGTAGACGGCGCCGACCTGGTCGACTTCGACGGCGAAGTTCGGAAAGGTGACGCGCCCGGCTTCTTCGTAGGCGCCGCCGAACCAGCTGAAGGCGACGGCGGCGGCAACGCCGTCGATCTGCCGCACCTTGCGGGTGAAGGCATACGGCATGGTGTAGACGAGCCCGGCCTTGTTGTGCACCGAGATGCGGGTGTCACTGGTCAGGCGGTCGAGCAGGGCATCGAGGCCGGCGGGCATGGTGAGCAGCAGGCAGACCAGGGCGACGGCGAGGGCGATGGCGCTGCCGGTGAGGGCGGTGCGCAGTTTGTTACGGCCGAGGTTGGCGCGCACGAGCCCGAGCCATTTCATCGCGCCGCCCCACCGTCGGTCATCACCCCGCCGCCGGCGGCCTGGCGGATCGCGTCGCCGGCGCGCCGCGCGGCCTCGCCTTCGAGTAGCAGTCCCTTGTCGAGGTGAAACGCCGCGTCGACGAAGCGCAGGGCGCGCGGGTCGTGCGTCACCATGACGATCGTCTTGCCGAACTCGTTTTTCAGCCGCCGCAACAGGGCGAGAATCTCCTCGGCATTGCGCGCATCGAGGTCGCCGGTAGGCTCGTCGGCGACGATGAGATCGGGATCGGTGACGATGGCGCGGGCGATGGCCACGCGTTGTTGTTCGCCGCCGGAGAGCGTACGCGGGTAGTGATCCAGGCGCGCCTCGAGGCCGACGACGCGCAGCGCCGTCTCGGCGCGGCGGCGGCGCTCGCGCTTGTCGAGCGGGGTGAGCAAGAGTGGCAGGGCGACGTTGTCGCGCGCGTTGAGCACCGGCATGAGGTTGAAGAACTGAAAGATCAAGCCGACGTGGCGGGCGCGCCAGTCGGCCAGCTCGTCCTCGCTCAAGTCGTTGAGCCGGGCCCCCGCCACCACCACCTCGCCCGCGCTCGGCCGGTCTATACCGGAGACGAGGTTGAGCAGCGTCGACTTGCCGGAGCCGGACGGCCCCATGAAGGCGACGAAGCGGCCGGCCTCGATGGCGAGCGAGACGTCCTCGAGGGCGTGGATCTCGTCGGGCCCGCGCCGGTACAGCCGGGAAACCTGCCGGATGTCGATCAGCGGTTCCATGGACGCGTCTCGCCTATCGCTTATCGCCGATCGTCAGACGATACGCGATAGGCGATCGGCGATCAGCGCGGCGGCCGCAGGCCGGCGCCGCCCGGCAGCGGCAGGATGATGGTCGTGGCCGCGCCGAGCGCGATGGCGCCGATACCGCCGACGAAGAAGGGCGCGACGATACCGAAGCGATCCATCAACCAGCCGGCGGCGACGTTGGAGATGATACCGCCGAGACCGATGCCGACGGTTGCCAACAGGGCCTGCGCCGTGGAGCGCAACGCTTGCGGGACGACCGCTTCGAGATAGAGCGGGGCGCCGAGCATCAGCCCAGCGACCACCACCCCGTGCAGGAGCTGCACCGCGTACAGCGTCTCGAGATCGCGCGCCAGCGCACACAGCGCCCACCGCACCCCGCCGGCCACCACCCCGGCGGTCAGGAGCCCGCGCGCCCCGAAGCGGCGCAGGCCGGTCCCGGAGAAGGCGATGAGGGGGATCTCCACCAGCAGCATGACCACCCACATCTTGCCGACGGTGCCGAGGTCGCCGCCAGCGGCGCGCACCAGCAGCGGGAACAACCCCATCGGGCCGTGCGTGAACATGTAGCAGCCGAGGCTGAACAGCAGCAGGCGCCGAACAGCGGCGGAGCGCAGCAGCTCGCGCCAGTGACCGCGCGGGGCTCGCAGTGCCGCTTCGCCCTGGCGTGGCAGCCACGGCCAGAGGCCGGCGGCGAGCACCGAGCAGACGGCGGCGGCGTAGAACATGGCGCGCAGGCCGGTTGGCGTGCCATCGGGGGCCGGCGGCGAGAAGAATCCGAGCAACGGCGGAAACAGGGCAACCGTGAGCAGATGCCCCACCGTCCCCCACGCCCGCACCAGGCCGAAGGTGTGAGGCCCGTGCCCGCGCAAGGCCGCGAACGTCAGAGAGAGCGACATCGGCAAGACCGCGGTTCCCCCACAAGCGAAGGCGGCGGTGGCGAGCACGAAGGCGAGAAAGTGATCGGCGTGTGCCAACGCCAAGTACCCCAGAGCGGTCTCGGCCGTGAGCAGCGCAAGCAGGGTGCTGCGCGCGCCGGTGCGGTCGGCGAGGTGCCCCCAAAACGGTTGGGTGAAGATGCCCACGAGTGGCACCGTGGCCATGACGATGCCGATCTCGGCGCCACTCAGCCCACCCTGCTCGCGCAGATAGAGCGCGAAGTACGGGTAGGAGAGGCCAAGTCCGCCGAAGAAGATGAACCAGAACGCGGCGAGCGGCGCGGCCCGGGGTAACTCGGCGTTCACGCGCAGCGCCCAAGGCAACGGGCGCGCCGCTCGGCCGTCTCCATCGCGCGCGTATACCACACGCAGAGTGCCGTGGCAGCGCGCCGCGCGCCGCGTTCACGGCGCGGGCATGGCGTCGAGCAGGCGCCGCGCCCAGCGGCGATAGGTGTCGAGCGGTTGGGCGCCGACCACGAAGGCCTCACTGCCGTCGGCGCGCACGGCCGGCACTCCGCTGACGCCGAGGGCGACGGCCTCGTTGTGCTGGGCGATGACTTCGCGCACCAGCGCCGGGTCGGATGCGTGCGCCAATGCCTCGGCGGGCAGGCCGACCTCGAGCCAGATGGCGCGCAGCGTGTGCGGGTCGGTAATGTCGCGGTTGTCGGCGAAGTAGGCGCGCAACAGCGCCGCGTGCACGCTGGCGAAGGCCTCGTCGCCGTGCCGTGCGGCGGCCTTGGCGAAGACATGCGGCGTCACGCTCTCGCGCGGCGGGCCGGCGTCGCTCTGCCAGACCCGGAACGTACCGCCGTCAGGATCGGCGGCGGGGCGCAGCCACGAGCGGGTGTAGGCCTTGAAGCGCTCGAGGGTCATGGTCGGATCGGGCTCGGGGCGCAGCAAGAAGCTGCGCCACTCGACGGTGACGGCCCCGGCGAACTCCTCGACCATCCGACGCAGCCGCACGGCCGCGTTGTAGCACCAGGGTCAGAGGTAGTCGGAGTAGGCGATCAGGCGCAGCGCCGCCATGCGTCAGTCGTTGCGGTCGGGCAGGTCGAGCACGGCGCAGGCGATGCGCGCGCCCGAGTTGCCACTCGGATCGGTCATGTAGTCGTCCGGACCGGCGTGAATGACCAGCGATGCGCCGTCGCCGTCCAGCAGGCCGCCTTCGCCGCGCAGGGTCATCTCGCCCTTCACCACGATCTCGGTCTCGAGCTTGCCGTCGGCCGGAACGGTGAGGTTGGGCAGGTCGCCGGCATGGTGGCCCTGGGGATTCTTCATCCCGTGCTGGCGCTTGGCGGGGTTGAAGTGCGCGCCGGCCGAGTCGAAGCTCGGTGGCGTGCACTGGCCGACCGCGTGGATGTGGATGGCATGGACGCCAGGGGGCAGGTTATGGAGATTGAGGAGGAGGAGCGTGGCGCTCGGAAAGTGCTCGATGGTGACCGTGCCGACCGACTTGCCCTGGGCATTGACGAAGTCGTTGCGCGCCACATCGATGGCGAGCGCGCCCGACGCCACGCTGACCGCCGCGACCGCGGCCCCGATCCACCGTCCTGCAGGCTGCATAGGCCTCCCTCCCGTTGCGGTACGACTAGGTGATGAAACGAAACGGATGGCATTCTCCCCCAGTCGGGCGCTGGATGGCAAGGCGCGTCAGCGCCTCGGACGGTCGGTCCACGTCACGCGCGGCGGCGGCACGTGGCGCCTGAACCCGTCGAGC
>CAYYWP010000075.1:0-3244 GCA_964475125.1 uncultured Binatia bacterium (SeqCode) | reverse complement strand
CTCCTGCGGCGCTCGGGCGACGATCAACATCTGGCGGTGCGCTGGTCTGACGAAGTGCGCCGCCACGGCGCCGTCGAGGAAGCCGAGCAGGGGAGTGAAGTAGTTCTCGACGTTCAGCACGCCGACCGGCTTGTCGTGCAACCCGAGCTGGGCCCAGGAGAGGATCTCGAACAGCTCGTCGAGCGTGCCCAGACCGCCGGGGAGGGCGACAAAGGCGTCGGCGAGATCGGCCATCAGCGCCTTGCGCTCGTGCATCGAGCCGACGACGCGCAGCTCGGTGAGGCCGTCGTGCGCGACCTCGAGATCCACCAGCGCGCGCGGAATCACTCCGACCGCCTCCCCGCCCGCCGCCAGGCAGGCGTCCGCCACGCGCCCCATCAACCCCACACTGGCGCCGCCGTACACCACGCCGATCCCGGCCGCGGCGAGCACCCGGCCGAGCTCCTCCGCCGCCGCCGCAAAGGCGGGATGGGCGCCGGCGCTGGCGCCGCAGAAGACACACACGCGACGCGGTTTCTGGTTCACTCAATCCTCCATGTTCAGATCAATCTGCCGCGAGGCTGCACGCTCCGCATACGCCCGCGGCTCCCACGACGTCGAGCCGGCAGCTCATTCGAGCAGGCCAAGTAGGTTGCCTCATAGCAACCGCGCCCGTCGTTCCCCAGCAGCCGGTCGAAACACCCGCGGCCTTTTCAACGGACTAGCGGCCTGTACCACGAACATCGGTAGTGCCGGCGTCTTGGAGCGCGCCGCTCCGCGGCGCACGGCAACGCGAAGCGTTGCCCTGGGCGGCGCTCCGCACCGCCATGCGCCGCGGCGCGGCGCGCTCGTGCGCCTGCAAGCGTGCATGGTCAGCGAGGTGCGAGTCCTCGTCAGGCATGCGCTCTCCGGCCTGTAACCGAACATCAGGGCGCCACCGCGAAGGGGGTCCGAAGCAATGGGAGGTGAGATCCCGGTCCGTAGGACACCGAACGCGATTCGGCTCGATGGTGTGGCGAGTCTGCGAGCGAAAGACGAAGCCCAGCCCCCGGTCTGCGGACCGGGACGCGTGCGCCGCTGAGGGGTAGCGTGAGAAAGCGAGCGCATGACGCCATGGGGTGGTTGGCGGCAGAACGGGATCAACGGCCGTGCACGTGAAGCAGGGAGACCTGGGGCGGGAGCGAGCGGCGTTCAGGCGTGCCCGCGGCGCCGAAGAGCCGCGCGCCTCAGGAGTCAGAGCCGCCATAGGAGCGAGGAAGCGCCGTAATGGGCGTGGAGCAAAGGGCGGCAGGAGGTGACACCGTGAGCGAGATACCGACGGAAGGGCCACCGCCGGCAGTGCCCGAGGGGGCTAGGCAAGGCGGAGAGATCCGCGCCCGCTGGGCGTGGGTCGAACCAACGGTGTGGAGCGAACGGATGCTGGAGGTCCTCGATGAGGGGGTGAAAGGAGGCGTGTGGTACAGCCTGATCAATAAGGTCTACGCGTCCCGGACTTTGGCGGCCGCGTGGCGCCAGGTGCACGCGCGCGACGGCGCTGGCGGGGTGGATCGGCAGACGGTGGAGCAGTTCGCCACCCAGGCCGCGAGGGACCTCCAGTCCCTGAGCGCGGCGCGGCGCACGGGCACCTACGGACCGCAGCCGGTCCGGCGGTGCTGGATCGAGAAGCTGGGGAGTAACGAGAAACGGCCGCTGGGGATCCCAACGGTCAAAGACTGCGTGGTGCAAACGGCCCTGCGGCTGGTACTGGAGCCGGTCTTCGAGCGGGAATTTCTCCCGTGCAGCTATGGCGCTATTCTGTTGCTCAGCGATGCCCGGGAGTCGCCCGCAAAGAGGTCGCGTACGAAGGCGCGGCGCCGCCAGTCCGACTGACCAGTCCGAGCTTCGGGGCTTCAGCCAGGCCGCGAAGTCGGGTCTCCGCAGCCGTCATTGGTGAGTCACCATGCACAATCGCCCTGGCCATCTCGAGTATCGGATAGCCGTTCGTGACCTCATTCTGAAATCGCCGCGCGAACCCTCCTGTCCTGATGTCGTCGAGGATCGTCCGGAAGCCTGTCAGCATGCGGTCTCGATCCACCTCCAGCAAGCGTGTCAAGCCTCCAAAGACAGCGGTTGAGCCATGGTCCCCTGAGGACCGCAAGAAGCCAGTTTCGCGAAAGGATCGAAGGACCGTTTCCATCTCCCCTGACATATACATTTCCATCACGAGCGCTTCTGCCGGGATGCCCGCCTCGCGCCCGACCTCGAAGGCGGTCACAATCGCCAAGCCGAGGAAAACACCGAGCGATTGTTCGACGAAAAGGTCGAGGACTGCCTCCTGGACAGAGGTCATCTCTATGGCCCCGACTCGCAAGGCACCGATGGCGTCAGCGAGGCCGAGCATTCGCTGGTGCGCGCGGCCACTGCAATCAACCTCAACACCAACGCAGGCCCAGAAGCCCATATTGCCCACGTACTGCTTCCGAGCCGGGACCCCGGCCATACGAGGGGCGACCAGGAGGACATCAACGGATTCCGGGGGATGAATGAGGCCGAATGCCAGGCAATACCCCGAGCCGAAGACGATGGCGCATCCTGGATTCAGGTTCGGAGCAATGTCACGTTCAAACGCCACGGGAATGATTTCGTCGGGGAGAAGAACGAAAACAATGTCATCTGCGGAGGCCGCACCGAGAGCGACCACCTCGAACCCCTCGGTGCGCGCCAGCTCGGCATACTCATCTTCTTGGCTGCCGACGCGGACGTGAAGACCGGAGTCCCGAAGGTTGAGGGCGGCAGTACGCCCCAGGTTTCCGTAGCCTAAGACGGCCACGCTCTCGCCGGCAAGTGCCTCATTGGGAGCGTCCGCCGCGCTGTACATCTTGATTCGTATCTCTGGCGTCTCCGACATCGGTCCTCGCCCTTTAGACAAGCGCTACTCGGATCGAGGATCACCCAAGAATACAGAGTGACCCGAGGGGAGAGAGGTCAGGCCGCCCTGCGCGCGCATGCCAGGTTGCCGCCATCCGGCTGCTGCCACCGCTGAGTGTGCGCGACCACCGCCTCAGTTACCGCACGCGCCCCGCCGCTCCGGCGGATCGCGTCCACCACGTACCCCAATCCGTTCGTGCGAAGCACTCCGCTGCGTTCTTTCGGGTCACCGCGGATGTCGTAGCACCACACACCCTCCTTGCGGGTGATGAACTTCTCTCGATCGGCGACGATGGCAAGAAGATTCTGACGATAACGCACGGCTGCGTCAGCACACCGCGGGTAGTAGAAATGCTCT
>CAYYWP010000074.1:0-19975 GCA_964475125.1 uncultured Binatia bacterium (SeqCode) | reverse complement strand
TCCGCCGGAGCCGAGGCGGCGCAGGCGAGCACAGCGGCGGTGACGGCGACGATCCCTGCCCGGCGCATACCGATCCGTAACCTCACCGTCGGCACCGTAGTTGTCAAAGTCCGACGCGGCGAACACTCGAGCGGCGCCGCAGCGCGGTGCGCCGCGACGTTGACTGCCGCGCACCATGCGTGGTACGAGCCGCCTGCGCTGATGAGTTGAGGGAAGCCGGTGCGAATCCGGCGCGGCCCCCGCCACTGTAACCGGTAACGAACGCGGCACGCTTGCCACTGTCCTCATGAGGATGGGAAGGCGCCGCCAGTAGAACGCCGGGAGCCAGGAGACCTGGCCCAGCAGCGTCATTCGAAGTCCTCCGGGGTGTGGGGACGAGAATCATGCTGAGCGATTCTTCTCACCATACCCGGGACGCCGTGGCGTCGCCGGGTTTCTTGTTGGCCGAAACGGCCAGGTCGGAGCCCTGCGCTCACGGCGCTGGTGAGTGGACGACGCAGCGAGCCGTAGCCGCGGGACCTGTGCCCGCCGGCAGCGCAGCGCGCTGCCCGGTCGGGCGGGGCACGGCAATGATGACCCGGTGGCCGGTCAGGACTGGCGGGCACATCGCACCACGCCCCCTGCCACCGGGCGACGCCCGGCGTCGCCGGCGGGCACGGGTCCCGCGGCTACGGCTCGTCGCGTCGCTCTGTGGCTCCCACCGAGAGGACGAAAGAGTCACACAAAGCTCGGAACAACACGAGGAGAACCCATGACCGCCGCATCCATCGCTACCATCGCCGCAGTTACGTTCGGCGCCGCCAGTGCTTACAGCGCCGTCACCGCCGCGCCGGGTTACATCTACAGCGCCCAGAGGCTCGCCAACTTCACCCAGGGATGCGTCGCCGCCGGCCCGGGCGGCACCTTCGTCGGCATCGGTCTCGGGTTCACCGCCAACGCGCAGTCCGTCGTGCTGGCCAAGGAATCGGGCGAGCTGCGCCTGGTGGCGATGGGCTTCAGCTCGATCGCCGACTGCGCGTACGACCGCGCCACCGACGTCCTCTACGTCACCGACAACGCCGACAATGCCGATCTCGGCATCAGCACGTCGTCGGCCGGCAACACCGGAGCGCAGACCGGCGACACGATCTTCGCCGTCCCGCACGCCTCGCGCGCCGCGGGCTTGAACGCCGCGAACCTCGGGCTCTTGCCGCCCAACACGCTCGAGAAGGCCGCCGCGGTCGCCGCCGGCCCGCACGGCGCCCTGCTGGTCGGCGACGCCGGCGGCGGCATGGCGGGGACCGTGACCAGGATCGCCGGTGCGACAGCCACTCCCTTCGCCAGCGGCCTTGCCTTCACCGGCGGCGTCGCGGTCGACCCCGGGAGCGGAGACATCTTCGTCGGCGAGAACCTCGGCCTGCCGACCTTCAACAACCAGATCCACCGCTACACCGCCGAGGGCACACCACTGCCACCGCTGCCGTTTGCCGGCCCGAGCTTCGCTTTCGGTTCGGCCGACCTGCTGTTCGAATCCCCCGGCCGCCTGCTCGCCTCCGGCAACTTCGGCGCCGACGTGGTCGCCTTCGACGTCGCCTCCGGGCAGTCCGCGCCGTTCGCCAGCGGCCTCACCTTCGCCACCGGCATGACCGTCGACTCGTTCACCGGTCGCGTCCAGATCCTCTCCTCGACGTTCACCGGCGCCGACGAAGATCGCTCGCTGCATCGCTTCACGCCGATCGCCCGCCTCGTCGCAGGCGGCCGCGCGCCGTCGAGCGAGTGCGTGCACGAGTTCTACGGCTTGGCGCTCGACGGCCGCGCCGCGGCCTGCACCGACGGTGCGCCGTGCGACGCCGACGGCGAGGTCAACGACACGTGTCTCTTTCCCGTCGGCTTCTGCTTCAACGTCGCCGACCCCGACTTTCCCGCCTGTGCCGTCTCCGAAGACGTCACCACCGTGCGACTCAGTGCCCAACCGAGCAGCGCCGCCCTCGACGCCGCGGTTGCCGGCGTGACTGGCGCGCTGCCGCTGCGCGGCACGACCTGTGCCTTCAGCGACGGCTACGCCTTGCCGGTCAAGATCGGCAAGCGCGGCAAGCGCGGCGCGCAGGCGGTGTTGACTGTCGAGAGCCGGACCGGCGACGGCCGCACCGACAGCGACGTCATCCGTTTGATCTGCCGGCCGTCCGCCTAGCCGCCGACGCCGCCACGCCGTATGCCTTTCACCCCACCGCTCGCCGCCGCCGCGGCGCTACACGCGCTGCTCACCGCTGCGCCGGCACTCGCGCAAGACCCGTTTGCCGACGCCGTCGCGGCATTCGCACCGGGCGAGCACGCCGGCTTCGGAGCCGAGCGGTTACCCGGGATCGTCCTCGGTGCCCCGCGCGGCGGCGGGTTGCTGCAGGGCGGGTTGGACGTCGTCTCGCTCGGCAACGATGGCGTCATCACGCTGCGCTTCGACCTGCCGGTGGTCTGCGATCGCCCGGGCGCCGACTTCACCATCTTCGAGAACGCCTTTCACGCCGGCGCCCTCGATGGCCCGGTGTTTGAGGAGTACGGCATCGTCGCGGTCAGCCAGGACGGCGTGCAGTTCGTCGATCTCCCCTACGACGCCGCCACGCACGACGGGCTGGCCGGGCGCACGCCGGTGCTGAGCAGCCCCGACAACGAGATCGATCCGCTCGACCCCCGCCTCTCGGGTGGCGACGCATTCGACCTCGCCGCCACCGGCCTGACCTGGGCAGCCTACGTCCGCATCACCGATCCGGGCGCTGCCATTCCCGACCCGGGCAACCTCATCCCACCGGGCGACAACAGCGGCTTCGACCTCGATGCCGTCGCCGCCCTTCACGCCTGCGACCCTGACGCCGTGGTCACCCCGACGCCGACGCCGACATCGACTGCTCCGCCGACGCAAGCCAGCCCGACACCGACTCCCCTCGCCGGTGACCTCGACGGCGACGGCGCGGTCAGCGCACACGACCTCGCCTGGCTGCTCGGCGAGATCTTCGACGGCGATGGCGACCGGGCGGCGGCGGCATCCGCCGGCGACATCGCCTCCTCGGCGGCTGCCGATCTCGGCGGCGACGGCATCATCAGCGCCGCGGACGTGGTCGCCATGAACCGCCGAATAGTCCCCTGATGCGCTGCATTCCGCTCGCCATGTCCACCTGCTGCCTCTCCGCCGGTCTGCTGTTCGTCTCGGCGAGCGTGCGCGCCGAGAACGAGCCGCCGATAGCCGAGATCGAAGTCACCGCCGAGCGCATGAGCCCGGCCGAGCAGCGCGCGCCGACGACTTTTCTCTCGGAAATCGACGTCGAAGCGCGCGATCGAGCGCTCGACACCACCGCCGACGCTCTGGCGGAAGCGCCGGGCGTGCAGGTGCAGCGCTTCGGCGGCCTCGGCGCCTTCAGCACCATCTCCATCCGCGGCTCCTCGGCCAACCAGGTTCCGGTCTATCTCGACGGCGTGCCGCTCTCGCAGGCGCTCGACCAGACGGTCGACCTCTCCAACCTGCCGCTCGATAGCCTCGAACGCATCGAGGTGTACCGCGGCACGGTGCCGGTCGGCTTCGGCGGCGGCGGCATCGGCGGGGTCGTCAACCTGGTCACCAAGCCCCCATCGGCAGAACCGGAGACGGAGCTGTCGGTCGGCTACGGGTCGTTCACCACCCGCAAGGTGGTCGCCTCACACACCCAGCGCCTCGGCGACCTCGACGTCCTCGGTCACGTCACCTACCTCGGCAGCCAGGGAAACTTCACCTACTTCGACGACAACGGCACGCCGGAGAACCCCACCGACGACGGCGAGGTGACGCGCATCAATAACGCCTTCAACTCGGTCGGCGGCCTGTTGCGCGTCTCGCGCGATCTCGGCGACGGGCTGCGCGCCGATGCCACGCAGGAGTTCTTCTACAACGAGCAAGGCGTGCCGGGCCCGGCCAGCACTCAGTTCGCCACCCCCTCGCTCGAGGAGTTGCGCTCGCTCACCTACCTGCGCCTGTCGCAGACCGCGCTGGCGGGTGGGCCAGTCGATGTCGCGGGCACGCTGTACGGCATCTACAACCTCCAGCGTTTCGACGACCCGCAAGGTGACTTCGGCTTTCGCTCGGCGACGCGCGATCAGACCGCGCTGGTCGGCGCCAACAACACCGGCACCTGGTTCGCCGCCTGGCAGCAGGCGGTGTCGTGGTTCGGCGAGCTGTCGTACGAGCAGTTCTTCCCCTTCAACAGCTTCGCCGAGCCGCCCGACGGCCCCGATCAGACGCGGCTGCGCCTCACCCTGGCCGCGCAGGACGAGATCCCGCTGTTCAGCGATCGCGTCGTCACCGTCCCCAGCCTGCGCTACGAGCACCTGCTCGACGACTTCAGCGACGTCGACCTCGCCAACCAGCCGGACACGGCGCCGTCGACCAGCAACACCGACCTGTGGACACCCGCCATCGGCAGCGCCGTGCGCGTCACCGACTGGCTCTCCCTGCGCGCCAACTTCGGGCGCTTCCAGCGCGCGCCGAGCTTCGCCGAGCTCTTCGGCAACACCGGTACGACGCTCGGCAACGCCAACCTCAAGCCGGAAACCGGCATCAATCGCGACGCCGGCTTCGTCGCCGCCGCGCCGGCGCTGCCCTGGCTCGAGCGCGCCGCCGTCACCTTCGCCTACTTCTACAACGACTATGACGACCTGATCACCTTCACCGCCGTCAGCCCGAAGCAGTTTCGCGCCATCAACATCGGCAAGGCGCGCGTGCAAGGCGCCGAGCTCAGCCTCAGCCTCGCCGCGCTCGAGCACTTCAGCCTCGAGCTCAACTACACGCACCAGGATTCGAAGGATCTCAGCGATGACGCCGTGCGGCGCGGACAGCCGCTGCCGCTGCTGCCCGGCGACGAGCTGTTCGCGCGCGGCGAGATCTTCGAGCGCTGGGGCAAGCTCTATTACGAGTTCACCTACGTCGGGCCGAACACCGAGACGCCGTCGGGTTTCACCACCGTGCCGAGCCGCGCCATCCACACCGTCGGGGCGCGATTGCAGCCGTTGGACTGGCTCGAGATCACCTTCGAGGCGGCCAACATCACCGACAACCAGATCCGCGACCTCGGCGACTTTCCGCTGCCCGGGCTGTCGTTCTTCGGCGGCTTCAAGGTCGCGCTATGAACACCGCCACTGCCACCGCGTTCGCCCTGGCGCTGGGTCTCGCCACCGCCCGACTTGCCAGCGCCGAGACCCCGTGCACCGGAGATTGCAACAACGACCGCGCCGTTTCCATCGCCGAGCTGCTGAGCGGGGTGAACATCTCTCTGACCACGCTCGGCACCGAGCAGTGCCAGGCCCTCGATCGCGATGGCGACGAGCGCGTCAGCATCGACGAGTTGGTCGACGCCGTCGCCAACGCCTTGCAGGGCTGTCCGACCGCGACCCGCGCCTTCGTCATCACCAGTGACTTCTTCGACGGCTCCTACGCCGTGGTTGGCCTCGACCCCCCGCGCCCGGTACAGCCCTCGAGCCCGCGCCGGCGCGTCTACCGCGACGCCGTGGTGCGCACCTTCGACGGACTGCTCTATGTCATCAACCGCCGCTTCGCCGACAACATCCAGGTCCTCGACCCCGCCGACGATCTGCGCACCCGCTGGCAGTGCTCCACCGGCAACGGCACCAACCCGCACGACATCGCCTTCGCCTCCCCCGACAAGGCCTACGTGTCGCTCTTCGAGGAAGCCGAGCTGCTGATCATCAACCCGGCGCCGCGCCCCGACTGCGCCGACTTCGTGCAGGGTCGCATCGACCTCTCGCCCCTGGCCGACGCCGACGGCATTCCCGACATGGACCAGATGGCCGTCGCCGGCGATCGCCTCTATGTCGCCCTGCAGCGCTTGGACCTCGACTCCGTCCTGCGCCTGCCGGCCGGCAACGGGGCGATCGCCATCGTCGACACGGCCCGCGACGAGTTGGTCGGCCAGATCGAGCTCAGCGGCGAGAACCCCTTCGCCGCCACCAAGGGCCTGACCGTACGCGACGGCGCCATCTGGGTCGCCGAAGCCGGCCGCTTCAACGTCATGGACGGCGGCCTCGAGCGCGTCGACCTCGCCAGCGGCACCGCCTCGGGCTTCCTGGTCAGCGAGGCCGACCTGGGCGGCGACATCACCGACTTCGCTTTCGTCAGCGACCGCCTCGCCTACGCCGTCGTCAACCGGCCCGGCTTCTCCAACGCGCTGATCTCCTTCGACCCGACGACGCGCCAGGTGTTGGCGACACACTACAACAGCGACGGGTACACGCTCTTCGACATCGAGCTCAACGAGCGCGGCGAGCTCTTCGTCGCCGACCGCTTTCGCCGTAAACCCGGCCTGCGCATCTTCCGCGCCGCCGACGGCGCGCCGCTCGTCGAAGGGGTCCTCAGTCTGGGCTTGCCACCGTTCGAGATCGTGTTCTTTTGAGGCGGCGAGGCCGCGCCTCGCCGCCTCGCGTATCGCGTATGGCGTATCGCTTATCGTCTTCGGATTGCAGCAGATGGCTGGCCGCCGCAGCGTCGCTGGCACTGCATGGCGCGGCGCTGCTGTTGCTCCTGCGCCTCCCGTCGGCCCTCCCGCCGGCGGCCGAAACGATTCGGCTCACACTCCTCGCCGGGGGTCCGGCCGGGCACGAGGGCGCACCGGCTGGACCGCCGGCCGCCGCTGCCCCGCCGGCGCCGGTCAGCGCGCCGCAAGCGGCCCGAGACGCCCCGGCGAAGAAACCTGCACCCATACCCCGGCGAGCGGCAGTCGAACGGCACCTACCGCTCAAGCCCGAGAAGAGCGAGCCGCAGGAGGTCTCGCCACCTGCCAGTGCGCCTGCCGGGGCCGCGGCGGCCGGTGCCCCGGCACGTGAATCGCAAGGTGGAGGCGGCGGCGGCCAGGGAGCCAGCGGCAGCGGTAGGGGTGCCGGGAATGGTGCCGGCGGCATGGGCACGGGGAAGGATTTGCGCCGCTACTGCGTGCATTGCCCCGATCCGGAGTATCCGCGCCAAGCCATGCAGAGCGGCTGGGAAGGCAGAGTTGCCGTCCAGGTGCAGATCGACCCCAGCGGGGTCGTCACCAGTGCCGAGATCGCCGAGTCGTCTCGGTATCCTGTCCTCGACAGGGCGGCGTTGACAGTCGCCCGTCAGAGCCGCTTCCACATCGATGCGACCAGCAGCGACAGAAACGGCTCGATGGCCTATCGATTTCGCCTCACCGAGCGACGCTAGCTGCGATGCGTGCGCTTCATCTCCGAACGCCCAGGCCGTCAGCTTCGATCGAAGCATGGAGTCACTAGGCACTGCTGTCACGTCGTGTGTCAGCTCCTGCCGGTTTGCCGCGCCGAGTGATCGGCGCTACACGATCGGGCCATACCGCGTCGGCGCAGTGGTGACATCACCAGGAGGAGACCTGGATGGCAACCGAAGGGAAGACAGGGCTCTTGACCGTCGAAGATTACGACCGGCTGCCCGCGGTGCCAGCGCAGCACCGGCTCTCGTACGGTGCGGACCCGGTGCAGTTCGGCGACCTGTATCTGCCCTCGAGCGCCGGCCCACATCCGGTGGTCGTCATGATACACGGCGGTTGCTGGCAACAGCGCTGGGGATTGGAGGCGCTCGGGCGCCTGTGCCAGGCACTGGCCGACGACGGCGTGGCGGTGTGGAGCATCGAGTATCGCCGTCTCGGTGGTGGCGGCGGCTGGCCGACGACGTTCACCGACGTCGCCGCGGCGGCCGACTTTCTGCGCGAGATCGCGCCGCGCTGGGCGCTGGATTTATCGCGCGTGATCAGCGCCGGCCATTCGGCCGGCGGGCATCTCGCCCTGTGGCTGGCCGGGCGTCACCGCATTCCCTCCGACAGCGAGCTGTACGCGGCGCGGCCGCTGCCGCTGCGCGGCGTGGTTTCGTTGGCCGGCATCGCCGACCTGGCGGACGGGATCAAGCGCAGCATCTGCGACGGCGCCTGCCACGAGGTCGTCGGCGGCATGCCGAGCGCGTTCCCGGAGCGTTACCGAGCCGCGTCGCCGGTCGCGCTGTTGCCGCTCGGCGTGCCGCAATGGCTCATCGTCGGCCGCGACGACGATCTGGTTCCGGCCGCTCATGTCGAGCAGTACGCCCAGGTCGCTACGCGACACGACGAAGTGCATCTGCGACTGTTGCCCGATGCGGGACATTTCGAGATCATCGTGCCCGGCACCGCCGCATGGACCACCGTCCGCCAGGCCATCCTCTCGTTGCTGGGGACGTAGTTTCAAGTGTTACAAGTTCGGCGGGCTGGGCGGTGCCAGGGACATACGTCCCGAGTGGGACAATAAGCTCAACGCAGAGACCCAGAGTACGCAGAGGACACAGAGGCAGCGTGCATGAGTTCGAGCGCTGACTCATCGTCATCGTCGTCGTCAATTGGGTTTGGGGTCCACACTCTAGACCCTCGTGCTCCGCGTTCTCTGCGGCCCTTGCGCCTCTGCGTTGAATTTCTCTTGTCCGATCAAGGCTAGCCTGAGGCGCGATGGCTTCGGAACCGGCCGACCACGACGCGGCGCGCCTGCGGCTGCTGTACGAGCTCGGCTGCGCCTTCGCCGCCCGCCTCGATCTCGGCGAGCTGACCGCTCTGGTGCTGGAGAAATGCCGCGAGGTGCTCGACGCCGAGGCCGCCTCCATCTTGCTGCACGATCCGACCACGGATGAGCTCTATTTTCCATACGTCGCGGACGAGAACGCCGAGGTCACGCGCCGCCTGGCGGCGATCCGCTTCCCGGCCGATCGCGGCATCGCCGGCCAGGTGCTGCGCAGCGGTGCCTCGGTGCGCATCGACGACACGGCGGCGGATGCGCGTTTCTACGGTGGCGTCGATCAGCGCACCGGCCGCGTGACGCGCAACCTGCTCTGCGCCCCGCTGCAGTGCCGGCAGGGTACGATCGGGGTCGTGCAGGTGATCAACCGCCGCGGCAACGCCGCCTTCGGCGCCGACGATCTGCGTTTTCTCGACGCGCTGGCCGGCAGCATCGCGGTCGCGATCGAGAACGCGCGCTTCTACGCCCAGCTGAAGGAGCAGGTGGCGGCGCTGGAGCGCGCCGTGCACGAGCACAACCAACTCATCGCGCTGCGCCGCGAGCTCGACCTGGCGCGCGAGATCCAGGAGTCCATCCTGCCGCGCACCTTTCCTCCCTTCCCGACTCGCTCCGACATCGACCTCTTCGCCGCCATGGTGCCGGCGCAGGAAGTCGGCGGCGACTTCTACGATTTCTTCTTCATCGGCCCGCACCGGCTGGGGGCGATCATCGCCGACGTTTCCGGCAAAGGCATCGCCGCGGCGCTGTTCATGGCCATGAGTCGCACGCTGGTGAAGTCGGTCGCGCTCGAGGGCGTGGCGCCTGAGGAGTGCCTGCGGCGGGTCAACCACCTCCTCTGCCTCGACAACGGCTCGGAGATGTTCGTCTCGCTGTTCTACGCCGTGCTCGACACGCGCAACGGCGAGGTGACCTACGCCAACGGCGGGCACAACCCACCGGTCGTGGTGCGCGCATCGGGGATCGTCGAGCCACTGCCGAGCACGGGCGGCGTCGTGCTCGGCGCCCTATCGGACAGCTGCTACGCCGCCGGCGCGACGCGCCTGCAGCGCGGCGACGGTCTGTTTCTCTACACCGACGGCGTCACCGAGGCGATGAACTCCGCCGGCGACCTGTTCACGGTCGAGCGCTTGCACGCCCTGCTCGCCGGCCAAGCAGGCGCAGGGGCCGAGGACATGGTGCGCCAGGTCGTCGACGACGTCCGCCGCCACGCCGCCGGCGCACCGCAGAGCGACGACATCACCGTGCTGGCCCTCAAGCATTGCGGCTGACGCGCCATGTCAGAGCGCCTGGAACTGCGCCTGCGCAACGACCTGGTGGAGCTGGAACGAATCGGTCGCCAGCTCGAGGAGTTCGGCCGCGATGCCGGAATCCCCGCCGACGACCGCTCCGCCCTCGCCCTGGCCGCCGACGAGCTCTTCACCAACATCGTCTCCTATGCCTTCCCGCCTGGCGAAGCCCATGTCGTCACGTTGCGCGCGGGACTGCAGGGCGACCTGTTGACGCTGGAGCTGGAGGACGACGGCCGGCCATTCGACCCCACCTCGGTCCCCGCCCCTGCGCTCGACGCGGCACTGGAGGATCGGCCGCTCGGCGGCCTCGGCATCCACTTCGCTCGCCGTCTGGTCGACGCCATGTCCTACCGCCGGCTGCACGACCGCAACCTGCTGACGCTGACCAAGCGCCTGACGGCCGGCGCGCCGAGCCCGGCCTCCGCATCGCACACCGCACTCGCCGTGGCGCAGATGGACGAATCCGAAGCGCCGGGCATCGTCATCTTCCGCCTCGCCGGCCGGCTCGATAGCACCGCGGCAGCGCGCCTGGAGGAGCGGCTGCGCGCCCGGCTGGCGAGCGGTGCGACGCGCTTCGTCTTCGACTGCGCAGGGCTCGACTTTCTCAGCAGCGCCGGTTTGCGCGTACTGTTGATCGCTGCCAAAGCCGCCGCCGGTCGCGGCGGCGTGGCGCTGACATCGGCGCGGGCCGACATCGCGCGGACGATCGAGCTGGCGGGACTGTCGCGAGCGCTGCCAAATTTCGCCGACCGTGCGCGAGCGCTTGCCGCCCTGTCAGCAGTGCCGGGCGAACGAGCGTGAGTGAGCCTCGATCCGACAAGACCTCAACACAGAGACCCAGAGTACGCAGAGAACACAGCGGCAGCGTGCCTGAGTTCGAGCGCTGACTCATCGTCATCGTCAATCGGGCTTGGGGTTCACGCTCTAGCAGGAGGCTGAAATAACCGCCGCGCACCCAACGACGGGGTCAGGGTGAGCGGCGGGTATTTCAGCCTCCTGCTCGTGCTCCGCGTTCTCTGCGACCTCCGCGCCTCGGCGTTGAATTCCCTTTGTCCGATCAAGCTGAGTGAAGAAAAGAGGACCGTTGCCTTTCTCTTACACGTATTGGCGGCTCAACATCTCCGCCGCCGACTCGTCGAGCAGCTCGCTGCGCCGCACTTCGTCGAAGCGGGCCAAGAGATCGGCGGGGCGCAGGCGGCGTTTCTCGGCGCCGCGGAAGTCGTGCAGGATGCGGCCGCGGTGCATCATGATCAGGCGGTCGCCGAGGCTTGCCGCCTGGTGCATCGAATGCGTGACCATCAGCGTCGTCAGCCGGTCGCGCTCGATCACCTCCTGACTGAGGCGGATCACCTGCTCGGCGCTCTTCGGATCGAGCGCCGCGGTGTGCTCGTCGAGCAGCAGGAGGCGCGGCTTCAGACAGGTCGCCATCAACAGCGTCAGGGCCTGGCGCTGCCCGCCGGACAGCGTCCCGATGCTGTTGCGCACGCGCGCCTCCAAGCCCATGGCGAGCTGACCGATGCGGCTACCGATCTCACTCAAGCGCTGTGGGGCCAGCGCCCAGCCGAGGCCGCGAAAACGACCCCGCCGCATGGCCATGGCGACGTTCTCGGCGATCGACATCTGCGGTGCCGTGCCGCTGAACGGGTTCTGGAAGACGCGCCCGATGAGCCGCGCCCGCGTGTGCTCGGGCCAGCTGGTCACGTCGTGGCCATCGAGGACGATGCGACCGGTGTCGACGAAGAAGGTGCCGGCGATGGCGTTGAGCAGGCTCGACTTTCCCGAGCCGTTGCCGCCGATGACGATGACGAACGACCCGTCCTCGATCGCCAGGTCGACGTGGCGCAGCGCCTGCACGGCATTGACGGTGCCGGGGTTGAAGGTCTTGGCGATGCCGCGCACCTCAAGCATCGCGCCCACCGAAACGGCGTCCGAAGCGCGCCAACACCCAGGGCAGGATCAGGGCAATGAACACGAACACGGCGGTGACCAGCTTGAGATCGTTCGGATTGAGACCGGCGCGCAAGGCAATCGCGATCAGCAGGCGGAACAGCACCGAGCCCATGATCGTCCCGACGATGACCAGGCCGATCTGCGCGCTGCCGACCAGCGCCTCGCCGATGATGACGCTCGCCAGACCCCAGACGATCATGCCGATTCCCATCTGCACGTCGGCGAATCCCTGGTATTGCGCCAGCAAGGCGCCGGCCAGCGCGATCAGGCCGTTCGACACCGCCAGGCCGAGGATCGTCATGTTGCCGACGTCGACGCCGAGGGCGCGGATCATCTGCGGGTTGTCGCCGGTGGCGCGCATCGCCGTACCCAGATCGGTGCGGAAGAAGGCGTAGAGCGCGGCCGCGACGACGGCGACGCCGACCAGGACCAGGACCAAGACCGCGGCGTCGCGCGCCGCCACTTCCCAGCCGAAGACGTCGAGGGCGGCGCGGCCGAACACGGACGTCGCCAGACGCTCCGCCTCGCTCGACAACGTGGTCGCTTGCAGCAGCGGCACGTTGCTGCGCCCCATAACGCGCAGGTTGATCGAGTAGAGCGCGGTCATGACCAGAATGCCGGCCAGCAGGCCGTTGATGCGGAACTTGGTGTGCAACACCCCGGTCGCGGCGCCGGCGAGCAGCCCGCCGCCGAACCCGGCCGCGGTCGCCCAAAGAGGCGATACGCCGCCGACCAGCAGGATGGCGGCGATCGAGGCCCCGAGCGTGGTCGAGCCGTCGGCGGTGATGTCCGGAAAGCTGAAGACGCGAAAGCTGATGAACACCCCGAGGGCGAGCAGCGAGAGAATCAAGCCGATGGTCAGCGAACCGATGAGCAGCGTCATGGGTGCGATGTGGTGATCATCCTGGCTCCGGTTACTCGGTCGCGATCTCCGCGATCCGCCCGATCCAACAGGCGCCGCGCACGAACTCGCTCTGCCCGACGCCGGCGCCCGGGCGGTCGTCGCCGATCAGGTGCATGACGCCCTGCAGCTGCTCGCCTTCGAACAGCCCCCGCGCCACCGGCGCCAGCTCGATCGCGCCCTTCTGCAGCGGGTGGTAGGAGAACGCGGCGGCATGAAAGTGGCCGTGCAGGTCTCCGCCCGGGCCGAGTGGGCGGAGGAAGGGGGCGAGCGGCGGCGGCGGCGCAATGCGAGCGGCGATGCCGACGACCAGTGCCAGGCTGCGCGGGAAGGCGTGCTCCGGACTGTAGGAGAGCCGCTCGCGGACGTCCGGGTGCCGGAAGAAATCGCCCGCGGATGGACCCGCGACTGGCGAGCGGCGCAAGGCGGCGCCGATCAGTCCGGCCGACTCGCCGACCATCACCAGTCCCGCGATGTCGACCTCGGCGAGGTCGAGCGCCGCCCGCACCAGTTGCGGCAGCGCGACCGCGTGCGCCTCGGGCGAGTGCTCGAAGCGCAGCATGTGCGCCATGGCGCCCTCGCAGACCAGCGCGTAGAGCACGCGCAGCTCGGGCACCAGCGCGCCGGCCGTGACGACGTAGTCGGCGACGTTGCGACCGTCGGTCGGCAGACAAGCCGCCGCCCCACCGGCGGCGAGAAACTCCCCGAAGCGCCCCTGACAATCGTCGAAGTCGCTACCGAACGCCCCCAGGCCGATGCCGAATGCCGGCGCGGCGAAACGCACGCTCTGGCAGTGCGCGAAACCGGACTGGCGCAATCGCTCCGGCGCGCCGATGGCGCGACATGTCAGGCGGGCATCCGACCGGCCGGCGTACATCTCGAACCCCACGCCGTCGCGCTCGACCTGCTGCGAGCGACCGCTCGCGGCATCGCTCGGCGGCGCCTCATGCGCCCGCAAGAGCACTTGCAAGCCGGCCAGCTCGAGCACGCTGCGCACCGCCTCCGATGCCTGCGACACCACCAGCGCGCCGTTGATGCGCTGCAATTGTTTATGGAACTTCAGCAGCACGCGGATGCCGCCGGAGCTCATGTAGGCCACCTCGGCCATGGTCAGCCGGATGCGGTGGTGACCATCGCGCACCAGGTCGTCGAGCGCGCTGGCCAGGGCGTTGGACCAGTAGGCGTCCAGGCGGCCGCGCACCGCCAGCTCGGCGAACTCGCCGCTATGTGTGATCGACAGCTCCACCTCAGCCCCGCTGTGAGATCAGCCCGGAGGGCGCCGCGCCGTCGGCGCCACACTGGCGATGAGGCCCCGTCCACCGGCCCCTGGCGGCCACGGCGCCCCGCTCGCCAGGCTTTCCGCCGTCGTGACCGTATCCGTATCGCTGTCTCATTCACTCACCGCTGCCCAACGACAGCCTGCGCACGTTGCACCAGGCTGGCGGGCACTGCCAGCCCCTGCTTGCGCGCGGCGTCGAGGTTGACCAACAAGCGCGTCGCGGTGACCGGCTCGAAAGGCATCTCGGCCGGGCGCGCGCCGCGCACGACGCGCGCCGCCATGTGACCGGTCTGCACGCCGGCATCGTAGAAATCGCGCGCCACCACGACGGCCGCACCGTCACGGATGTTGCCGCTGAGCGTCCCGAACAGCGGCACGCGGGCGCGGTCGGCCGCCTGGGCGATGCTGGCGAAGGCGACGGTGGTCAGGTTGCTGCCGACCTGGGCGATGGCGTCGATCTGTTGCGTACAGAGCGATAGCGCCGCGTCGGCGATATCGGTGCTGGTGTTGACCGGGACGGCGACCAGTTCCATGCCGCGCGCCGCCGCCGCCTCGGCCATCATGGCGCGGTTGTGCACCGAGTTCACCTCGGCGGGCACGACCAGGGCGCCGATGCGTCGCGCCTGCGGCAGGCACTCGCGCACCACGTCCGCCAGCTGGTCGTAGGGGCCGAGCGTGGGCACGCCGGTGACGTTGGGCAGGTGATCGTCGTTCGAGCGTCCGGCGCCGGCGCCGATTGGGTCGGCGCTGAAGGTGAAGACGATCGGCACGTCGCGGGCGCGCTGCAGCGCCGCCTGCAGCGTCGGCGTCGACAAGGTCACCAGCAGATCGGCGCCATCGCCGAGCGCCGCGTCGACCAGCGTGGTCAGGGTCGCCATGTCGCCCTGGGCGTTGCGCACCCGCACCGTGTAGTCGCGACCGTCCACCAGACCGGCCTGCGCCAGTCCATCGCGCACGCCGCGTTGCGCGTCCTCCGAATCGGGCACGTCGACGAATTCGAGCATGGCGATCTTCCAGGTCTTGGCGGGCCTGGCGGCCGCGCCCGCGCTCGCCCCGGCGGTCGGCGGTTGGCGCGGATGGCTGCCGCTCTGGTCGACGATTGCGTCCGCGCTCTCGAGCAGATCGGCCGGGAAGCGCAGGCCGAGCCGCTCGGCGGCGACGCGGTTCAGCACCACCGTCTGCTCGGCGATGTCCTCCATCGGGATGCCGGCCGGGCTTTCGCCGGCGAGCACGCGCGCCGCCAGGCGCGCCGCCTCGTAGCCGCTGCGGTAGAAGCCGATGCCGACGCAGGCGAGCGTGCCGCGGGCGACCAGCTCCGGGTCGTTGTTGATGATCGCCAGGCCGGCATCGTTGGCGACCTTGACCACCGCGTCGATGGCCTGCGTGACCGTGTTGTCGCCGGTGATCCAGAACGCCTGCACGCCGCGCGCGACCAGCGCCTGGGCGGCCTCGAAGGTCTCGCTCGGATTGGTGACCGTCACCTCCTCCAAGTCCAGACCGCGCGCCGCGAAGACGTCGCGCGCCACGCCGACGACCTTGCGCGAGTTGGCTTCCGAGCTGTTGTAGATGGTGCCGATGACCTTCGCCTCGGGGAGCAGGTGCTGAATCATGTCGACCGTGGCGTCGATGGGCGGGAACGAGCCGACGCCGGTGACGCCGGGCAGATGATCGGTCATGGTGGTGCCGGCGCCGGCGGCAATCGGATCGTAGACGAAGGTGAAGACCACGGGCGTGTTTTTCACCACGCTGCTGGCGGCGGTGAGCGCCGGCGTGGTCAGGGTGACGATGAGGTCCAGGCCGCGGCTGTCGAAGTCCTGCAGCAGGGCCGGCAGGTTGGCGATCTCGGCTTGCGCATGCACCCGCCGCACCGTGAGGTTCTTCCCCTCGACGATACCGAGGGCGCCCAAGCCGTCGAAGAAGCCCTGCATGCAGGCGTCGGCGCCGGGATCGGGGGCGAAGTAGACGACGCCGATCTCGTAGCTCTTCGCGGCCGGCGGCGTGACCGGGGCGCCGACCGCCTTCGCCTTCCCGGCCGCACTGACGACGTCGTCGGGAAAGCGCCAGGGATCTTTCAAGCCGGCGAGTGCCTGCGGGTTGATCGACACGTTCTCCGGCACCAGGTTGATCACCGGCACGGTCGCCGGAGAGGTGCCGGTGAGCACGCGGCTGGCGAGGTCGCCGGCCAGAGCGCCGACTTCGTGGTAGTCGGCGCCGACGTCGAATAGCGAGCCCTGCCGGACGCTGCCGGGAATGCTGGTGAAGACGGGAATGCGAGCCCGCTGGGCGGCGTTGACGATCGAGGGCAGCGCGGTCAGGGCGGTGACGTCCGCCCCCACCCAGAGCGCCTGCACGCCGCGCGCGGTGAGCGCCGCGGCGGCCTCGCCGACCGCGGCCGTGTTCTCGGCGGTGGCTTCGAGCAACTCGATCCCCAGCTCGGCACAGACCGGGCGCGCCAGCTCGAGGCTCGCCTCCGAATTGGCTTCGGCCGGGTTCCACACCACGCCGACCTTGACCAGCCCGGGAAAGACGCGCCGCGCCAGTTTCATCGTCGCGGCGACCGGCTGCATGTTGCCGTAGCCGGCCATGTACGGCGGGTGCCGCAGCGGATCGTCGCGACTGATGCCGACGCCGGCGCCGGCGGGGTCGGCCACCAGGGCAAAGACGTGGTTGATGCGCGCATCGCGGTTGACGCTGGCGACGCTCTGCAAGCTCAACGTGGTGACGGTCAGCACCAGATCGTAGGCGCCGCTGGTGACCTCCTTGGCGATGGCGTTGGCGGTCCCGAGGTCGCCTTCGGCGTTGTAGCGCCGCAGGCTGATCGTCTGGCCGTCGACGAAGCCGTTGCGGGCCAGGCCGTCGAGCATGCCGGCCACGCCATCGTCGATGGCGCCCTGCGAGGCGTGCTGCACGACGGCGACGCGCGGCCCGACCGCCGTCGGCGACCTGCGGCGGCGCCCCGCGTCGGACCACAGCAGCACCGCCGCCGCGATGGCTATCAGCGACAGGCCCAAGCCGAGCCGCTTGAGGCTATTCCACACGCGCCTTCCAGTGCACGACCCGCAGGCTTCTACGGCATCTGCGCGGCGGAGTGAAGAGACTGCTGGTGAGCAGTCGGTCACCGGTGATGGGCGTGAGCTCGGAGGGCACCGGATGAATCGGCGTTTGACCCGGTTCGCCGGAATGCCTACATGGTGCGTGACGTCCACGCTTCGATGCTTGACCGAGGCGCACGAGCGGGGGAGGGATGAATGATTAGTGCTTCACTGCCGAAGCGCGTTCTCGTAGCGGGATCGATCATCGCGCTGGTGTTTTCCGGCGGCTGTCGCGTCCTCGACGTCGACATGACCAGCACGCCGGATGCGGTGCGGCGCGGCGACCCGGTCACCTTCGACATCAAGATCACGAACCGCTCGCAATGCCCGTTGAAGCCGACGGTCGGAGCCGCCTTGCTCGCCTTTATCCCACTCAGCGCTTTCAACTTGCTCGTTGACCTCCCCCCCAATCCCCCACCCGAGTTGCTGGAAATCGTGGAAGCGCTTCAGATGTTCTTCGACGAGCTGTGTACTGGCGGGGATCCTCCGCCGCCAATGTTCCCGGCTGCCACGGCCCTGGCGACGTCATGCACTCGCAGCAGCGGCGAGCTCATCTGCGAAGTGTCCGGCCCCGCCCCGGGGCGCGAGGGAGAGCAGGGCGGCGTGACCTTCGCCACCTCGGGCGACCGGCTGCGGTGTGCAATCGACGGCACGCTCATCAGCTGCCGGTTGCGCATACCGCTCCCGGCAGGCGCCACGGGTGCCGGCGGCACCATCGCCACTGCGGTACAAGACATGAGCTGCTTCACCGGCGATGACTTCGGCATACCGGAGCTCAGCGAATCCGAGAGCCTCGGCCTCTGCTTTGTGGGCAACCCGATGATGGGATTCGAGGTCTTGCCCGGCGGCGAGATGGCGACGGGAACGGTGATCCTCCCCGCTCGCGGTGCCGGCGTGGTGCGCAATCTCGTGTTTGGCATTTCAGACCAGGTCGAAGACCTCGGCGTGTGCAAGAGCGGCACCAGCGATGCCGGCGAACCCTGCGCACTCGACGACTCGACGGACTGTGACAGCGGCAGCGGCGAGTGTGGCGCCGGTATATGCGTGGGCGGCAGCAACGCTGGCAACGGCTGCGATACGGACACGGATTGCCCAGACATGGGTATGGACATGGGGAGCTGCCAGCTCTGCGCCGACTTCCCCGGTAACAACAGCACGCTTTCGCTCGACTGCACGACGACCCATGTCGGGGTCGAACCGGCCCCGGCGACCTCACTGTTGAGCACGGCCGTCTTGGCTGGCCTGCTGCTGGCCATGGGCGTGCAGTGGTCACGACGGCGGTCTGCCCGTCGGGAGCCCTAAGAGTCCGTTGAAAAAGGCCGCGCTCATCCTTCGACGGGCTCAGGATGAGTGGGAAGTGATTGTGCCGCAACGTGTTCCGCTCACCCTGAGCCCGTCGAAGGGTGGGCGGAAGACGTTTTTCAACGGACTGCTAAGCCTTTGCGGCCGATTGGACACGCGTTCCGCGCGCCCGCGGGGGCGCGCGGGGGCGTCGCGACGCGGCACCGTCGACGAGCGGCGGCCGACGCGATAATGAGGCCGCCGGCAGGAAGGCTGCGTCGATGTCGGTGCTCAGGGGGGTGACCTGGATCGCCGTGGCGATGGTCGGCGCCTACGCCATCGCCACGCTGGCCGTGTGGCGCGGCGAGACGGTGAACGCGGTGTGGTTCATCGTCGCCGCCGCGGCGGTGTACTCGATCGCCTATCGCTTCTACGGCGCCTACATCGCCGCCAGGCTGTTCAGCCTCGACGCCGCCCGCCAGACCCCCGCCGAGCGCATCAACGACGGCCGCGACTTCGTCCCGACCAATCGCTGGGTGGTGTTCGGCCACCACTTCGCCGCCATCGCCGGCCCCGGGCCGCTGATCGGCCCGACCCTGGCGGCCCAGTTCGGCTACCTGCCGGGCACGCTGTGGATCCTCATCGGCGTGGTGCTGGGCGGCGGCGTGCAGGACCTCTGCATCCTGTGCGGCAGCCTGCGCCGCGACGGCCGCTCGCTCGGCCAGATGGCCAAGGACGAGATCGGTCCGATCGGCGGGTTCGCCGCCCTGCTCGGTGTCTTTTCCATCATGATCATCCTCATCGCCGTGCTGGCGCTGGTGGTGGTCAACGCGCTGCGCCACAGCCCGTGGGGCACCTTCACCGTCGCCGCGACGATCCCGATCGCCATGCTCATGGGCGCCTACATGAAGTGGATCCGGCCACACGACGTGCTCGGCGGCACGGCCATCGGCCTCGTCCTGCTGGCGGCGGCCTTGCTGGGCGGCCGCTGGGTCGACCAGCACCCGACCCTGTCGGTGCTGTTCACCCTCAGCGCCACCCAGCTGTCCTGGGCGATCATCCTGTACGGCTTCGCCGCCTCGGTCGTGCCGGTCTGGCTGCTGCTGGCGCCGCGCGATTACCTGTCGACCTTCGTCAAGCTCGGCACGGTGGCGGGGCTGGCCGTCGGCATCGCCTTCGTGCGACCCGACATCGAGCTGCCGGCGGTGACCCGCTTCATCGACGGTAGCGGGCCGATCTTCGCCGGCAAGGTGTTTCCCTTCTGCTTCATCACCATCGCCTGCGGCGCCATCTCCGGCTTCCACTCGCTGATCGCCTCCGGCACCACGCCGAAGCTGCTGCGCGAGGAGACCGACGCGCCGATGATCGGCTACGGCTGCATGCTGCTCGAGTCGTTCGTCGCCATCATGGCGATGGTCGCCGCCGCGGCCTTGCAGCCCGGCGTGTACTTCGCCATCAACAGCCCGGCCGGCATCGTCGGCGCCGACCCCGTCGCCGCCACCGCGACGATCACCGCCTGGGGCTTCCCGGTGACGGCGCAGGAAATCGAGACGCTCGCCGCCGCCATCGGCGAGCGCTCGCTGTTCGCCCGTACCGGCGGCGCGCCGAGCCTGGCGGTCGGCATGGCGCACATCTTCGCCAGCTC
>CAYYWP010000073.1:0-20479 GCA_964475125.1 uncultured Binatia bacterium (SeqCode) | reverse complement strand
GATCGGTGCCTGAACCGCCGGTGGCAACGCCGGCGGTGCGGCGATGGGCGGTGCCGCCGGGACCGGCGCTACCGGAACCGGTGCCGGCGCAACCGGCGCGGCCGCCGGCGGCGCGGGGGGTGGTGCGGATGCGGGTTGCGGCGGTGGCGAAGCAGGGGGTGGCGGCGCGGCGGTGAACGGGGCCAGGGTCGGCGTCGGCGGTGCGTCGAGCAGCGCGATGGCGCGCGGATCGCGCACCATGACTTCGACCTGGTCGCGGAAGCGATCGACCTTGCCGGTCGCCGCGATCGGGTGACCGACGTAGCTCGGCCAGGTGACCAGCCAGCCGCGCACCAGCGTCACGTAGACATCGCGTCGCGCATCGTCGAAGTAGAGGCGAAAGACGGGTCCCTGCTCCTCTTGCGCCACCACCGTACCGCGCACCGTACAGATCCTGCCGGCGCACGACGCCGCATCCGGCCAGTCGACGACATCGTCGGCGGAGGCGCCGGCGGCGAGCAACAGCAGCGCGGCGACGCGAGCGGCGAGCATGGCGGCTTCACTACCTGTCTCGCCGCCAGAGAGCCAGGCTCCTCTCCCGTGCTCCGAGCGGGTTCGACCGAGCAGCCGGTTGAGGAACGCGCTCCGCTCGCCCTTCGACGGGCTCAGGACGCGCCCTGAGCTTGCCGAAGGATGAGCGCGGCCTTCTTCAACGGACTGTTAGGGTGAGGGCGCCTCTCAGCTCGTGCCGCGCCGCCGCCTCAGCACGGCGAAGCCGCCGATTGCGATCAGCAGCGCCAGCGCCAACATGAAGCCGTTGCGCGACACCACCGGCGCGGGTGCGGTCGGATCAGGCGAACACATCCCCGCATTGCCCGGGTTGTCACACGACTGGCCCGGCGGACAGGCGGCCTCGGCGCAGCACACGTCATCGACACAGTTGCCGGAAATGCAGTCCGCTGGGTCCATGCAATCGCCACCGTCCGGCACACCGGTCGAGGTCGGCGTCACCGTCGGCGTGTCGGTTGCTGTCGCGGTCGGCGTCGCGCTGGGTGTGTCGGTCGGCGTACTTGTCGGCGTGCTGGTCGGGGTGTTCGTCGGAGTGTTCGTCGGAGTGTTCGTCGGCGGCACGCATTCCACGGAGCAGATACCGCCGAAGACGAACTGCCCGGTGCAATTGGACCCGAGCACGCCATCCTGACAGGTAGTGGAATTCTGCGGAACACAACAACCAACGTTCAACACGCACTCGCAGGTACCGTTGAGCGCCGCGCCGCATGTCTCATTGGCGAACGGGCAGGACCCCACACCACATTGCGGCGCGCTGGCATTGGCGCACGGCACACTGCCCCCTTGACTCTGTTGGAGGGGAACGAGGGACAGCAGCACGGTGGTCACCGTTGCGGCCACTAGGCCCCCCCACACTGGCGCAGCTTGCGTACGTGGCATCGTTCCGCCCCTCCTTACCATCCAGGTTGCTCGCCCGACGACGGCCTGGTTACCGCCGAAATCCCGTCAGGTCAAGCGCAAACCCGCGGTGGGCCGTCGGGCTTTCACTCAGAGCCTGTGAGGAAATCCCCGCGCCGCGTCGATAGGCACGCGGCGAAGATGATGGTATAGAACGACACCGTGGTGGTGGAGGAGGTGGGGATGGAGACGGGGTTGCTGTTCGGTGAGCTGGGCGGGGGGAAGAAGGAACCGGCAGCCCCCGCACCGACCTCGCCGAGTGTCGCGCGCGTGGTGGAGCCGGTGCGCACGCAGGGCGAGATGGTGTGTCGCGACTTGGACTCCTTGGTCCCCGAGGAGCATCCGGCCCGCGCGATCTGGGCGTTGTTGGAGCGGCTGGAGCTGAGCGGCTTCTACGCGCAGATCAGCGCGGTGGTGGGCGGGCCGGGGCGCCCGCCGGCCGATCCCCAGGTGCTGCTGGCCCTGTGGGTGTATGCGACGGTGGACGGGATCGGCAGTGCCCGGCGGCTCGCCCGCCTGTGTAAGGAACATGATGTCTATCGGTGGCTGCGGGGTGGGGTGCCGATCAACTATCATCAGCTGGCCGATTTCCGCACGGCCCACCAACAGGCGCTGAACGATCTGTTGACCGAGCTCCTCACCATCTTGGTGGCCGAGGGGCTGGTGAGCCTGGAGCGGGTGGCGCAAGATGGGATGCGGGTGCGCGCCAGTGCGGGGGCGGCGTCGTTTCGGCGCCAGCGCACGCTGGAGCGCCTGCGGCAGGAGGCCCAAGAGCAGGTCGAGCGCTTGGCGGCGGAGGTGGAACATCCCGACCCGCGGAGCGGCCAACGCCAGCGGGCGGCGCGCCAGCGCGCCGCGCACGAGCGCGCGGCACGTGTCCAGCGGGCGCTGGAGCAGCTGCCCGCGGTGCGGGCGTTGAAGAAGACGGCGGAAGAGCAAGCGGCGGCGCGGGTGTCGACCACCGATCCCGAGGCCCGGGTGATGAAGATGGCGGACGGCGGGTTTCGCCCCGCCTTCAACGTGCAACTGGCCACCGCCCCCGGCAGCCAAGTCATCGTCGGCGTCGCCGTCACGAACGTCGGCAGCGATGCGCAGCAGGCCGCGCCGATGGTGGAGCAGGTCGAGCAGCGCGGCGAGCAGCGCCCCAGCGAGTACTTGGTGGACGGCGGGTTTGCCACCAAGGAGACCGTCGAGGCGTTCGCCGCCGCGCAGGTGACGCTGGTGGCCCCGGTGCAGAAGCCGAAGAATCCCGCTCGCGATCCGTACCAGCCGTTGCCGGGCGATTCGCCGGCCGTGGCTGCGTGGCGCCAGCGCATGGGGACCGCCGAGGCCAAAAGCATCTACAAGGAGCGGGCGGCGACCGCGGAGTGCGTGAATGGCAAATGGCGCGTGATGCACGGGCTGCAGCAGTTTTCGGTGCGGGGCACGGGGAAGGTCTTCTGTGTCGTCCTGCTGATCTCTATCGCCCACAATCTGCTGCGCTGGTTGGCGCTGGCGCCGCCGGCGGGGTAAGCCAGCGGCCCGCGCCGCCGCCGCGGCCACCAGGCCGCTTCCCGCTCGTCGCCACACCGACCGGCACTCTTCGGCACCCCCCGGACCCGCTTCGCGGGTGCCCTGAGCAGATCGGACTCTCCGTCCGGTGGCCCGCTGCTGCTCATCCTACGCACCTTGTCCGCCGCAAACCGATTTCCTCACAGGCTCTCAGTGAAGGCGGCTGCGCCGCCGCCGCAGGAGGGCGAAGCCGCCGACCGCGATCAGCAGGGTCAGCGCCAGCATCACGCCGTTGCGCGACACCGCCGGTGCGGGTGCGCTGGGATCGGGTGAGCACATCCCGGCGTTTCCCGGGTTGTCACAGGACTCGCCCGCCGGGCACGAGGCGTCGGCGCAGCACACGTCATCGACACAGTTGCCGGAGATACAATCGTCCGGGTCGACGCACCCTCCGCCGTTCGGCACACCCATGCACTCGACCATGCAACTGCCGCCGGCGACGAAGGTCCCGGTGCAGTTTGTCTGCGGGAGGTTGTCGATGCAGGTCGCGTTTCCTGGCCCAACCACACAGCAGCCGCTTGGCACGCACGCACAGCCGACGCCACCCGGCGCCGCGGCACACGTCGTGTTACCCGGACACGCGCCTATGTCGCAGGGCCCGGTGATGTTCGCGCAATCGATGGCACTGCCTTGGCCGCTTTGAATGGAGACGAGAGAGAGCAACGCGCTGATGACGACCGTCGCCGCAACTAAGGCGCTCCACTGCCGCGCAGCATCTCGTCCGAGCATCGCCGACCTCCTGCAACGGCTCCTCTACCGGGTTGCCCCTGGCGGCGTCAAGCCAAAATCCCCAGCCGCCGAGCCGGCGTTCAGTGCAGCCGTTCGACCCACTCGTCCTTCTCGAACCACTCGTACATCATGTCGTAGATGGCGCCGGAGTCGTCGAGGTCGGCGAGGGCGTTCTGCATCCAGTTGATGAGCAGGGCGTCATCGGGCGGCAGCGCGATGCCGAGCGGCTCGAAGGTGAACGGGGTCTCGAGGGTGGTGAGGTCGTCGTCGCGGTAGCGGTAGACGGTGACCTCGCAGAACGGGTGGTCGGCGAGCAGGGCGTCGACCTTGCCCTGGCGGACCAGATCGACACCTTCATCGGGGGTGGCAACGACGGTGAGCTTGGCCTTCGGAATGTTCTCTTGCGCGAAGCGCTCGGCCGTCGAGCTGGCGAGCGCGGCGACGCTGACATCAGGGGTATCGATCTCCTCGGCCTTGCGCAGCTTGGCCATGGTCTTCGACTTGGTGAGGATCGACATGCCCGAGACCAGGTACGGACCGACGAAGGCCACCTGCAGATTGCGCTGCGGGGTCATGGTGAGACCCGACAGCACCATGTCGACCTCGCCGCGCCGCAGGGCCGGGATCAGCTCGGCGAACGGCATCGGTACGAGCTTGAGGCGCACGCCCATGGCGTTGGCGAGCGACTGCGCCAGGTCGGCGTCGAAACCGATGATCGCGCCGTCCCTGGTCGTCGCGGTGAGCGGCGGCTGATGCCCCGAGGTGCCGACCCGCAGCTCGCCGCTGCGGGTGATGCGATCGATCACCGGTGACGCGGACTTCGGCGCCGGCGCCGGCGCCGGAGGCGGGGAAAAAACGCCGCACCCGCACAGGGCTGCCAACGCCAGCAGCCCTGCGGTCGACAACCAGCGCCTCATGACGACCTCCTCACCGAGCGCCGCGGCGGAACGCTCGCCTTCGCCCTCGCCGCCCCGCCGCCGCCAGGCGCTGCCGCGCTAGCCAAGCCGAGGCGAGAACGCAAACCGAACCCGACCCGACAAAGGCTCTGTCCACCCACGCGCGCGCACCAGGTGCCGTGATCGGCCGCCTTCATCGCTCCGTCAGTCGCAGGCCGATGATGCCGAGCACGATGAGGCCGATGGAGACGAGGCGGCCGAGCGCGGCAGACTCCGAGAACAGAAGTATGCCGCACACGGCAGTGCCGACCACCCCGATGCCGGTCCACACCGCGTAGCCGGTGCCGATCGGCAGCGTGCGCACGGCCTGAGCGAGGAAGAACATGCTGAAGGCGATCGCCACGCCGGTGAGGACGCTCGGCCACAAGCGGGTGAAGCCGTGCGTGTACTTGAGCCCCACGGTCCATGAGACCTCGAGGCACCCAGCGATGATCAGATACACCCACGCCATGTGATCTCCCCTCCTGTGAACGACCGTCGCCGCCGCGCGACGCGGCGCGTCTAGCACGGCGGTGGCGGTGAATCCGAACGCCTGCGAGCCGGCCTTGTCCGGTCAACGTCAGTACTCCCAAAGCGGAAAGAAACGCCACAGATGAATACCGATCAACCAATGTGGGCAGGTCGAAACCATGACTCCCCGCGCTCCGATACGCCCGCAGCACGGTAGCGCTGTTCAGGCTCCAGCGCGCCGTGATGGTTCTGATCCGCGTACATCGGTGTTCATCTGTGGCTTCGGAGTTCTCCCGCCGGGCCCGCCGACCCTTTCCAGCCCTTCATTCGCCGGTACCTGACGCGCTACGGTAGCCTCGATGCTGATCCGCGATCCCGTGCACGGCGACCTGTCGCTCAGCCGGCTGGAGGCGGCGGTGCTCGACCTGCCCGACGTGCAGCGGCTGCGCGGCATCAAGCAGCTCGGCACGGCCTCGCTCGTCTACCCGGGCGCGCTGCATACGCGCTTCGACCACGTGCTCGGCGCCGGCGCCACGGCGCACCGCATCATCGCCTCACTGCGCCGCGAGGGCGTTGAGGTAGGGGGGGACATCGAGGCGCTGATCGCCGCCGGGGCGCTCCTGCACGATGTGACGCACGTACCCTTCGGGCACACGCTGGAGGACGAGCGCCGCCTGTTTGCGCGCCACGACAAGGGCACGCGCCTGGTGCGCTTGCTCGGCGGCCGGCTCGGCGAGGATCTCGAGCGCCTCGGCATCCGCGCCGAGATCGCCGGGCTGCTCGGGGCCGGGGCGAGCTCGCTGCCGGCCTGGACAGCGGAGATCATCGCCAGCACCATCGATGCCGACCTGCTCGATTACCTGCGCCGCGATGCCTACTTCACCGGCCTGGCGCACGACTACGACGACCGCGTCTTCCACTACTTCACCGTCGCCGACGGTCATCTCGCCCTCGGCATGGTGAAACACGGCATGGATCGCCCCGACGCGCGCTCGGAGGTGATTCAGCTCCTGCGCATGCGCTATTTCCTCACCGAGCGCGTCTACTACCACCACACCAAGGTCGTCGCCGGGGCGATGATCTCCAAGGCCGTCGAGCTGGCGCTCGACGCCGGCGCGCTGGCCGAGGCCGACCTGCTGGCGCTCAACGACTGGACGCTGCTCGACCGCCTGGCGCGCTGTGCGGTCCCGCCGGCGCGGCGGCTGATCGAGCGTCTCATGCGCCGCGACCTGCTCAAGCGCGGCTACGTGATCTCCGCCGCCAGCGTCGAGCCCGAGGCGCGCGCCGCCCTGGTGCGCACCTACCATGAAGCGCGGCAGACCCGGGGCGGGCTCGAAGCGGCGCTGGCGAGCGAGCTGGACTGCGCGGCGGGCGAGGTGATCGTCTACTGTCCGGCGCTGACGGTGATGAAGGAAGCGGCGGCCCGCGTGCTGACGCGCCGCGGTCCGCGCGCCCTCAACGCCACGGATGAGCCAGGCAGCGCCGAGATCCGCGCCCTCGAGGAACGCTACGCCAGCCTGTGGCGCCTCTACGTCTTCGTCCCCGCCGAGGTGGCCGAGCGCGCCGCCGCCGCCGCCGCCGCGCACTTCGGCCGCGCCAGCGAGTACACCCCGCCTTCCCCCTCCGGGCGTGCGCCCGGAAAGAAATTCAACGCAGAGCCGCGGAGCCCGAGGGGCTCGAGAGTGCCCCCCGAACCCAAGCAACGATGACGACGGGGCAGCGCTCGAGCGGCGAGCGACTGTAATGCACTGCAACAATCGCGTAGGGGCGCACGGCGTGCGCCCGGGGGGCGGCGGCGCGCCCCCCGCCGGGTGCGCCTGGGGCTTCCACGCCGCGCCGCATTCCTTGGGCGCGGGATGCCCCCGCGCCCTAACAGCCCGTTGAAAAACGTGTTCCGCCCACCCTTCGACGGGCTCAGGGCATGTCCTGAGCTCGTCGAAGGGTGAGCGGAACACGTTGCGGCACAAGCACTTCCCGCTCATCCTGAGCCCGTCGAAGGATGAGCGCGGCCTTTTTCAACGGGCTGCTACCGCCCCGCGGCGGTGGCGGCGATGGCCGGAGCGAGGGCGGTGACCAGGCGCGCCATGCGCTCGTAGTCGAGGCGCTCCGGGGTGTCGGTCGGCCGATGATAGGCCGGGTCGCGAAACGGCGCCGTGTCAGTGACCATCAGCGCCGGGACTCCCGCCTGCCAGAACGAGCGATGGTCGGACCACGCCACGCCCGGGACCCAGTCCGGCAGGGCCGCGCCCTCGGATGGCAGCGTCGCACTGGCGCGGAAGTGGCGCAGCAGGTCGCGCAGGAGGGAGCGCGAGGCGGGGTTGGCGATGAAGGCGACGAAGTTGCCGCGCTCGGGATAGAAGAGGCCGACGCCGAGGGGATACTGCTGACTTCCGGGCTCGTCGCGGTAGATGCCGACGCTTTCGAGCGACAGCATGAAGCGCAGGCTGGCCGCGGGATCGGTGAAGCGGTCGACGTAGGCGACGCTGCCCATCCCCTGGCCGGTGTTGAAGTACGGCGGCTCCTCGTTGGCGAAGGCGACGAAGCGCAGCGGCGCAGGCGGCGGCGCCTGGCGCAGGAGGCGCGCGACCTCGATCAGCGCGGCGACCCCAGAGGCGTTGTCGTTCGCGCCGGGGGATCCCTCGACCGAGTCGTAATGCGCGCCGACGACGACACCGGCGGCAGCCGAATCTGCCTCCGGCGATAGGGCTTCGACGTTGTAGAAGGTCGCGTGGCGATAGGTGAAGGGAAGGTCGGCGGTCGAGTAACCAACTGCCGCCAGCTGGGCGTGGATGTAGTGGCGCGCCCGTTCGAGCCCGTCGTAGTGGTCCAGATTGCGCTCGCCGATCTCCCCCGCCAGCTCGACGACATGCGCGCGCAGCCGATCGGCAAGGGCGCGCTGGTCGGCGGAGAGGGGCGGTGCCGCACCCTCGAACGAGCGCCCGGGCATGCTGAAGGCACAGGCCGCGAACGCCAGACCCGTCACCGCCACCGCGCCGATCGCGGCCAGTGCGCCCATCAGCACCGCGTGCATCCCTCCGCGTGCCGGCTCAGATCACCTCGCGCTCTTTGAATGCCGCGACGTCCTCCCAGGAGTAGTCGAGCAGCTCGGTGAGGATCTGCTCGGTGTGCTCGCCGAACTCCGGCGCCGGCAGGCGCACGCTGCCCGGGGTGGCGCCGAAGCGCACCGGCAGGCCGAGCACCTCGGTGGGGCCGTAGCGCGGGTGGTCGAAGGCCACCACGTAGTCGTTGGCGCGCACCTGCGGATCGTCCGGCAGCTCGTCGACGGCGTTGACGCGCGTGAAGATGAAGTCTCCGCCGGCGCGCAACACCGCCATCCATTCCGAGGTGGATTTGGTGGCGAAGATCTGGTCGAGGATCTCGATCGCCGCCGCGGCGTTGGCGGCGCGGGTCCGCAGGTCGGCGAAGCGCGGGTCGCTGCCGAGCTCGGGTCGGCCGAGGACGCGGCAGAAGTCGGCCCAGTAGCGGTCGGCTTGCAACATGCCGAGGCAGAGCCAGCGGCCGTCGGCGCAGCGGTAATGATTCCACAGCGGATTGAGCGCGGCGCGGCGCGCCATGCGCGGCATGGCCGCGCCCCACAGCAGACGCGCCGAGACGCTCAGACCCTGCAGCGCCATCATGCTGCCGAGGTGCGAGCCGTCGATCTCCTGGCCGATGCCGTAGCGCTCGCGTGCCAGCAGCGCCGCCAGCACGCCGTAGGCGAGCACGATGGCGCCCATCTGATCGGCGATGCCGCCGGCGATGGCCAGCGGCGGCATGTCGGGCTCGCCCGCCGCCAGCATGATGCCCGAGCGCGCCAGGCCGAGCTGATCGAACGACGGCGCGCCGCTCTCCGGCCCTTCGGGGCCGTAGCCGGTGGCGTTGGCGTAGATCAGCTTCGGGTTGTGCTGGCGCAGCGCCGCGTAGTCGATGCCGAGGCGCGTCGCCACGCCGCGGCGGAAGTTCTGCACGAAGACGTCCGACTTGGCGACCAGCCGGTAGAGGATCTCCCGCCCCTCCGCCTGCTTGAGGTCGAGCGTGAGGCTGCGCTTGTTGCGATTGTTGGCCTCGAAGTAGAAGTTCGGCCGCTCGGCACCGCCCTGGATCTTGAAGAAACCGCGCCCCGGGTCGCCGCCGACTCGTTCCTCGATCTTGATCACGTCGGCGCCGAGGTCGCCGAGCATCATCGAGCACACCGGGCCCTGTTGCCAGATCGTCCAGTCGATGACGCGGATCCCTTCCAGTGGCATCGGCATCAGTTCGTCTCCCCTGCGGCCCGCCCCCCTCGCGGTGGGCGGAGGCGCCCAATGACCAAGCTGGTTTCGAGGCGGTGCATGTGATCGACGGTAGGATAAGCGAACTGCGGGATGACTGCGAGGAAGGGGGCCAGCCCTCTCCTCTTTTTTCCCCGCCTGGCGTCGGATAGCGTGCGGCGATCGATGGCCGTCCCGTCGGCGGCGCGCAGCGAGCGCAACGTTCTCGTCATCACCGGCGTCGGGCACTTCTCCGCACACTTCTTCGAGCTGATGTTTCCCACCCTGGCGGTGGCCCTCGCCCGGCAGGCCGACGTGCCGCTCGACGAGGTGTTGGGTTGGAGCTTTCTCGGCTACCTGCTCTTCGGCGCCGGCGCCCTGCCGGCCGGGTTGTTAGCCGACCGCATCGGCGCGCGGCTGCTGCTGCTGGTGTCGTTGTTCGGGCTCGGCGTGTCGGCGCTGGCCGCCAGCGAGGCGCCGTCGCCGCGCGCCCTGATGTTCTGTCTGGCGGCGATCGGCGCGTTCGCCAGCATCTACCATCCGGTTGGGATGGGCCTGATCTCGCAGGCGGTGAGCGCACCGGGCCGCGCGCTGGGAATCAACGGGATCTGCGGCAGCGTGGCGATCGCCATCACGCCGCTGCTCACCGCCGCGCTCTGCACCCAGCTCGGCTGGCAGAACACCTACCGCGCCGTCGGCTACGCCATGTGCGCCGTGGCGGTGGGGTGCGCCTTCCTGCCCTTCGCCGAGCCGCACGTGAAACGGGTGCGCGCCGCGCGCGACGCCGCGCCGCCCATTGCCTGGCGACCGCTGACCGTGTTGTTCATCGCCGCGACGCTCGCCGGCATCAGCTACCGCGGCGCGACGCTGATCCAACCCGGCTATTTCGCCGCCCACCTGACCGAGATCGGATACGGCGCCGCGACCACGATCGCCTATCTGTTCGGGATCGCCGGCCAGTACGTCGGTGGCGCGGCGGCCGATCGCTACGACTTGCGCCGCGGCTATCTCTTCTTTCACGCCCTGAGCCTGCCGGGGCTGGTGGCGATGAGCTGGCTGGGCGGGTTGCCCTTGCTGGCCTGTGCCGCGTTGTTCACCTTCTTCAGCCGCGGCATGGAGCCGATCGAGAACAGCCTCTTCGCGCACCTCTCGCCGGCGCGCTGGCGCGCCACCCTGTACGGGGTCAAGTTCGTCGGCACCTTCGGCATCGGCGCCCTGGGGGTCTTCCTGGTGCGCTGGGCAGACGGCGTTGGCGGGCTCTCGTACGCCATGCTCTCGCTCGGTGCGGTGGTGGTCCTGGTCGTCGGCGCGGCGGCGGTGTTGGTGACCATGCCCGTCGTGCACGCCAGCCGCGCCCCGCTGCTGGAAGCGGCCCTCGCGGTGCCGCAGGCGATCGTCCCGAAGGCGGGCGGGACACACGCCGGCGGGCCGGGGGTGTGAGCGCGCAGCGGCAGCCGATGGCGAGCGGGGGTGGCGTCGAGCGCCTGATCCTGGTGCGACACGGCGAGACCACCGGGCAGTCGAGCATCCGCTACTACGGCGCCACCGACGTGCCACTGAGCCCGCTCGGCGAGCGGCAGATGCAGCTGACCGGCGCCGCGTTGGCAGCGGAGCGCTTCGCGGCGGTGTACTCGAGCCGCCTGCGACGCACGCGGCACGGCGCCGCGCTGGTGACGCGCGGTGCGCACACCCCGGTCGCCCTGGCCGCGTTCGACGAGGTGCATTTCGGCCGTTGGGAAGGGCTGACCAAGGAGGAGATCGCGCGGCGCGATCCGGACGACTATCGCCGCTGGCAGGCCAATCCCGAGACCTTCGCGTATCCCGAGGGTGAGTGTCGACTCGCCTTTCATCGGCGCGTCGCCGCCGGCCTGCAGGAGATGCTGGCGAACGCCCCCGGCGCGGTGCTGTTGGCCGTCGTGCATCGCGGCGTCATCGCCGTCGCCCTGACCGAGCTGCTGGCGCTGACGGCGGAAAAGCGCCGCGGCCTCGAGATCGATCTGGGGTCGATCCACTGTCTGGTCCGCGGCCGCGATGGTTGGGTTGCCGAGCGCTTGAACGCCGTCGACCACCTCGACGGGGCGGACGGCGCATCATGAGTCGCCTCTTCGCCGGCGGCGCGGCGCGCGCCCGCGAACGCCGCGCCGGGCGCGTGGCGGAGCGCTTGCGCGGCGTGACCCTGTCGCCGATCAAGGACGTCGAGCTGCAGGCCAGCCGCCTCCCCGGCGTGGTCTCGCTGGCGCAAGGCATCCCGAGCTTCGACACCCCGGAGCCGATCAAGCGCGCCGCCGCGCAGCGCATGGCCGAAGGCGCCTGCGCCCGCTACTCGGTCAGCCCCGGCCTGCCGGAGCTGCGCGAGGCGATCGCCGAGGCGCTCGAGCGCGACGGCATGCGCTACGATCCGGAGCGCGAGATCCTGGTCACGGTGGGCGCCATCGAAGCGATTGCGGCGACGCTGCTGGCGAATATCGACGCCGGCGACGAGGTGCTGGTGGTGTCGCCGACCTACGCCTCGTACCTGCCCGCCATCCGCATCGCCGGCGGCGTGCCGCGCTGGGTGCCACTGGATGAGGACGCCAACTTCGACCTCGATCCGCACGCCATCGCCGCCGCCGTGAGCCGGCGCACGCGCGCCCTACTGTTGTGCAATCCCAACAACCCGACCGGCACGATCTTCTCGCGCCAGCAGACGCTGCGCATGCTGCGGGTGGCGGCGGCGCACGATCTGCTGGTCATCACCGACGAGGTCTACAAGGACTTCGTCTACACCGACGAACGCATCTTCAGCGCCGCCCAGGAAGCCACGGCGCGCGAGCGCGTGATTCGCGTCTGCTCGTTTTCCAAGGCCTACGGCATGACCGGCTGGCGCGTCGGCTTCCTGCACGGGGCGGCGGAACGGGTCGCCGACATCCTCACCGTGCACGATGCGCTGGTCACCTGCGCGCCGGTCGTCTCGCAGTACGCCGCCCTGGCGGCGCTCGCGCACGACGACTGCGTCGCCGAGTTCCGCGCCGAGTTCCGCCGCCGCCGCGATCACGTCCTCGAGCGCCTCGATGCGCTGTCGCACGTGGTCGACTACCAGAAGCCGAACGCCTCCTACTTCGTCTTCCCGCGCATCAAGGATACCGTCCGCCACGCGCGCGATTCGCGCCGCCTCGCCGCCGAGCTGCTCGAACAGGCGCGCGTCGCGCTGGTGCCGGGCATCGCCTTCGGTCCCAGCGGCGAGGCGCACCTGCGGCTCTGCTATGCGCGCCCGGCGGCCGATATCGACCTCGCCTTCGACCGCCTGGACGCGTTCTTCGCCGGCCGCCCGTTGCGCGGCGTCGCCGTCCATCCGGCGTCGGTCTCCGGGGCGATCGCGGCACCGGCCGCGCGCCGGCCCCAGGGCTGGCGGCGCCACGGGCTGACGCTGCTCCGCCACCTGGCGCGGGCGCGCTTGCGCCGCCAGCGCCCGAAAATCGTCGCCATCACCGGCAGTCAGGGCAAGACGGCGTTGAAACGGACGTTGAGCGAGCTCCTCGCGGGTCGCTTTCGGGTACGGGCGAACCCGCTCTCGTACAACACCGACGTCGGCTTGCCGCTGGCGGTGCTCGGCCTCGAGCTCGATACGCGACGCCCGGGCGATCTGGCGCGCGGCGTCGCGCAGGCGCTGTGGTCGGCGTATGGGGCGCGCGAGGCACTCGACGTCATGGTGCTCGAGCTCGGCGTGCGCCGGGCCGGCGACATGGCGGCGCACCTCGAGATCGTGCAGCCCGACGTCGTCATCGTCACCCCGGTGGCGGCGAGCTATCGCGACGACCTCGATGCCGTCGAGACACTGCGCGACGAGATCGCCCTGCTCTGCCGCGATGCGACGGCGCGCCGCGCCAGCGTCCTGCTGTGCGCCGACGATCCGATGCTGGCCGCCCTGGCGGCGGATGTGCCCGGTGCGATCGCCTTCTCCGCCGCCGCGATCAGCCGCGATGCCGCCGGCCTGCACATGCGCCTCGACGACCTGACGATTCCGGTCGGTCGCGACAGCGTCGGCGCCGGCGGTCACCGAGCCCTCATCGCCGCCGCCCACGCCGCCCGCGCCCTCGGCATGAGCGACGACGACCTGGCCACCCTGCTCGCATAGGTGCCGCCCGCGCCTGAGGCGCCCCCCCCCGCCGGGCGCACGCCGTGCGCCCCTACGCGGGATGGCGTGCTCGCGGTTGGAGCGGCGCGGTACCGTGGGCGGTGCGCCGCGGCGGTGCGCCCTTGCGCGATACAAAGTGTTCGCGGACGGCGCGTGTAGGGGCGCACGGCGTGCGCCCGGCGGGGGGGGGCGGGGGGGGGCACCAAGGGGGCACGCCACCCGGTGCTCGCGGGCGGTGGGCGCGCCGAGATACCGAGGGGGTACCCCCGCCGGGCGCCCCTACGAAGGGTGGGGGTGTTCGCGGTCGGAGGTCCAGCGGGCGGGGTTGTCGGCGATGTATTGCCGGATACGAGTCAGGTCGCCGTCGTTGCGGATGATGTGCTCGTAGTAATTGCGCTGCCAGATGGGCAGGCGGCCGCGAACGCGCCGGGTGACTGCCGCCTTGAAGCCCGCGATCAGGGAACCCAGCGACTGCGGTGCGCGTCGGGGCGCACGGCGTGCGCCCGGGGCGGCGGGCGGGGGCTCGAGCGAAGGCGCACGCAACCAGATGATCGCGTGCAGATGATTGGGCATTACCACGAACGCATCCAACGCGATCTCGCGCCGCCTCGCGACAGACCCGATCCACTCCTCGCGCGCGACCTCACCGCATCCGTTCAGCCACATCTTCCCGTCCACCACGTCGCCGAAGAGTAGTGCCTTGCCGTGCGTGCAGATGGTGACGAAGTACGCCCCAGGGCGCGCGTAATCGTACCCCGCGACCCGCATCGGTCGCCGTCGCACTGTTATCGACATATGTGCTATGTAATATATATCCATCACCACCGCAACGCGTAGGGGCGCACGGCGTGCACCCGGCGGGGGGTGGGGCCCCGTCGCTTGCCTTCGACCAGGCGGAATCTTAGGGTTCCGCTTCCCACACCGTGCGGAGGAACTCGTGGCCGGCATCACCCACTACGGCAGCTACATCCCCTACTTTCGGCTGCAACGCTCAGCCATCGGCGCCGGCAAGGGCGAGCGCGCCGTGGCCAGCTACGACGAGGACGCCGCCTCGATGGCGGTGGAAGCGGCACGCGACGCGCTGGCCGGCGGCGCGGCAGTCGATGCGTTGCTCTTCGCCACCACCAGCCCGCCGTACGCCGAGAAGCTGAACGCCGCGACCCTGCAAGCGGCGCTCGACCTGCCCGAAACGATCCGCTCGCTCGAGCTCGGCGGCACGTCGCGCGCCGGCCTGTCGGCCCTGCTGCTCGGCGGCGATATCGCCACCGCCGGCGGCAGACCGCTGGTATGCGCGGCCGACGTCGTCGTCGGCGCGCCCGGTGGCGAGCGCGAGAGTCTGTCCGGTGACGCCGCGGTGGCCTTCGCGCTCGGGCCCGACGCGGACGCCGCGGCGCGCATCATCGGGCGGGCCGCGGCGACCACCGAGCTGCTCGACGTCTGGCGCCTGCCGAGCGATCCCTTTGCCAAGCAATGGGAGGAGCGTTTCGGCGCCGAGGTGCTCGGCCCGGCGCTTGCCGATGCCGCCACCCGCGCCCTGCGCGACGCCGGGATCGAGCCCGGACAACTTTCCACCGTCGTGCTCGATGCCGCCAGTGCACGGGCCGCCGCCGCCCTGCCCCAAGCCTTGCACCTGATTCCCAAGCAGCTCGCCGATCCGCTCCTGGCCAGCGTGGGACGCACCGGCGCAGCGCACGCCGGGCTTGTCCTGGCGCGAGCCCTCGACGCGGCGCGCCCCGGCGAGCGCATCCTCGTCGCCTCGCTGGCCGACGGCTGCGACGTGGCGGTGCTCGAGGTCACCGAGCGGATCGAGGAGCGGCGCCCGGCGCACGGCGTCGACGCCTGGATCGCCGCCAAGCGCAACGATCTGCCGTACCTCACCTATCTCAAGTGGCGCGGCGTGCTGCCCTTTGAGCCGCCGCGGCGCCCCGACCCGGAGCGGCCGGCGGCGCCGCCGATGCGGCGGCACGAGCGCTGGAAGATGGCCTTCGTCGGCTCGCGCTGCGCGGCCTGCGGCGCCGGTCACCTGCCGCCGCAGCGCGTCTGCGTGCACTGCGGCGCCATCGATCGGATGGGCGCCGAGCAGTTCGCCGCCCGCGGCTGCCAGGTCGCCACCTTCACTCTCGACCACCTGGCCTACTCCCTGCAGCCGCCGGTGGTGTCGGCGGTGGTCGACTTCGACGGCGGCGGCCGGCTGAGCTGTGAGCTCACCGACGTGGAGCCGGCCAGCGTCGCCATCGGCGACCGCTTGGAGATGACCTTCCGCCGGCTCTACACTGGCCAGGGCGTGCACAACTACTTCTGGAAGGCGCGGCCGCGCCGCTAGCGGCCGATGGGAGCAGCGACATGGCGAGCAAGGGGATCAAAGACCAGGTGGCGATTGTCGGCATGGGGTGCACGTCGTTCGGCGAGCACTGGGACAAAGGGGCGGACGACCTCCTCGTCGACGCCGCCAAGGACGCCTACGCCTCGGCGGGTGTGGAGCCCGCCGCGGTCGACGCCTATTGGCTCGGCACGATGGCGAGCGGCCGTTCCGGTCTCATGCTCTCCGAGGCGCTCAAGCTCCCCTATCGGCCGGTGACGCGGCTGGAGAACATGTGCGCCACCGGCAGCGAGGCGATCCGCAACGCCGCCTACGCCGTGGCCTGCGGCGCCTACGATTTGGTCATGGCGATTGGGGTGGAGAAGCTGAAGGACTCCGGATACTCGGGGCTGACGATCGCCTCCGAGCCGGACGACGGCACCAAGTCGAACATGACGGCCCCGGCGACGTTCTCGCTGTTGGCGCCGGCCTACGCCAAGAAGTACGGCGTCGACGATGCGCAGCTGAAGGATGTGCTGGCCCGCATCGCCTGGAAGAACCACGTCAACGGCGCCAAGAACCCGAAGGCGCAGTTCCGCAAGGAAGTGCCGATCGACAAGATCAAGGCCTCGCCGCGCGTCGCCGGCATGCTCGGCATCTTCGACTGTTCCGGCGTCTCCGACGGCGCCGCCGCCGCGGTCCTCTGCCGCGCCGAGGACGCGCACAAGTACACCGACCAGCCGATCTTCATCAAAGCGCTGTCGTTCGCCGCCGGCCCGGCCGAGGGTTACTACAGCCAGAGCTACGACTTCACCACCTTCCCCGAGGTCGTCGCCAGCGCCAGCGATGCCTATCGCCAGGCGGGCATCACCGATCCGCGCCAACAGATCGACATGGCGGAGGTGCACGACTGCTTCACCGCCACCGAGTTGGTGCTGATGGAGGACATGGGTTTCTCCATCCGCGGACACGGTTGGCAGGACGTGCTCGACGGCCGTTTCGACGGCGCCGGACCGCAGCCGGTCAACCCCGACGGCGGCCTCAAGAGCTTCGGCCACCCGATCGGCGCCAGCGGCCTGCGCATGATGTACGAGATGTGGCTGCAGCTGCGCGGCGAGGCCGGCCCGCGACAGATCAAGGACCCGACGGTCGGTTTGACCCACAACCTCGGCGGCGCTCCCGGTCGCTGCGTCAGCTTCGTCTCGATCGTCGGCAAGTGACGGGCCGGCTGCTGGCACGTCGGGTGAGCAGCGCGGCGTGGCGGGTCGGCCGCGCTACGCCAGGGCGAACAGCAGCAGCTCCGCTTCCGCGTCCGCGCGCGCCGTCAGGGTGCGTTCGTCGCTGATCGCGGCGCCGTCGCCGGCCCGCAGCGCCTCGCCGTTGACGGTCACTGCGCCGCGCGCCACTTGTACCCAGGCGTGGCTGCCCGCGGCCAACGCATGCGCAGCGCTGGCGCCGGGAGCGAGGCGAGCGGCGAGGATCTCGGCTGCCTGGTGGATGGTGACGGTGCCTTCCCGGCCGTCGCGCGAGGCGATCAAGCGCAGGCCATTGCGCACCTCGCGGGGCAGGGCACGCTGCTCGTAACCCGGTGGCAGGCCGGTGCGTTCGGGGATGATCCAGATCTGCAGGAAGTGCACGGTATCAGTTCGCGAACCGTTGAACTCGCTGTGGCTGATACCGGTGCCGGCGCTCATGCGCTGGATCTCGCCGGGACGGATCACCGAGCCGTTGCCGAGGCTGTCACGGTGCTCGAGCGCACCGTCGAGCACGTAGGTGACGATCTCCATGTCGCGGTGCGAATGGGTGCCGAAACCGGTGCCCGGCGCGACCCGATCCTCGTTGATCACCCGCAGGGCGCGGAAGCCGACGTGGCGTGGGTTGAAATACTCGCCGAAGGAGAAGGTATGGCGGCTGTCCAGCCAGTCGATACGCGTGCGCCCGCGCTCCTCTGCACGGCGGATGGTGATCATCGCTGACCCTCCAACTTTGGCATACGCTGCTCGTCGCTGCGTCCGCTTGCTATCAAACTTTGGCGAAGTAACAGGGCGCGGTCACCCCTTGCCAAGGGGGGCCACAGGAGGGTCGAACAGCACGAGCCTGCGAAGTCATTCTTGCAGCGAAGTTCTGACTCGGGACACTAGTCTAGACGCTTTCGTGTGCTTCCATATGAACTCATCAGGTGCCCGCCGCAGCGACGCCCGCTGGCGAGCGCGCCTTGAAGGGGGCTTCCTTGGCGGCGACGAGGTAGGGTAACATTCCCTCCGATGAGGAAGAAGAATCCATGACGAGCACGACCCCTGAAATGGAAGCGCTCAAAGCCCGGCTCAAGGCGACGTGGATGGCCGGTGACTATGGGCATTTCGCCAAGTACCTGGAGCCGGGCGCCTTGGAGTTCCTCGCCGGTCTCGCCGTCGCGCCCGGCACGCGGATGCTGGATGTGGCCTGTGGCGCGGGCCAGATCGCCATTCCGGCCGCCCGCGCCGGGGTGCGCGTGACGGGCGTCGACATCGCCTCCAACTTGATCGCGCAGGCGCGCGCCCGCGCTGAGGCCGAGGGCCTCGATGTCCGGTTCGACGAAGGCGACGCGGAGATGCTCCCGTACGAGGACGCCGGGTTCGATCTGGTGGTGAGCCTGATCGGCGCCATGTTCGCGCCGCGGCCCGAGCGGGTGGCGGCCGAATTGGTGCGCGTGTGCCGGCCCGGGGGCCGCATCGCCATGGCGAACTGGACGCCCGAGGGCCACGTCGGCCAGATGTTCCGCATCATCAGCAAACACGTCCCGCCGCCCTCCATGCCGTCGCCGGTGAAGTGGGGTGACGAGGCGACGGTGCGCGAGCGCCTGCGGGATGGCATCGCCAAGCTGGACACCGCGAAGCGCACGTTTCCGATGCGCTACCCCTTTCCGCCCGCGGAGGTCGTCGAGTTCTACCGCGTCTACTACGGCCCGACCAATCGGGCGTTCGGCGCCCTCGATGCCGCCGGACAGGATGCCTTGCGCCGCGATCTCGAGCAGCTCTGGGCAGGCAACAATCGCGCCCGCGACGGTTCGACCCACGTCGACTCCGAGTACCTCGAGGTGGTGGCGGTTCGCGGCTGACGCGGGCGGCCGAGGCGGGGCTCCCACCGGGCCACCTTGTGCTTTGCCGGCCACTGACATAGAGGCGGGGACAGTCTCAATGGGAAGAACGGCAGTTCGTCATGGAGCCGTCGGGTGGTCCACCCTTCGGCCTCCTCTGTTCGCGTCAACACCGCGTTCCGGATCCAGCAGCTTCCCCAGTGACGAGTACTCGAGAAAGGAGGGAAGCTCATGGCTCAGGGAACAGTAAAGTGGTTCAACGCCGAGAAAGGCTTTGGCTTCATCAGCCGCACCGATGGTGACGACGTGTTCGTGCACCACACCGCGATCGTTGGCGAAGGCTACCGCAGTCTCGACGAAGGCCAGAAGGTCTCGTTCGACGTGACCCAAGGCAAGAAGGGACCCCAGGCGTCCAACGTTACCAAGCTGTAACGCGCTTCACCGCGGAGGCCCGTACGCGGGCCTCCGCGGCTCTCCACTCCGCGCCGGCTCGCCGGCGGGCTCAGGGCCCGTCCTCAGCTCTCCGAAGGATGCGCGGAGCGCGTTTCGGCCCAGCCGGTCAGGCCGTCTCCATCGGCAGGGTCGGATCCGCCGACCATTCCAACAAGGAGCCATCGTACACGGCCACGTTGGGCGCGCTGATCAGCGTGAGCACGAACGCGTCACTGCTGGCGGCAATCCCACCCCCGCAGTAGGCAATGACCCGTTCACGGCCGAGTGCCCCTACCGCCGCGAACTGCGCACGCAGTTGTGCCGCCGGCAGATAGGCGTGGGTGACCGGGTCGATGAGCGCGACCGTCGGGACATTGACGCTCGACGGGATGTGGCCGGCGCGTTCGTATCGCACTGCGGTCCCGGCGTGATCCTCGACCGTCAGCGCGTTGAGAAGACACGTCTGACGGTCCCCGATCGCCGCCAGCACTTCGCGTTTGTCGGCCATGAGCTCCGGGCGCGGGCGGGCGCCGAACCGCGCGGGTGGATAACAGGATGGCTCGGTCGAGACCGGGCGCCCTTCCATGGCCCATTTGTGCCAGCCGCCGTTCAAGACGGCGGCCTGGTCAAACCCGCACACGCGCAGCATCCACCAGACGCGAGCCGCCCACATATGCGCCCAGAGATCGCTACACGCGTCATAGAGGATGACCCGTGCACCATCCCCAATTCCATCGCGGGACATGGCCGCCGCGAACTGCGTGGCGGAGGGCATCATGAAGGGCACCGGGTTGTCGCGGTCCGAGAGCTCCTGCATGAGGTCCGCGAACCCACTCCCCGGAATATGGGAATATGGCCCTGTGCCCAGGCGTCGCGGCCACTGGCCACGCGGACCCCGCTCGCATCGGTGGAGAACAAGACCGTGCAATCCAGGACGCGCAGCGCGGGATCGTCGAGATGTGCCTCGAGCCACGCCGTTTCGACGAGATACTGCGGGTTGATGAATGTCGTAGGATGCCTCCTCGTGCCTCGCAATCATCCGCCGAGGCGGTGAGCCTCGAAACGCATCCGGTGGTCCCCTTCCAGTGGCGTCTGTTGACGCTAGCGCCAGCGCTCACCCGCGCGGGCCGCTGCCCGCGCCTCCCGTTGGCTGTTCGGCTCCGCGGCCCGCGTCGG
>CAYYWP010000072.1:0-20499 GCA_964475125.1 uncultured Binatia bacterium (SeqCode) | reverse complement strand
AAAACCCGCCGCTCACCCTGAGCCCGTCGAAGGGTGAGCGGCGGGTTTTTCAGCACCCTGCCAGAGCGTGAACCCCAAACCCAATTTACGATAAGGATGAGTCAGCGCTCGAACTCATGCACGCTGCCTCTGTCTCCTCCGCGTACTCTGGGTCCCTGCGTTGAGGTTCTTGTCAGATCGTCCGCGCCGGCGATTCAGTCGAGCATGGCGATGACTTCGATCTCGATCTGCATGCCCTCGTAGGCCAGGAACGGCACCGGGATGCCGGTGCTGGTGGGCCCCGGATCGCTGAAGCTGCTCGAGCGGATGCGCAGGTTCTGGTGCAGGGCATCGGCGGAGGCGGTGCCGACGTACAGCGCCGTGACCTTGACCACGTCGTCCAGCTTGGCGCCGAATCCGGCCAGCACGCGGGCGATGTTGGCCATGGCGGTGCGGGTCTGCGCCACCATGTCGCCGGGGGCGAGGATGACGCCCTTGGAATCCATCGAGACCTGGCCGCCGACGTAGATCATCTGGCCGCAGCGCACCCCGTGCTTGTACGGCAGGTGCACCGGCCAGTCCCAGTGGCCCTCCGGCCAGGCGTGCTGGCGCGGCAGCCGCTGGCCGTTCTCGCCGCGCATGGCGGTGACCTCGAGCGACGCCATCAGGCCGGGGCGATGCATGCGTGGCAAGGGGATGCCCGTGGCGGCCGGACCCGGTTCGGTGAAGTGCTTGGCGCAGGCGAGTGCCGCGCCTTGCCACTCGGCCGCCGTGCCGCCGGCGACGTAGTAGCGATTGATCTTGACCACGTCCTGGAAATCGGCGCCGAGATCGCGCAGCAGGCCACCGATCCGCTCCATCGCCACCTGGCACTGGCCGATCAGGTCGCCACTCGCCGCCACAGAGCCGTCTGCTCCGAGCGCGGTTTGGCCGCTGACGAAGCGCATCGGGCCACACGATAGGGCCGGGCTGAACGGCGCGGGCAGCACGCCCGCGACACCGGCGCTCGAGGCGGTGCGACCGATGCGCCCGCCGTCGGCACGGCGCATCGCCACGGCCTCGATCTCGACCACCATATTCTCGTACGCCAGGGCGGGCAGCGGCACGAGCGTGATCGCCGGTCCCGGGCTGGTGTTCAACGCGCCCGCCGCGGCATCGAGCAGTCGCCGGTCATCGCCGTCGCGCTGATGGGCGTAGAAGCAGACCAGCTTGACCAGGTCGGCCGGGTCGGCGCCGAGATCCGTCAGCACGGCGCGGATGAACTCCATGACGGCGCGCGTCTGGGCGACGAGGTCGCCGGGGTGGCGCACGGTGCCGTCAGGTTCGAGATCGACCTGTCCTCCCATGAAGATCATGTCGCCATGCCGCAGTCCATGCTTGTGCGTCAGCTTGATCGGCCAGCCCCAATGTCCGGCCGGCCAGACGTATTTTCTCGCTGCCATCGAGAGGTCCCTCCGTGCTGCGTGTCGGCGCTGGCCCCCGTATCCCTACCAGCCCGTTGGAAAACGTGTTCCGCCCACCCTTCGACGGGCTCAGGGTGAGCGGAACACGTTGCGGCACAAGCACTTCCCGCTCATCCTGAGCCCGTCGAAGGATGAGCGCGGCCTTTTTCAACCGACTGCTACGATGAGCTGCCCCAGCCGGTCGGGCGCTTGATCGCCAGGCCCGCCGGCGCGCCTTCCTTCAGCTCGCTGATCGGTTTCTCGTAGTACGGCATGGGCACGGTGCGCGGCTTGAAGGTGCCGTTGTCGATGCACTGCTGGACGTGCCGCGCGATCTGCTCCATCGACGCGAACCATACGCCGCCCCGCTTCTGCTGATCCTCGATCATTCTGGCGATGCGAGCCAGGCGAGCGGGCCGCCCGCTGACGAAGGGATGCCAGACGGTGACCCAGATGCCGCCGAGATCGTACGCCGCATCGAGCTCGGCCATGTAGACTTCCATGGCCTTGTCGGGCGCGCTGATCGGCATCAGATAGCTGAAGTCCGGCGCGTGAGTGTAGTGCGGCCAGTCATCCATCGGCCAATCGCTCGGCAGCTCGATCACCTTCCCCTCCGGCGCGCCGAGCAGGTACGGCTGGCTGTCGGCCATCAGGCTCGAGTCGTAGATGAAGCCTTCCTGGATCAGCAGCGACGTGGTGACGGGGGAGAAGCTGTAGTACGGTGACCGGCTGCCCACTGGCTTCTTGCCGCTGAAGCGCTGGAACACGTCGATGCAACGCTGCAGCCAATAGCGCTCGCCCTCGGGCGACTGGTCCATCGGCTGCTCGTGCAGATAGCCGTGGTGCGCCAGCTCATGCCCGCTGTCGACGACGTGCTGCACGGTGGCCGGGTAGCGCTCGATACACCAGGCCGGCACGAAGAAGGTGCCCTTGATGCCGAAGCGATTCAGCATCTGCACGATGCGCGGCACGGCGATTTCGTCATAGCGCAGCCACGAGATGGCGGAGACGCGCTTGTAAGCGTCGTCGTGCGCCAGATGCAGGATGCTGTCGGAATCCATGTCGAAGGTGATGGAGGCCGCACAGCGGGCACCGTTGGGCCAGGGGACGGTATGGTTCGACATGCGAGCTACCTCCTTCTTCCTCGGGCGTACTCAAGGATCACACTGGCGCAATCGCTAGAAGGCGTAATCGGTGAAACCCCCGTCGACGTTGTACATCGCTCCGGTGATGAAGGCGGCGCGCTCCGAAGCGAGGTAGGCGCACAGCCCGGAGACTTCCTCCGGCGTGCCGTAGCGATCCATGACCAGGTACTCCTGCGCCACGTTGGCGTACACTTCCTTGACGCTGTTGCCGAGCTGACCCTGCAGCTGCGTGGCGAGGCTTTCCCACAGCGGGGTGTCGATGCAGCCGGCGCTGATCGTGTTGACGGTGATCTTGGGGCCGAGCTCGCGCGAGATCGTCTTCGACCACATGATCATGGCGGCTTTCGAGGCGTTGTAGGGACCCATCCGCGGCAACCCGCTGTGACCGCTGACCGACGCCATGTTGATGATGCGGCCGCTCGCTTGCTTCTGCATCTCCGGGACGCAGGCGCGGGTGAAGCGAACGGCGCTGTACAGGTTCAGGTTCATCAGCTCGTGCCAGGCCGCATCGCCGGTCTGCCAGTCGTGACTGATCGTGCCGGTGCCGAGGTTGTTGACCAGGATGTCGACGCGACCGAATGCCTTCAGCGCTTGCGCGACGACCTGTTCGGCGGCGTTCTCGGCGCCGCAGTCTTGCTGCACGGGGAGGATCTTTCCCGACAGATCGGCGCCGAGCTGTACGGTCTCGGCCAGGTTCTTTTCCGATCGCGCCGCGGACACCACGTTGGCTCCCTCGCGCGCGAACTCGAGGCACACCGCCCGTCCGATGCCGAGACTTCCGCCGGTGACGATGGCCGTCTTTCCTCGCAGTCCCAAGTCCACGACTGCCGACCTCCTGTTGGCGAGCTCACCTGCGATGAACGAAGGGCGGATCAGGAACCCGGGCGCTCATAGTCGCTCAGTCCGATGAACTTCCACAAGCGTTCGACGGCCGCGGCGCGATCGTACGACTGATACACCTGGGCCCGGACCGCCGGTGGCGGCGTGGAGTTGACGTTCTCGAACAGGGCCACGCGCGCCGCGTGTGAGCTGCAGGTCAGATCCCAGACGAAGTTCATCAGCCGGTTCTTGCCGCGCGCCGAGATGCGATGGCCGGGAAGGAACTCGTCGACCCAGGCACCGACGTCCTCGCGCTCGAGATCCTTCTTGGTAAACCGGCTGACCAGCCCCTGGCCGCACAGTTCGCGCACGGTTTGCATCACCGCCGGCAGGTGCACGATGGCGTGCAGGCGCCCAGCCGTCACCAGGCCGACATCCGGTACACAGACGCCGTGCGGCGTCACGCTCGCCTTCTCCTCGGCGGCCAAGACGAAGGCCTGCAAGGCCGCCGCGTAGGTGAAGACGTCGGCGACTGCGGTGCGCACGGGTGGTACCTGCTCGGTGCCGAGCACGTTGACGATCAATTGCGCCGTGGCGGCGAAGATCTCGGCTCGCCGGGCCATACGTGCGAGGATGGCCCATTGCGGGAACACGCCGACGTCGAGGTAGAGGGGGAGGGTGTCCTTGTTGCGGAAGCTGAAGACGTGGCTCCACGGGATGAAGACGTTGTCGAAGACCATGAAGGCGTCGACTTCCTCGCCTTGCCAATTCAGCGGATGGTCTTCCGGGTCGGCATGGAGCTGCGTGACCGGCTCGCGGGCGATGAAGTGAATGCCCTTGGCGTTGACCGGCACGTACGCCCACATGACCGAGTCGGGGTCCATGTTCGGGCTCAGCAGGGTGGCGATAGCGCCCCAGTGCCCTTGCGTCGCCGCCGAGGCCACCGGCTTCGAACCGTAGACCACGATGCCGTCCGAGCGCTCCTTGACGCAACGCAAGCGACCGGGATTCTGCGCGTGCGGTAGCGTCCGGTCGGCCTGCGCGTCGGCGATCAGATCAGTGCTCATCAGGTTGTTCTCGCGCCCGAACCTGATGAAGTCGTTGATCTTCTTGGGCCCCTCCGGTTCTTTCTTCTCGATCTTGTGCATGGTCGCGAGGAAGCCCATGGCCAGGGTAGGGCCGTAATCGGGCGGCCGTCCAAACACCCCCAGCGTCTGATCGGTGCTGAACTCGAGCAGGCGCCGCCGGCGCTCGAGGTCTTCCTTGTTCTTCGGCACCAACCACCCCGTACTCATGCGGTGGCCGGTCTCGGGATCGGCGTAGGTAGTGATGTCGCGCGTCGCCGGGTCGAACTGCGCATCGAAGAGACCCGCCAATACCCCGATGCTGCGCTGGTACAGGGGGTGAACCGTGACATCGGAAATTTCCTTGCCCTCCAGGATGACGCTGCGGCCGTCCCGCAGGCTCTGCCGATACTGTTCGCCGGTCATCAAGCACGGCTCGGCAGCGCTGGTGTGCTGCTTTTAGGCTTTCGGGCTCGTCGACACAGTGCAACTCCTTTCGATCTCGCCTGGGCCGTCGAGCCGTCACTCGGCGAGCGACGCTCCGAGGGCATGGAACGTGCCGTTGAAATAGAGCAGAGGTTGGGCATCTCCCTGACCTCTGCTGCGCACGGCGCGGTCGACCTGGCCGAGCAAGAGCGCGTGGTCCCCGCCGTCGAAGGCGCGCACCAGCCGGCAGTCGAAGTGACAGAGCGCGCCGAGGATCATGGGTGACAACGCGGCCGCGGCGGGATCCTCATGATCGCAGTACTCGTGGATGAATTTGGGTGCCCGCGGGGCCGCGCCGCGCTGCGCGAGTTCTTTTTGCTCCGCCCCCAACACGCTCACCCCGAACTTCCCAGCGACCAGAATCGAGGCGCAGCTGGCGGTGTGTCTGCTCAGCGACACGAGCAGTTGCGGTGGCTCGAGCGACACCGAGCAACAGGAGCTGATCGTCAGGCCCCAGGGCTTACCGCCGACCCGCGTCGTGACCATGACGACGCCGCTGGCGAGGCTGCGCATCGAGGAGCGGAAGGCGTCGACCGTTTCCGGGTCATACGCCTTCTCCAGCGCGCCGACGTCGGCCGGAGAGGTGTCCGCCACCGTATAGACGGTGCCGTCGAGGGAGACGGCGGTGTACTCCTGCGCGGCGGACATGAGCGATTGCGGGCGCGGGATGATGGGCAGGCGCATGCCTCCTGTCAAGGGCGGAGCCGCCTCGTCGCGCTCGCCGAGTCGGGCATCATCTCGACCGCTCTTCCGTCATGGCAACGGACTACGCGCGCGGACTTCAGCACTCGTACGCGGCCAGAAATCCCGGCCACAAACAGCGGCGCAGGTTGCCGAGCTGCACGCAGTCGCCGATGAAGTGCACGGCGGGCGCCAAGGTCGCCGCCACCTGGTGGAACTCGCGGTTGGGCCGGAAGCCCCAGGCGGGAACGACCGTATCGGCCTCGAGTTCGACCGCCCGGCCGCCATCGACGGTAAATGCGGCGCCGTGCGCGGTGATCTCCGCCAGCCGGTGATGACCGCGGATCTGCACGCCGGCGGTTTCCATCATGTTCATGAAGACCTTGCGGCTGAACGGCTCCAAGTCTGGGATCAACTCGTCGCTGTCTTCTTTGCGGGTTGTCAGCACGACCTGCTTGCCCTGCCGAGCTAGGTAGACCGCGACGTCGCAGCCGAGCCAGCCACCGCCGACGACAATGACGCGTTTCCCGGCGCTGGCCTTGTTCTCCAACAGATCGACGGGAAAGGCGACGTGCGGCAGGTCGACGCCGCGCACGTCGCGGAAGATCGATTCGACGCCGCAGGCTACCGCCAGGACGTCGGGACGCAGCGCGCGCACCAGCTCGGGGGTGGCGGCGCACTGCAGCCGGATATCCACCTCCAGGCGCTGGACCTCATACGCCAGGTGGTCCATGAGGGCCCGCAGGTCATCCTTGAAACCGAGCAAGGCGGCGATATTGAGTTGTCCGCCCAGGCGGTCGGTCTTCTCGAACAGCGTCACCTCGTGGCCGCGCAGGCGGGCGACGCGCGCCACCTCCATGCCCGCCGCGCCGCCGCCGATGACGACGACGCGCCGCCGCACGTCGGCGTAGCGCAGCGGATAGGTGCCCTCGCGCCCGCAGCGAAAGTTGACGTCGCAGGCCTGCGGGCGCGCCGTCATCTCTCCGTTCAAACAGGCCTCGTTGCAGCGGATGCACGGCCGGACGGCTCTGACCTCGCCGCCGGCCGCCTTGTTGGGGATCTCGGGATCGGCCAGAAAGCCGCGGCCGATGGCGATGATGTCGGCGCGCCCGTCGCGTACCACCTCGGCCGCCATCGGCACATCGATGCCGCCGACGGCAATGACCGGGACCTTCGCCACGGCCTTGACCGCCGCGGCCAGCGGCACCATGGTGCCGCGCGGCACGTAGATCGGCGGCTCCGTTTCCTCCCAGCTTTCGCCGATTCCGCCCGCCACGTGGTGGGCGTCGACCCCCGCTTCCTCGAGCATGCGTGCGAATATGCAAGCTTCCTCGATGGCGAACCCGCCCGGGACGAAGTCGTCGCCGTTGTAGCGGAAGATGATCGGAAACCCCGGTCCCACCAGCGCCCGCATGCGGCGCACCACCGCCAGCGGGAAGCGGGCGCGATTCTCCAGCGACCCGCCGTACGCATCGGTGCGGTGATTGCCGTACGGCGACAGGAAGGTGCCCACCAGGTAGCCGTGCGCGCCGTGGACCTCGACCGCCTCGAAGCCGGCGGTCTTGGCGCGCAGCGCGGCGTGCGCGAACGACTCGATCACCCCTTCGATCTCGGCGACGGTGATTTCGCGCACCTGGTAGCGCTCGCCGTACGCCGCCTGGTACATCTTGTCGGGGATGGCCGAGGGCGACAGGCACGGCTCGGCGTACGAGCTTTGCCGGCCGGCGTGCGCCAGCTGCAAGCAGGCCCGGGCGCCATTCAGGCGAATGGTATCGGCCAGATGGCCGAGCCCGACGGCGAAGCGGTCGCTGCTGGCGCTCAGCATGTTCCATTCGGCGGAGGAGAGCAGGTCGTCGACGCGGGCGAACTCGATGATCAGCATGGCCGCGCCACCCTTCGAGCGCTCGCGGTAATGATCGATCATCGCCTGGGTGACCTCGCCGTTGGCCGTCGGCAGCCGCGAGCACATCGGCGCCATGACGATGCGGTTCTTGAGGCTCAGCGCGCCGATCTTGATGGGCTGGAAGAGTGGGCTCAGGTCTGTGTTCGCCATCACGGTTCCTCCGTTCGGTCGGCAATTCCCCTACTACTCTCAAAGCGAAGACAAACGCCAACGAGGGGACGTAGTTTCAAGAGTTTCAAGTTCCGAGACTCGGAACACTTGAAACTACGCCCCCTCCCCCTTTCAACGGGCGGTCAAGGTATGGCAGAGCGCCAGGAGCCAGCAGACGGCGAACAGGGCTACGACCAGGACGAGCAAGACACCTTGGCGCGTGCGCCCGGGCGGTGTCGGCAGCAGACGCCCGGCGGCGACGCCGAGCCCACCGCCGACAGCGAAGCCGAGGAGGTGGGCCGCCAGGTCACTCTGCGTCGACCCGCCGAGCATGCCGAGCAAGGCGATCGCGGCTGCCACCGGGGTCCAGGAGCGCCAGCGCGTGCGGGCAATGGCGCGCCGCCGTCGCATGACCTGCAGGGCGCCGAGCGCGCCGAGGCCGCCGAAGATGGCGGTCGACGCGCCGACGGCGCTGTAGGTCGAGCCGCGTATCGCGCTGGTGAGCGCGTTGCCGCCGGCGCCGGCGAGCGCGAGCAGGGCGAGGCCGACGCCGGGGCCGACCAGGGCGCATAGCGCAGTGCCGAAGATGACCAGGGCGATGGCGTTGCCGAGTACGTGGGGGAAATCGGCGTGCAGCGTGAGCGCTGTGACGGCGCGCCACCATTCGCCCGAGCGAATGATCGCGAAATCGGCGGCGCCGATGGCGAAGGCGGTGTGGCCGTCGAGGCGCGGGCCGGTGAACACGAAGACGGCGCACAGCACCACGGCGGCGGCGAGGGCGGCGCGGGTCGTTCCGTAGCTGGGCGCTTCCCGCGCCTCGGGCCGGGCCCGGTTTTCGAGATCGAATGCGGCAAGCGCGGCGCGCGCCTGGGGCACGTCGGTGCCGGGCACGAGCAGCAGGTAGCCGTGCTGAGGGTGCCAGTCGATCTGCGCCTCGAGGCCGACCGCGGTGAGCACCAGGGCCCATTCGTCGGCTTGTGGGCGCCGGGCGGTGATGCGTACGACCTGGGCGTCGTCAACCACGGTGCCACTTCAGGCCAGCAGGACGGCCAAGATGCCGGTGAGAAAGACGCCGTCGAAGGTGCCGGCGCCGCCGATCGCTACCACTGGAGCGTCGAGATCGCGCAGCCGCGGTAGGTTGAGCAGGTCGGCCCCGACCAAGGTGCCGAGCGTGCCGGCGATGTAGGCGACGGCCGGGGCCGTGGTCGGGGCGAGCACGGTGGCCGCTATGGCGGCGACAACGGGCGACAGGAACAGCGGCACGGTGATGCCGAGCCCGGGGACGGGCTTGGCGAGGCGGTGGACGACGCCGGCCACCAGGCCAGTGGCGAGCAGCGCCCCGAGGATGCTGCCGCAGTGCAGCAGCAGATAGCCCGACAAGGCACCCGGAATGAGCGCGCCGCCGGCGTTGATGGCCACCAACGGGCCAGCGGTCGATCCGGAGCCGCCGAGGCGTCCGAGGGGAACATTGATGTTGCTGCCCAGCAGCGATAACGCGAGCAGGGTGAACAGATAGCGGGGGTCGATGCGGAGACGCTCGAAGGCGTACTCGATGACGCGCAACTCGAGTAACGCGACGGTCAGGCCGAGGAGGATGGCGAGCAGGGCGATGGTCAGTGAGCGGCGCGCAACGGGCAGCGGCATGGCGTGGCGATTGGAGTCGGTCGAGCGGTTGGCGGCGCTTGTAACGCGGATTGGCCGCCGGCGCCACGCGCCGGCGTGGCCCGTCCGCGGCGCGCAACCGGCCGGGCACAGGGAGTCGGCTCTGGGGCCGTACGCCGCTGCCGCGGTGGTTGAGACATGCGCGTCGTGGTGATGGGCACCGGCGCCGTCGGGGCCTTCTTCGGCGGCCGCTTGGCGCAGGCGGGTGAAGAGGTCGTCTTCGTGGCGCGGGGTGCGACCCTGGATGCCTTGCAGCGGTCGGGGCTGCGCATCGAGTCGGCGCGCGGGGTCGAGGTGATCGCCGCGGTGCGCGCCGTCGCCGACCCGGCGGCGGCCGGAGTGGCCGACCTCGTCCTGGTGTGCGTGAAAGCGTACGACACGCGCGCCGCGGCCGAGGCCTTGCGACCGGCAGTCGGTCCGCGGAGCCTGGTGGTGTCGCTGCAGAACGGCATCGAGAACGAGGAGATGCTGGCCGAGATCCTGCGGCTGCCACCGCTGCTCGGGGCGCTGACCCATATCGGCGTGGAGATGACGGCTCCGGGGGTGATCTGGCACGACTCGCGCGGCCAGGTCGTCTTTGGCGAGATGGACGGCTCGGCAAGTGTGCGCAGCACCCAGCTGGCGGCGCTGTTCGAGCGCGCGGGGATCGCGCACCACCTGTCGCACCACATCCGCATCCGCTTGTGGGAGAAGCTGGCCTGGAATGCGGCGTTCAATGCGACGACGGCGTTGACGCAACGCACCGTTGGCGGGGTCCTCGCATCGCCCGACGGACAGGCGCTCGTCCGCGCGACCATGAACGAGGTGATGACGGTCGGGCGCTCGGCTGGTGTGGATCTACAGACCGAGCGGATCGATGAGACGCTCGTCTTCACCGCCGAAACGGCGGGCCACGTGCGCACCTCGATGCTGCAGGATCGCGAGCGCGGGCGGCGCCTGGAGTACGACGCCCTGAACGGCGCAGTCCTGCGCACCGCGGCGCGTACCGGCATGCTCGCACCGCTGAACCGAACGCTGTATGCACTGTTGGCGACACTGGATCGCCAGTTGCAGCGTACGCCCTCGCCGGCGATCGCTTGACCTCGCGGCGTGCGCGTGGCGTTCTACGGCGCCCGCCGAGAGCACCGCCATGGAAGTGCTGCGCAGCCACGTCGACACCCGTTCGCAGACGTATGGCGCCAATCGCGCCGCGTTCCTCGAGCAACTCGGCTACCTCGGCGAGCAGCTCCGCCTGGCGAATGCGGGGGGAGGCGAGAAGTACGTCCAACGCCACCGCGCGCGCGGCAAGTTGCTGGCGCGCGAGCGGATCGAGTTGCTGCTCGACCGCGATGCGCCGTTCCTCGAGCTCTCCCCCCTGGCAGCCTGGGGCACGGAGTTCGGCCTCGGCGCCGGCCTGATCACCGGGATCGGCGTCGTCTCCGGGGTCGAATGCGTGATCATCGCCAACGAGCCCACCATGCGCGGCGGCTCGTTCAATCCCTACAGCGTGCAGAAGGTGATTCGCGCCATGGACGTGTGCGCGCAGAACCGGCTGCCCCTGATCAACCTGACCGAGTCGGGGGGGGCCGACTTGCCGTACCAGGCGCAGACCTTCGTGCCCGGCGGGCGGATGTTCCGCGACATCACGCGTCGCTCGGCCGAGCGCATCCCCACCATTTGCCTGGTCTTCGGCTCGTCGACCGCCGGCGGGGCGTACGTGCCGGGGATGTCGGACTACGTGGTGATGGTGAAGGGCGAGGCCAAGGTGTTTCTCGGCGGACCGCCGCTGGTGAAGATGGCGATCCACGAGGACAGCAGCGAAGAGCAGCTCGGGGGCGCGGAGATGCACAGTCGCATCTCCGGGGTATCGGACTACCTCGCCCAGGACGAGCGCGATGCGATCCGCCTCGGACGCGATATCGTCGCTCAGCTCAACTGGCGAAAGCTCGGTGCCTCGAAGTGCGTGCCGGTCGAGGCGCCGCGCTACGACGCCGAGGAGCTGCTCGGCATCGTCTCCATGGACGTGCGCAAGCCGTTCGACGTCAAGGAAGTCATCGCCCGTCTCGTCGATGGTTCGCGCTTTCACGAGTTCAAGGCTACCTACGGCACGACGCTGATCACCGGCTACGCCCATATCCACGGCTATCCGGTGGGAATCCTGGCCAACAACGGGATTCTCTTCTCCGAGTCGTCCGAAAAGGGGGCACAGTTCATCCAACTCTGCGACCAAACCGACACGCCGATCGTGTTTCTGCAGAACATCACCGGCTTCATGGTCGGCCGCCGCTACGAAGAGGGCGGGATCATCAAGGACGGCGCCAAGCTGATCAACGCGGTGTCGAACAGCACGGTGCCGCACCTCACCGTCATGGTCGGCGCCTCATATGGGGCCGGCAACTACGGCATGTCCGGGCGGGCGTACGAGCCGCGTTTCGTCTTCGCCTGGCCCAATCATCGCATCGCCGTCATGGGGCCGGAGCAGCTAGCCGGCGTGCTCTCGATCATCCGCCGCCAAGCCGCCGAACGCGCCGGCCAGGCGTTCGACGAGGCGGAGGACGCGGCCTTCCGCCGCGGCGTCGAGGAGCAGATCGAGCGCGAATCCTACGCCTTCTTCGCCACCGGCCGGCTGTGGGACGACGGCCTGATCGATCCGCGCGACACGCGCACCGTTCTGGGCATCGGTCTCTCGGCAGTCCACTCGCAGGTCATCCAGGGGACGCAGCGCTATGGCGTCTTCCGCATGTGAGCGACATGCCGCGGCGCGGCGGCGGTAGGCGGCCCGCCAATGTCGCGTGAACCACCGATGCGCCGACGACCAGCGCCAACCGCCGAACCCGCACCGGCCGCTGCGGCATCGCGGCGCATCCGCAAGGTTCTGGTCGCCAACCGCGGCGAGATCGCCCGCCGCGTCCTGCGCACGTGCCGACGACTGGGGATCACCGGGGTCGCGGTGTACTCGGAAGCCGATGGTCGCGCCGCGCATGTCGCCGACGCCCAGGAAGCGGTGCGCATCGGGCCGGCGCCCAGTCTCGAATCGTATCTGTCCATCGACCGCCTGCTCGAGGCGGCGGCAACCGTCGGAGCGGACGCCGTCCATCCTGGTTATGGGTTTCTCTCCGAGAACGCCGAGTTCGCCGCCCGCTGCGCCGCCAGCGGCCTGACGTTCATCGGCCCGCCGGCCGACGTGATCCGGCAGATGGGGAGCAAGGTCGAGGCGCGCGAGATCATGGCCCGCGCCGGCGTGCCGGTCGTGCCCGGGCTCTCGGGCCTCGAGCTCGACGACCGGGCGCTGGTCGAGGCAGCGCGCCACCTGCCCCTGCCGCTGCTGATCAAGGCCGCCGCCGGTGGCGGCGGCAAAGGGATGCGGCTGGTGCGCGACGCCGCCCAGCTGGCCGATGCGATCGCGGCGGCGCGGCGCGAGGCGCAGCGCGCCTTCAACGACGACACGCTACTGATCGAACGCTACTTGGAGGCGCCGCGCCACGTCGAGGTGCAGATCTTCGGCGACTGCCATGGCCGAGTCATGCACTTGTTCGAGCGCGAGTGTTCGATCCAACGGCGATTCCAGAAGATCATCGAAGAGGCACCGTCACCGGCCGTCGATACCGACTTGCGCGGCCGTCTCGGGGCCGCGGCGGTGGCGGCGGGTCGCGCCATCGGTTACGTCGGCGCCGGCACGGTCGAGTTCATCCTCGATCGGCAGGGCGCATTCTACTTCCTCGAAGTGAACACCCGCTTGCAGGTCGAACATCCGGTGACCGAAGCCATCACCGGGGTGGACCTGGTGGAATGGCAGATTCGCATCGCCGAGGGTGAGCCGCTGCCGCCGGAGAGTGAACGGGTGCGAATCGACGGGCACGCGATCGAGGCGCGCCTGTATGCCGAAGATGCCGCCAACGAGTTTCTGCCCTCGGTCGGCCGACTGGCGATGTGGGCGCCGGCACCGGGCGACGGCGTACGCTGGGACAGCGGGGTGGAACAGGGCAGCGAGGTCAGCGTGCACTACGATCCGCTGCTCGCCAAGGTGGTGGCGCACGCGCCGACGCGCGCGGCCGCGATCGCGCGCTTGGCGGCGGCGCTGCGCGACCTCGCCGTCGGCGGCGTCGTCACCAACCGTGAGTTCCTGCTCGCCGTGCTGACGCATGCCGACTTTCGCGCCGGCGCCATCGACACCCATTTCATCGAGCATCACCTTCCGCCAGCCGCGCGCCGGCGGGCGACGGATGCCGCCGCGGCTCGCACACACGCCATCGTCGCGGCGCTCGACGGGCACGAGCGGCGCCGCGCCGCTGGCGGGAGCCCCCTCCCGGCCAGTATCCCTTCCGGCTGGCGCAACAACCGCTGGCAGCCGCAGGCAGTCGGCTACCGCGCCGGTGATGAGGTGTTCGAGGTGCGCTACGGCGCGGCCGGCGACGGCCTCTTCGACGTCGACTGCGCCGGCCGCACGAGTCGGGTATGCCTGGCGGCATGGAACGAGGCCGGCATGGAGCTGGAGATCGACGGGGTCCGGCGCAAGTTTCGCCTCGCCATCGACGACGCAACGGTGTTCATCCACGGGCCGCTCGGTTCCGCGACGCTGGTCGAAGTGCCGCGCTTTCCCTCGCGCGCGGCTGAGGATCTCGCCGGAGGCTGTCTGGCGCCGATGCCGGGCATCGTCCGTCAGGTGCTCGTCAAGGCCGGTGAGCGGGTCGAGAAGGGCGCCGTGATGGTGATTCTGGAAGCGATGAAAATGGAACATCCCCTGGTGGCGTATGCCGCCGCGAAGGTGAAGGAGGTCCGGGTCGAGGTCGGCCAGATGGTCGACCCCGATGCGGTGATGGTCGTCCTCGCGGCGGAGGACTGACCGAACGCGGCTGCCACCGACATGCTGCGGCGGGCGGAAAGCGAGGCGGAATGGCCGACGACGTGCTCTACGAAGTGCGCGGGCGCGCCGCGTGGGTGACACTCAACGCCCCGGAGCGCCGCAATGCGCTCTCGGCAGCGGTGATCGAACAGCTCGGGCGGGGCTTGCGCGCCGCCATCGACGACGCCGCGGTGCGCGTGGTCGTGTTGACCGGCAGCGGAGCCGCCTTCTGCGCCGGTGCCGACCTCAAGGCCGGGGGGAGCGCCGTCGCTCCAGGGGACGGGCGGCCCAATCCGTTCGTCGACATCCTGCAGCTGATCTGGGAGGGCCCCAAACCGGTGGTGGCGGCCGTCAACGGCCACGCCTTCGGCGGCGGGCTCGGACTGGTGGCGGCGGCGGACATCGCCATCGGCGTCGAGACCGCCAAGTTCGCCTTCAGCGAGGTACGCGTCGGGGTCATTCCAGCGATGATCTCGGTGGTCGTGCTGCCGAAGCTCGGCGTCCATCAGGCGATGCGGCTCTTCCTGACCGGGGAGACGTTCGACGCGGCGCGGGCGCGCGACTACGGCCTGCTGCACCGCGTCGTCGTGCCGGCGGAGCTGAGCTCGGCCGTGCAAGCGGAGGTCGATGCCCTGGCGCTCGGCGGCCCGAACGCGCTGCGCGAGGCGAAGCGCCTGGTACGGCTCATTCCGCGCCTCGCGCCGCCGGAGGGATTCGCCTACGCACAAGAGAAGATCGCCAGCCTGTTCGCCTCCGAAGAGGCCGCCGAAGGCATGAGCGCATTCGCCGCCAAACGCCGCCCGAAGTGGGCGGATACGCCCTAGAGCGAGTGCGCCGCGCCTCAGCGGGAAGTGTCACAACTGGTGAAGCACGCGTTCCGCTCACCCCCTCGACCGGCTCACGGCATGTCCTGAGCGTACCGAAGTGTGAGCGGAACACATCGTTAGACGCGATCCGAAGAGAAATCCCTCACCACGAAGAGCACGAAGACCACGAAGGTTCTGGCGTAGAGCGGTGTCCAAAGACTGCTTTCAGGTTTACAAACCGGGACTTGCTCTGCTCCCCGGCAGGCCCGGAAACTCGTGCTCTTCGTGCTCTTCGTGTCCTTCGTGGTGTGAAAGGAATCTCGGCTTGGGGTTGGGGCATGTCCTGAGCGTGTCGAATGGTGAGCGGAACACGTCGCGGCGCCAGCACTTCCCGCTCTCCTGAGCCTGTCGAAGGATCAGCCCGTCGAAGGGTGAGCGCGGTCTGGTTCAACGGATAGTTAGTGTCTGTCCTGGCGTGCCGAACAACCGAGGGGGTACACGTCGCGGCCCAAGCACCTCCCGCTCATCCTGAGCCCGTCGAAGGATGAGCGCGGTCTGGTTCGACAGGCCCCTAGCCGCGCAGCAGATGGCGCAGCGCGGCCTCGATGTCGGCGAAGCGAAACAGGAAGCCGGTACTCAGCAGGCGCCGCGGCACGGCGCGGGCGCTGGCAAGCAACAGCGCGGTGCCCATTTCGCCGAACAGCAGGCGCACGGCGGTTGCAGGCAGGGGAAGGAAGGCGGGGCGGGAGAGGGCGTGCCCGAAGGCGCGAGCGAACTCGGCATTCGTCACGGGGTGGGGCGAGACGGCGTTGACGGCTCCGCTCAGTCCAGGCGTGGCCAGGGCGAAGTCGACCGCGGCGAGTGCGTCGTCGAGAGCGATCCAGCTCAGGTATTGCCGTCCGCTTCCCACCGGGCCGCCGAGGCCGAAGCGGAACGGCGTGAGCATCGCGGCGAGCGCGCCGCCCGTGGCTGAGAGGACGACGCCAAAGCGCAGGGTGACGACGCGCAGACCGCGCTCGGCGGCCGGTCGCGCCGCCGCCTCCCAGTCGGCGCAGACGGTGGCGAGAAAGTCGTCGCCGGGCGGACTGTCCTCATCGAGCAGCTCACCGCCGCGGTTGCCGTAGTAGCCGACCGCCGAGGCGGTAATGAGCGTCGGCGGCGGGGTGTCGAGCGCGGTCAGCGCTTGCACGAGCAGGCGGGTGCCGTCGACGCGACTGCGGCGAATGCGCGCCTTCTTTTCATCGTTCCACCGGCCGCTCGAGATGTTCTCGCCGGCGAGGTGGACGACGGCGTCGAAACCCGCCAGCCCGGACCGGTCGATCGCCCCGGCATCCGGGTCCCAGGCGATGTGGCCGGCGCCGGAGGTGCCGCCGCGCTCCAGGCGCATGACCGCATGCCCGCCGGCGCTCAGCGACCGCGTCAGCGCCGATCCGATCATGCCGCTCGCCCCGCTGACCAGCACCCGCATCGCCTGCGCTCCTTTTGCTTCGTGGGTCGGGCAACCGAGCTGCCGCGTGGCTCGACTCGGCGACCGGTCGCGCCGGCACCCCGAACTGATACACTACCGCACATGGCGGTCGCGGCAACCCGGGTGGTCATCGTCGGCGGCGGCTTCGCCGGCCTCCACGCGGCGCAGGCGTTGAAACGAGCCCGGGTCGACATCACGCTGGTCGACAAGCGCAACTTTCACCTTTTCCAGCCGTTGCTGTACCAGGTTGCGACGGGCGCGCTGTCACCGGCCGACATCGCCTCGCCGCTCCGCCATGTGCTCAGGCGGCAGCGCAACGCGCGTGTGCTGCTCGGCGAGGTGACGGAGATCGATGTCGCCGCGCGGCGTGCGGTGCTCAGCGACGGCGGGCTCGACTACGACATCTTGGTTGCGGCTGGCGGGGCCGGTCACCACTACTTCGGGCACCCCGAGTGGGCCCGTGACGCTCCGGGGCTGAAGACGATCGAGGATGCCACCGACATCCGCCATCGCGTGCTGCTCGCTTTCGAGGTGGCCGAGCGCGAGCCGGATGCGGCGCGGCGCGCCGCGTGGTTGCGCTTCGTCGTCGTCGGTGCGGGCCCGACCGGGGTCGAGCTGGCGGGGGCACTGGCCGAGATCGCCAACGACACCTTACGCGATGATTTTCGCGCCATCCGGCCGGCGGAGGCGGAGATCGTGCTGGTCGAGGCCGGCTCGCGAGTGCTGGCGGCCTACGCCCCGCCGTTGTCGGCGAAGGCCCAGCGGGCGCTCGAAGGGCTCGGCGTGCGCGTCCGCCTCGACACCAGCGTGACCGCCGTCGACGCGGCGGGAGTCCACCTGCGCCGTGGCGAACGCGATGAGCAACTGGCGGCTCACACGGTGCTGTGGGGCGCCGGTGTGCGGGCCGCACCTCTTGCCGAGGTGGTGGCGCGCGCCACGGGCGGGGCGACCGATCGCGCCGGGCGCATCATCGTGGCGCCGGACTTGAGCGTTCCCGGTTGCGCCGAGGTCTTTGCCATCGGCGACATGGCGCACTGTGCGCAAGACGGCACGCCGCTGCCGGGATTGGCGCCGATCGCCATGGCCCAGGGCCGTTACGTCGCCGGCGTCATCGCGGCGCGCGCCCGCGGCGCGCCGGCGCCGGCGCCGTTCCGCTACCGCGACAAGGGCACCATGGCGACGATCGGGCGCGGCAAGGCCGTCGCGCAGGTCCGCGGGCTGCACATCTCTGGATTCGTCGCCTGGTTGGCCTGGCTGTTCATTCATATCCTCTACCTGGTCGAGCACCAGAATCGCGTCCTGGTCCTCATCCAGTGGGCTTGGAGCTACGCGACCCGGAACCGCGGCGCGCGGCTGATCACCGGCGCCACGCCGCTGCCGCTCCCGGTCAGTGGCAGGGGGGATGGGCCTGGTTCGCCGGCGCTGCGCTGAGCGGGTTGGTGCGCGGCCACCTCAATGGTATGAAAAGGGCGTCGCGAAACACCTCCGAAGGTGGGTCAAGCCGCTCGAGCGATTCCGCCCAGTGCGACGCGGGCGGCCCGCGGCTGCGATCAGTCGAGTCGATGGAGAGGGGTGAGGAATGCGTGAGCGCGGAACATGGTCGAACGGCGGCTCCGAAGATCCGCTGGAACTCCTCGGCCAAAAGTGGGAGGAGCTGCGACAGCGCTTCGGCAATCGCTCGCGCGGGCGCCTGAACCCGTGGATCTTCGTGGCGATCGCCCTCGCCCTCTACGCCCTGAGCGGGGTGTTCATCGTCGCCCCGGACGAGCACGGGGTGGTGTTGCGCTTCGGTCGGGTGGTGCGGGAAGTCGACCCGGGGCCGGGCTACCACCTTCCGTGGCCGATCGAAACGGTGTTGAAGCCCTCGGTGACGCAGATCCGCAAGGCGGAGTTCGGCTTTCGCACGGTGGATACGGGACCGCCGGCGCGCTATCGCGACGAGGATGTCGAGGCGCTGATGCTGACCGGCGACGAGAACATCGTCAAGCTGCAATTCATCGTCCAGTACAAGGTGAAACCGGAGGCGCGCGGCGTCACCGATTTTCTCTTCAACGTGCGCGATCCGGAGGAGACGGTGCGCGACGCCGCCGAAGCCGCGATGCGCGAGATCGTCGGGCGGAACAACATCGACAACGCGCTGACGGAAGGGAAAGAGCAGATCCAGGAAGACGGGCAGGCGCTGCTGCAGGCGATCCTCGACCGCTACGACGTCGGCCTCGAGGTGGTGACGCTGAAGTTGCAGGACGTGGACCCGCCGGATCAGGTGTCGGACGCGTTCAAGGACGTCATCAGCGCGCAACAGGACAAGGAGCGGCTGATCAACGAGGCGACCGGCTACGCCAACGATGTGGTGCCGAAGGCGCGTGGTCAGGCCGCGCAGTTGCTCAATGAGGCGGAAGGATACCGGGCCGCGAAGCTGCAAGATGCCACCGGTGCGGCGCAACGGTTCATCGCCCTACACGACGAGTACGCCAAGGCGGAGAAGGTCACGCGCCAACGCCTGTATCTGGAGACGATGGAAGAGGTGATGGGTCGCATGAACAAGATTCTGCTCGACGACCTCGCCGGCAAGCAGGTCGTCCCGTATCTGCCGCTCGATCAGGTCCTCAAGCCGCGCTCGGCGCACCCGGAGCCGGCGGCTCCGGCGGGACAGTGACGCGCATGGACCGGCGTTGGGTTCCCATCCTGCTGGTCGTGGTGCTGCTGCTCGCGACCTGGAAGCTCGCCGCCTACAGCGTGCCACAATGGATGCAGGCGATCGTCGTGCAGCTCGGCGAGCCGGTGCGCACGGTGCAGGAGCCAGGCCTCTACTGGAAGCTGCCGTTCGTCCAGAACGTGCTCTACTTCGACCAGCGGTTGCTCGACTACGATGCCTCGCCGCGCGAATTGCTCACCAAGGACAAGCAACAGCTGGTGGTCGACAATTACTCGCGCTGGCGCATCCGCGATCCCCTGCAGTTCTACCGCACGGTGCGCAATGAAGAGGGTGCGCAGTCGCGTCTGGACGACATCATCTACTCCAACCTGCGCGAGACCCTGGGTCGCCACACGCTGCGCGAGATCGTCAACGAAAAGCGAGCCCAGCTGATGCAGCAGGTCACCAAGCGCAGTGACGAGAAGGCGCGCGAGTACGGCATCGAGGTGGTCGACGTGGTCATCAAACGCGCCGATCTGCCGGAGAAGAACGAGTTGAACGTCTTCAACCGCATGCGCACCGAACGCGAGCGCCAGGCCAAGAAGTTCCGCGCCGAGGGTGACGAGGAGGCGCGCAAGATTCGCTCGGAGTCGGACAAGCAGGTCCAGATCCTGTTGGCCGAGGCGCGCAAGCTCGCCGACATCACGCGCGGCGAGGGGGATGCGCTGGCGGTGAAGATTTTCGCCGACGCCTACGGCCGCGACCCCGAGTTCTACCAGCTCGTGCGCACGCTCGAGGCGTACCGTAAGTCGCTGGGTGACGACACGACGCTGATCGTGTCGCCGGACAGCGATTTCTTCCGCTATTTCAAGCGACTCGACCAATCGACGGCGGGAGCCGCGACGACCGGTGCGGACGGTGCCGAGCCCGCCGGAGCGGAGCGGCGCTGACTCCCCACGACCTCAGGCAGACTCGGCCAACCGCTTGGGGGAAGCGGGGCGCCCGCGCCTGGAGGCGGGGCTGGTACCGGATCTGATCGATCAGCGGTCCGGGTCGAGGGCGGGAGCCGGCGTCTTGCGCGAGCCGCCGCCGAGGGCGCGTCCGAGCCAGGCGAGCGGGTCGTAAAAGCGGTCGGCGACGCGCTCCTTGAGCGGGATGATGGCGTTGTCGGTGATGTGGATGTGCTCCGGGCATACTTCGGTGCAGCACTTGGTGATGTTGCAGTAGCCGACGCCGAAGTCGCTGCGCAGGGCCGGCAGGCGATCGGCGGTGTCGAGCGGGTGCATCTCGAGGTTGGCGAGCAGGATCATGAGGCGTGGACCGACGAACGCCTCCTGCTTCTCCTGGTCGCGCAAGATGTGACAGACGTCCTGGCAGAGGAAGCACTCGATGCACTTGCGAAACTCTTGGATGCGGTCGACGTCGACCTGCTGCATG
>CAYYWP010000071.1:0-20500 GCA_964475125.1 uncultured Binatia bacterium (SeqCode) | reverse complement strand
TTGGTCGGCGTCGCCGACGGCGTGTTGGTCGGGGTGTTCGTCGGCGTGTTGGTCGGCGTCGCCGTCGGCGTTTTGGTCGGGGTGTTCGTCGGGGTGTTCGTCGGGGTGTTAGTCGGCGTGATCGTCGGCGTATTCGTCGGCGTCGCCGTCGGGGTGTTGGTCGGGGTGTTGGTCGGCGTGTTGGTCGGCGTGCTGGTCGGCGGAGCCGGGGGGCCCTGGCTTTGATTGGCGCCGTTGGCGCTTACAATCTGGTTCGTACCGGTGCACGGCGATGAAATATCGGTGCTGACGCCGAAGAAATTGGCCGCGACCGCAAAGGAGTTCATCTGCAACCCGCTGTTGTAAACGAAGACGATCGCCTGATTGGCGTTCAAAGAGAACCCGTTCGTCGGGTCGGCGGCGCACAGCGTCGTGTTGATCGTGACGTTGGCGGAGTTATCGCACGCCGGTGGCGAAACGGTCTGCGGCAAGTTGAACGCGAAGGCGTTGCGCAGGTTGCCGGCGCCCTCGCACCCGGCCTGCAAATTGGACGCGACGCAAGCGGGTCCGACGCTGTCAGCAGTGGCTAGCCCTACCAGAGGTTGGATGTTCACCGCCCCCGTGCAGTCGAAGCCGCTACCGCAGATGTTCAACGCCCCGCCCCCCGTGCCCAGCGTCAGACGACCCCCAAACGTATTGTCGAAGGTTACGGTGCTGTTATTCGGCGTCAGTTGGATGGTGCGCCGCACCGAGTTGTACGGCTGCAGCAATTGGCCGAGGCCAGGCAGGACGCCACCAATCGCGGCGGTGGCTTCGCCGGGGTTCATGCCGGTGTTGTTGCACGATCCGGCGCCCTGGATCGACCCGGCAACGGTGGTGATGCGAATTCTCTCCGCTGCACCGAGATTGTCTGCGATCAGCAAGTGATAGGACGTTCCGTCTGCGGCGCGGAACAGCGCCCCAGACCCCTGTGCGCCAGCTCGGCCGGCAAGCGATGCACAGGTCGCGAGCACCAAAGCAACCCAGATCGCCAGCGACTTCGCCCATCGGTTCAACGTGCACCCCTTAGTCGTCGTCACCATCTCTTCACTCTCCACATCGGGTTGCGCAGCGGACACCCGCCCAGCGCTCGTACACGGACCTGGCGCTCCAGTCAAGCCAAAAGTAAACGGCCCCGGTGAGAGCTATCCCACCGGGGCCAGCCTGGTTCGGTCTACTTCACGTTCACTTGGACAATGTCATGCGCCGCAGCGCCCAGAGGAGTCCGCCTCCGAGGCCGATGATCATCAAGACACCAGCCGGGCTAGCGGGCGACGGGACGACCGGGATCGGCGGTCGGGTGTTAGTCGGCGGCGGCGTGTTGGTCGGCGTCGGGGTATTGGTCGGCGTGTTAGTCGGCGTCCGCGTCGGTGTACTCGTCGGCGTGTTGGTCGGCGTGTTGCTCGGCGTATTGGTCGGCGTCTGCGTCGGCGTATTGGTCGGCGTCTGCGTCGGCGTCTGCGTCGGCGTCGCCGTCGGGGTGTTGGTCGGCGTGTTGGTCGGCGTGTTGGTCGGGGTGGTAGTCGGCGGGGCCGGGGGGCCCGAGCTTTGATTGGCACCGTTCGCACTCACAATCTGGTTCGCGCCGGTGCACGGGGACGAAATATCCGTGCTGACGCCAAAGAAATTGGCCGCGACGGCGAAGGAGTTCATCTGCAGCCCGCTGTCGTAGACGAAGACGATGACTTGGCCGCTGTTCAGCGCGAAGCCATTTGTCGGCTCGGCGGCGCACAGCGTCGTGTTGATCGTGACGTTGGCGGAGTTGTCGCACGCCGGGGGCGAAACGGTCTGCGGCAAGTTGAACGCGAACGCGCTGCGGAGATTACCCCCACCTTCGCAGCCGGCCGCTAGGTTGCTGGCGACGCACGCCGGGCCGACGCTGTCGGCCGTGGCTAACCCCACCAGAGGTTGGACGTTCACCGCCCCCGTGCAGTCGAAGCCGCTATTGCAGATGTTCAACGCCCCGGCCCCCGACCCCAGCGTCAGACGACCCCCAAACGTATTGTTGAAGGTGACGGTGCTGTTATTCGGCGTCAGTTGGACGGTGCGCCGCACCGAGTTGTACGGCTGCAGCAATTGGCCGAGGCCGGGCAGGACGCCACCAACCGCGGCGGTGGCTTCGCCGGGGTTCATGCCGGTGTTGTTGCACGACCCGGCGCCCTGGATCGACCCGGCGACCGTGGTAATGCGAATCTTCTCGGCCGAACCAAGATTGTCCGCGATGAGAATGTGGTAGGACGTCCCGTCTGCGGCGCGGAATAACGCCCCGGATCCCTGCGCGCTGGCGGCGCTCGCCAGCGCCAGGCACGCCACCGCCACGAAGACGAGCTGTCCCATGAACACGGCCACGCGACCACCAAGCCACTTTGCTCTGAGGCTCATAACGTCTCACCCTCCGGTCTCCACCGGGCCGAGGCTCGAGGAGACAGCTCCGGAACTAACCGGTGTGGCGATTACCACTGACCCCTTAAGCTGTCAAGTACAAACGACAGGCGAGTGGCAATACCGGGGCGAAATATTGCTTGTGCCCGAGCAGTCGCAGGTGGCTACGCAAGAATCGGTCCGGAATTGGCATCTCGCAGAGGTAAGTTCACGGCTCCCCCCTCTGTGCTTGTAGTCCTGCAGGTCTGGCAACTGCGGCACGATTTTGGCGCGGGTTTCGTGCATAACTGCTGATGACCTGCCAACTGCAGACTGCGGCGCTTGCCCTCCCGTACCGTAATTCGCTACACGGCCCTCGGGGGCCAAGTGCGGCACACTACCTGCTGCGCTAGCGGTGGTGAGGGGTAGAAAGACCGTGAAACTGCTCACCGCCGGTTTGCGTACGGCAATGAACTGGCCAGCCGCTCTGTGGAGGGCCACCGGCCTGGTCGCGTTGCTCATCGCACTGAGCGCCAGCCGCACGCTCGCGCTGTCGGGCACGATCGACACCTACGTCGGCGGCAGCAATGGCGATGGAGCCGCGGCGACGGGCGCCACGATCGATCCTCGCGGGCTGATTCTCGTCGGCCCCGCCGCGGCACCGGACATCTACGTCGCCGAATACCTCAACAACCGCGTGCGACGCATCGACGGCAACAGCGGGTTGATCACAACCTTCGCGGGCAACGGCGACCTGGGCTTCAGTGGCGATGGCGGCAGCGCGGTCAACGCCAGTCTGTCGAAGCCGCTCGATGTGGCGCGCGACGCCGCCGGCAACTTGTACATCGCCGACTCGGGAAACAACCGCGTCCGCAAGGTGACGCCGAGCGGTCAAATCTCGACGTTCGCTGGCAATGGCGGGACCGCGTTCAGCGGCGACGGAGGATTAGCTACCCAGGCGTCCGTGTCGACACCGCAGGGTCTCGCATTCGGGCCGGACGGCTACCTCTACGTAGCGGACAACGGTAACAGCCGTATCCGCAAGGTCGGCCCCCCGGGATGTACACCGAGCAGTTGCATCATCACCACCGTTGCCGGGAACGGCACCGCCGGCTTTTCCGGCGACGGCGGACCGGCGACCAGCGCGACCCTGCGCAACCCTTCCGACGTTACGTTCGACAACAGCGGCAACATGCTGATCGCCGATTACGCCAACAATCGCATCCGCAAGGTCGTTAACGGAACCATCTCCACCGTCGCCGGAGGTGGCTCCGGTGCGAACGGCGCCACCGGTGACGGCGGTCCCGCGACGTCTGGCGCATTGCGCTTACCCAGCCAGCTAGCGGTAGATAGCGCCGACAATATCTACATCGCCGAGGTACTCGGACGCCGGGTTCGCCTGGTGCAAGCCACAAACCAATTCATCTACACAGTCGCCGGCACCGGTGTCGCTGGCACGGGCGGCGATGGTGGACCAGCCGTCAATGCCACCTTGCAAGACGTCTGGGGCGTGGCCGTCGCCGGAAATAGCCTCTGGCTCAGCCAAACAGTCGGCAACCAGAATTCACGCCAGAACCGCGTGCGCAAGGTGGCGGGTGGTATCATCACCTCCGTCGTCGGCGGCGATCTCGGCGACGGAGCGCCGGCGTATGACGTCTTGGTCGACCCGCGTGGCGCCGTCGCCAAGCCTGGCGCAGGCGCCGTTCCCGACCTGTACTTTGCCGAGTCCGCCGACAACGTCGTCCGCTACGTCGACGGCGCCACCTCGACGATGCACGTCATCGCCGGAACGGGCGCGCCAGGATACGCGGGCGACGGCGGACCCGCCAAGGCAGCGAAGCTATACGGGCCGAATGACGTGAGCATCGATGACGCCGGCAACGTCTACATCGCCGACATGCGGAACAACGTCATTCGCCGAGTCGACACCAATGGCAACATCTCGACAGTCGCGGGCGACGGCATCCCCGGCTCTGGCGGCGATGGTGGGTTAGCGACGGCCGCGCGGCTCAACATGCCGTTTGGCGTAACCATCGACGACTTCGGCCGCCTGTTCATCGCCGACACGCAAAACAATCGCGTGCGCGTGGTAATTGACGGCATCATCCGTCCATTTGCGGGCGTCGAAGGGCAGGCTGGCTACAGCGGCGACGGCGGTCAAGCGACCGCCGCGCTGCTTCGCTCTCCGCAAGACGTCGCGGTGGGCAGCGATGGGCGGGTGTACATCGCCGACACCTCGAACAACCGCATCCGCCGCGTCGATGGCAACGGCATCATCACCACCTACGCCGGCACCGGCCTCGCCGGCTACAACGGCGACAACATCTCCGCTCTATCAGCCAAGATCTATGCACCGACGCAAATCGACTTCGACGGCGCCGGAAACCTGTTCATCTGCGATTGGAGAAACTATCGCATCCGCCGCGTGACGGCGGCCACCCAGACCATCGAGACGGTCGCCGGTAACGGCCAGAACAGCTTCTCCGGCGACGGCGGCCCGGCGACAGCGGCCTCGTTCAGTGATCCTTTCGGCGTCGCCGTCGACCCCGCCGCCACGCACCTGTTCGTCACCTCGCCGCCGGACACACGCACCCGCATCGTCAATCTTGCCGTCGGCGCGCCCCAGTCGACGTTGACCTTCACCCCGACATCCACCCCACCCCCGCCGACGCCGACCGACACGCCGACGCCGATCCCCCCAACCGCAACGCGCACCCCGATCCCTCCAACCGCGACCCAGACCTTCACCTTCACGCGCACGCCGACGATCACCGCGACGGGGACACGGACGGGCACGGCAACCAAGACGTCCACCCCGGGCAGCGCTTCCGTCGCTGGCTCGATCACGTACTACGCCAACACCAACGTCGTGGCCTCGGTCGGCGTCGATCTCAGCGGGGCGGTCAATACCACGCTGCAGACCAACCAGAGCGGCGCCTACGGCGCTAGCGGCCCGCCGGGCACGTGGAACATCGAGCCGGCCAAGAACGGTGGGTTCGGAACCGCCGTCAGCTCGCTGGATGCGGCACGGGTGCTGCAGGCAGTTGCCGGCCTGACGACGCTCAACGCGCTGCAACGCCTGGCCTGCGATGTCACCGGCGACGGCACGCTGAGCACGTTCGACGCGGTGACCATCCTGCAGTTCGCCGCCGGCCTGATCACCCGCATGCCGGCGGCGACCATGTGTAATTCCGACTGGCTGTTCTACCCGTCGCCGGTCTCGGTACCGGGGCAGCAGGTCCTCCCTCCCAGCCTCGCCGGCGGCACCTGCCGGCAGGGCCAGATCGTGCTGGCCGGCCTAAGTGGGCCGGCGCAGAACCAAGACTTCGACGCCATCCTGCTCGGCGACTGTACCGGCAACTGGAGCCCGTCCGGTGGCGCCGCGCTCCGCCAGCTCGCCGGCTCCGGGCCGACCGTGCACGCCGGCGCGCCGCGCCGCGCCCGCGGTAACCGCCTGCTCATCCCGATCTACGTCCAGGGCGGCGGCTCGTTCCAGGCCCTCGATCTGCGCCTCAGCTTCAACCGCGACGCGGCGGCATTCGTCGAGGCCCGGCCGCGCAAGGCTGCCGCCGGGGCGCTGATCAGCACCAGCGACGACGGCGGACGCATCACCGTCAGCCTGGCCAGCGGCAGCGCCATCACCGGCGGCAACGGCCCGATGTTGATGCTGGTCTTCCGCGCCGACGACGAGAACGCCCTCGACCTCCACCTCGATGGCGCGGCGGTCGACGAGCAGCTCGCCGCGACCGTCACCCACTAGCACAGGGTCTTACAGACCCCCCTCCTCGCCAAACCCGAAGCCGAGTGTGCGCGCGTTGGCGCGCACGCGTTCGTCGGTACTGATGATCGCCAGATCAGGGAGGGCTTGGCGAAGGAACAGCGCACTGGCGAGGTGGATGGCGTCGAGCGTGCGCACCGGCTCGAGCGGAAACGCTTCCTCGGATCGGCGCGCCACGTCGTCGGAGATCTCGAGGATGGCCCAGGTTGATGCCGCTTGCGCAAAGATGGCGAGCACATCGACCGCCTGCGCAGCGGTCAGACGAGCGTCGCGCTCGGCCCGGCGCACGACGCGCCGAATCTCGATCAAGGTGAGGCGCGACGTGACCACCTTGGTCGCGGCGGCAAGGGTCCGACGGATGTCTTCACCCCCGGTCCTCGGCGAAGAGCCAGCGCAGCACCGCGCTGGTCTCGGCATAGAGCGTCACCGCTCGCCGCGCTCGGCGTCGAGCAGGTTGCTACTGGCCACGGCACCGCGCAACGGCGAGGCGCGATAGGCGCGCGCATCCTGCGGCAGACCCGTCACCAGCACCCCTCCAGCGCACAGGCGCTCCAGCGTGCGATCCAGCGCCGCGAGCGGCATACCGGTACTCGGCTGCCGCAATTCGGCCACGACACGCCCGCGGTCGGTGACCAGCACCACCTCGCCCTCGCGCACCTCGCGCAGGTAGCTGCTGAGGCGGTTCTTGAGCTCTTTGACGGCCACGGCCTTCATCGGTTTCGCTCAAGTAGCCCCACGTAGCTACCATGTCAACCACGGCGGTGCGTGAGCGCGCATCATCGGTCGCACCGACGAAACGAGGGCCCGCCAAACACGGTGGACCGATCCTGCCCGGCGCCTCAATGAGCGTAAAGCGCCTACGGTAGGTCGGCCCGTACCTCGCCGTCTTCCCATTTTTTCACCGGCGCAGGGGCGAGACATGGCATTATCCACTTGACTTACGGGTGGCAGCCGCCCTACAAGGTCGGCGGGCTTTTGGCATGACCCGGGCGGCAGATGCGCCCGACGGTTCGGAGGAGTGGGCATGGGCTTGAAGTCGGCGAGCGTGGGGAGGCGCGTGGCGCAGTGCGTGCTTTCTGTCGCCGCCCTGCTGAGCGCGGCAGCGGCCTCGGCAGTACAGGTAAGCCTGCCGAACAACGCCCAGATCAATGGCGTCGGGCTGACCACCGTTGTGCCGGTCACTCTCGCCGACACCGCCGGCGTGCTGGGATTCGCGCTCAACTTCACCTATAGCGCGACCATCGCCACGGCGACGGCAGTGAGCACGACCGGACTGGTGACGGCGGGCTGTGGCGCGCCCGTAGTCAGCCTAACCTCGGGCGCGGTGACAATCACCCTCGCCTGCGCAAACCCGCTGCCGGCTGGAACCAACGTCGCAGTCTTCAACGTCACGTTTGAGGGCGTCAGCGCGGGAATGACTGCGCTCACGTTCACCGCGACCGGGCAGATTCCGAACGGCTGCCAACTGAACGAAGGCACGCCGAGTTGCGAGACCAGCAACGGGCAGCTCACCGTCCTCGGCGTCGTGAACACACCGACGAATACACCGACTACGACGCCCACCAACACGGCGACGAACACCTCGACGAACACCCCGACGCGCACCCCAACTGCGACGCCGACCGACACCAACACTCAGGGCCCCTCGCCGACCCCGACGAACACCCCGACGATGACGCCGACCGGTACGGCGACGAATACGGCGACGAGCACGCCCACCAACACGCCGACGAGCACGGCGAGCAACACGCCGACGATCACCAACACACCGACGAGCACGCCGACCAACACGGCGACGGGCACGGCGACGAACACGCCGACGAATACACCGACCGGTACGGCGACGAATACGCCGACGAGCACGCCGACCGCGACGAATACGGGCACGGCGACCCAAACGGGGACGGTGACCAACACGCGCGAGGCGACGTCAACGCGGGCGGCGATTCCGGTCGTCCCGTCGCCGATCAGCCCGGCGGGCGCGGCGCTGATCCTCGGCCTCGGCGCTGGGCTGTTCTGGGCCTTGCGCCGCATGGCGCGTCTGGCCTAACAGGCCGCACCAGCTGGTGAGCGGAGCCGACGAGGGTCTGCGGCGCGCGCTAGCCGCTGAACCTGTGCCCGCCGGCAGCGCGACGCGCCGCTCGTAGAGGCTCGGCGTCGGCGCCGGCTTCGCGCCGCGCCGCGCACCGCGAGCCCGCAGTGGTAGCGCGCGGCGCGGTCGTCTGGTCGCTCGCCGCCCGATCGGCTAGAGGCTGGCCCATGAGCGATCGCCACTTCCGCCTTTCCCCCAGCATCAGGCCGCTGCACTACGAGCTCGCCATCGAGGTCGATCTCGACGCCTGGCGCTTCCGCGGCAGCGAGCAGATCGCGCTGCGCATCGATGCGCCCACGGACGCCATCACCGTACACGCCTGCGAGCTCGAGATCGGCGGCGTGCGGGTGCAGCTCGCCGACGGCACGCGCTGCGCCGGCCGCGTGGCCTACGACGCCGACGCCGAAACCGCGACGCTCGGCTTCGCCTCCACCCTGCCCGCCGGCACGGCGCGCCTGTCACTCGACTTCAGCGGCGAGATCCTCGCCCGCCTGCGCGGCTTCTACCGCTCGCAAAAGGACGGCGCTCGCTACGCCGCCACCCAGTTCGAGGCCGCCGACGCACGCCGCGCCTTCCCGTGTTTCGATGAGCCGGAATTCAAGGCCCGCTTCGCCCTGGCGCTGGTCGTGCCGGCACCCCTGGTCGCGATCAGCAATGGCGCGGTGCGGCGCGAGACCGATCTGGGCGACGGCCGCAAGCGCGTCGAGTTCGCCGAGACGCCGCCGATCTCCTCCTACCTGGTGGCCTACACGGTCGGCCCCTACGACGCCACGCCGACCACGCACACCGCCACCGGCTGGCCGGTGCGCGTCTTCCTGCCGCGCGGCATGGCCGAGAAAGGCCTCTACGCGCGCGACGCCCACGCGCGCTCGCTCGAGTACCTGGAGGCCTACACCGCCATCCCCTACCCCTACGCCAAAGTCGATGCCATCGGCGTGCCGGACTTCGAAGCCGGCGCGATGGAGAACCCGGGCGCGATCACCTACCGGCTGACCGCCATCGCCGCCGACGCGGGGCGCGCCTCGACGCCGATGTTGAAAGGCATCTTCTACACCGCCGCGCACGAGCTGACCCACATGTGGTGGGGCGACCTGGTCACCATGGCGTGGTGGGACGACTTGTGGCTGAACGAGTCGTTCGCGACCTTCATCGGCTACAAGGTGGTCGCCGACCTGGTCCCCGAGTGGGGCATGTGGCGCGACTTCGTCGCCACCCTGACGCGGCCCTTCGCGCTCGATGCACTCGCCTCGACGCATCCGATCTCCTTCGAGGTGAAGAACGCCAAGCAGGCCACCGAGCGCTTCGACGTGATCACCTACTGGAAGGGGGCCGGCGTGGTGCGCATGATCGAGGGCTTCCTCGGCAGCGAGGTCTTCCGCGCCGGCGTGCGCACCTATCTCGAGCGCTACCGCGAGGCCAATGCCACCGCCGACGATTTCTGGCGCGAGCTGAGCAGCGCCTCGGGGCGCGACGTCGGCACCATCGCCACGGCCTGGATCAAGCAGCCCGGCCACCCGCTGCTGTCGTTCGAGGCGCGCGACGGGGCGCTGCACGTCCGCCAACAGCGCTTCTTCGCCGACCCGGACGCCGCTCCAGACGCCGCGCCGCCACTCTGGCCGACGCCGGTGGTGATCAAGTACGGGACCGCCGGCGGCGGCGTGCGCGAGCAGCGCCTGCTGGTCGCGCAGGCCGCGCAACGGTTCGCGCTGCCGGCGGCCGACTGGTTCTACCCCAACGGCGACGGCACCGGGTTCTACCGCTTCGCGCTCGACCCGGCGTCGCTGGCCCGCCTGGTGCCGCACGTGCAAGGCGCCCTCAACCCGGCCGAACGCCTGACCTTGGTCGGCAATCAATGGGCGCTGGCGAAGAGCGGCCGCAGCAGCCTGGCGCAGTTCTTCGCCCTGCTCGGCGGCTTTCGCGCCGAGGCCGACCGCGCCGTGCTGGCGGCGATCACCGAGCGCCTGTACTGGCTCGCCACCCACGTCGTCGACGCGGCGGCGCGCCCCGCCTTCGAGCGCTTCATCGCCGACTTCTTCACGCCCCACCTGGACACGCTCGGCTGGGATGGCCGCGCCGGCGAAAGCGCCGACGAGCGCTTGCGCCGCGCCACTGTCATCGGCGCCCTGGGCGAGCTGGCCGGCGATGCCACGGTGGTCGGCGAGGCGCAGCGACGCCTCGAGCGCTATCTGGTCGACCCGCCGAGCCTCGACGCCAATCTCGCCTCCGCCGTGGTGGCGATCGCGGCGCGCCGCGGCGACGACGCACTCTATCAGCGCTACCTGGAGCGCAAGCGCGCCGCCGCGCACGACCCCGAGGAGGAGCAGCGTTTTCTCGTCGGCCTCACCGCCTTCGAAGACGAGGCCCTGGTGCGGCGCACGGTCGACCTCACGCTGAGTGACGAAGTCCGCGCCCAGGACCGCGCCCACCTCTACGCCCGCTTGCTCGGCTCGCGCGCGGCGCGCCTCATCACCTGGGCCTTCGTGCGCGAGCGCTGGAGCGAGCTGACCGCGCGCCTGGATCCGATGTTGCAGCAGAACATCGTGCGCGCCCTGGCCCAGCTCACCCCCGAGCCGGCGGCGAGCGAAGTGCGCGCCTTCCTCCCCGCCCACGCCAGCGACGAGACGCGCGAGACCATCGATCAGACGCTCGAGCAGCTGGCGATCGATGCCGCCGTCTGCCGGCGCCTGAGCGGCGGGGTCGGCGCGGCGCTGGCCGGCACGGCCTGAGTGACGCGCAGCGATGCAGCGTGCCGATCATCTGGTGTGGATGGACCTCGAAATGTCGGGGCTCGATCCCGAACGCGACACCATTCTCGAGATCGCCAGCCTGATCACCGACGGCGACTTGCAGGTCGTCGCCGAGGGGCCGGTGCTGGCGCTACACCAACCGGACGCCGTGCTTGAGGCCATGGACGAGTGGAACCGCACTCACCATGGCGCCTCCGGCTTGGTCGCGCGCGTGCGCGCCTCGGCGCTGTCGATGGCCGAGGCCGAAGCGCTGGCGCTCGACTTCATCGCCCGCCATTGCCCTGAGCGCACCTCGCCGCTGTGCGGCAACTCGATCCACCAGGACCGCCGTTTCCTGTCCCGCTACATGCCGCGCCTCGACGCCTATCTGCACTACCGCAACATCGACGTCAGCACGCTCAAGGAGCTGGTGCGGCGCTGGTACCCCGGCGGCCCCGCGCCGCCGGAGAAACGCCACGCCCACCTGGCGCTCGACGACATCCGCGAGTCGATCGAGGAGCTGCGGTTCTACCGCGCGCATTACTTTCGCTAGCGGCGCTGCGCGCCGCTGCTGATCGCTTATCGCTTATGGCCTATCGTCGGAAGTTTCAGACCATAAGCCATACGCCATATGCCATCAGCGACTGTTGATTCCGCCTGTTTCACACCTTACGGTGCCGCCACTCGATGACCCCACCCCTTCGAATCGCGGTGCTGCTCTCCGGAACCGGCACGACATTGCAGAACCTGCTCGATCGCATCGCCGGCGGGCGGCTGCGCGCCGAGGTCGCGGTCGTCGTCTCGTCGCGCCCCGACGCCTTCGGGCTCGAGCGCGCGCGGCGTGCCGGGCTGCCGGCGGCAGTGGTGGCGCGCAAGGCGCACGCGGACGCCACCGCTTTCAACGACGCGCTGCATGCGGCGCTCGCGCCGCATGCCGTGGATCTCGTCGTGCTGGCGGGCTTCCTGTCGCTGTTTCAGCCGCGCGCGCGTTACGCCGGGCGGGTGATGAACGTGCACCCGGCCCTGATCCCGGCCTTCTGCGGCGAGGGCTTCTACGGCCGGCGCGTGCACGAGGCCGCCCTCGCCGCCGGCGTCAAGGTGAGCGGCTGCACGGTGCACTTCGCCGACGAGGCTTACGATCACGGCCCGATCATCTTGCAGAGCTGCGTGCCGGTGCTCGACGACGACACCCCCGACACCTTGGCGGAGCGCATCGCCGAGCTGGAGCGCGAGCTCTACCCGCAGGCCATCCAGTTGTTCGCCGACGGCCGGCTGCGCATCGAAGGACAGCGCGTGCGCATACTGCCGCCGGAGCCAAGCAGGGGATAACAGCCGTTGAAAAACGCGTTCCGCCCTTAGTCGTGATCGGACAAAAGAAATTCCGCGCAGAGGCGCTGAGCACGAGGGTCGAGAGGGTGAACCCCAAACCCAATTGACGATGGCGATGCGTCAGCGCTCGAACTCATGCACGCTGCCTCTGCGCACTCTGCGTCTCTGCGTTGAGGTTCTTGGCCGATCAAGGTTCGATCAGGCGCGCGGCTCGGCTTCGAGCTTGGGCTCGGGAGCGGGTTCGACGGCGGGACTGGCGACGGCGGCTTCCTTCTTCGGCACCGCCGGCTTCTGCGCCGGCTTCTTGCGCGAGGGCGCCAGCACGATGCCCATCATGCGGCCTTCCATGCGCGGCTCGCCCTCGGCGATGGCGACGTCCTTGAGGGCGTTGCACACGCCCATCAGCTTGTCGCGGCCGAGGTTCTGATAGGCCAGCTCGCGGCCGCGGAAGCGGAGCAGGAACTTCACCCGATCGCCGGCCTCGAGGAACTCGCGCGCCTTGCCGACTTGGCGATGGATGTCGCCCTGGTCAGTGCGGTAGCCGAGCCGCAACTCCTTGACCTGGGTGACCGTCGCCTTCTTCTTCGCCTCGGATTCCTTCTTGTGCTGCTGGTACTTGAACTTGCCGTAGTCGAGGATGCGGCACACCGGCGGTTGGGCACTGGGGGCGATCTCAACCAGGTCGAGGGCGGCCTGCTCGGCGAGTCGCAGCGCGTCTTCGATCGGGACGATGCCGATCTGCTCACCGTCCGTACCGATCAGCCGCACCTGCGGGGTGCGGATTCTCCGGTTGATGCGATGGGTTTCCTCAGGCGGGGGAACAAAACGTGGGCCGCGTCCGCGATACGCCAAATGACCTCCTCACCGAGCCGAGATTGGGGCAGCCTACACCGCTGCTCACGCTTGGGTCAATTGATGCGCCGGCGCGCCGCCGCAACTTCGCGCCGCCCCCCGAGGCCATGCTACGCTGGCCGTCCCGTGCATCGCACCCTGCTCGCCCTCGCGGCGCTGGCGGCACTGCTCCAGACGGCGCCGGCACCGGCCACGGAGCCCGTCGCCCCGCCGCGACGGCTTGAATATCGCATCGCCTGGAACGGTATCCCGGCGGCCGCGGCGACGGTGGCGATCCGGGCCGGGAACCTCTTCGGCAAACCGAGCTACGAAGTCGAGGCCTCGGCCCGCACCAACACCTTCGTCGACCTCTTCTGGAGCTTCCGCGGCGTCGCCAAGGCAACCCTGTTCGCCAAAGGCTTGGAGCCGTTGCACTTCGTCTACGAGCGCACCATGCGCGATGTGCGGCAGGTGACCTGGATCCACTTCGACCTCGACCAGCCGCGCGCTCACGGGGTGATGATGAAAGGCACGGAACGGCGCGAGCTCGCCATGGACGGCGCGGACATCGTCGACCCGATCACCGCCGTGATGCGCGCCGAGCTCAGCAACGCCACGGCCGGCGACGTGTTGCGCTACGAGGTCTTCACCGGCGAATCGCACTACCGCGTGCACCTGACGATCGGCGGTCCGGAACCAATCGAGGTGCCGGCTGGCACCTTCACCGCCCTGCGCATCGTCCCGCAAGTGTGGAAGGTCAGGCGCGGCGCACGCCTCGACGAACGCCTGCGGCAGGCGACGATGTGGGTTGCCGACACGCCGGTGCGCACGCTGTTGCGCATCCGCAGCGAGGTCTTCATCGGCGCCGTCACCATGGACCTCGTCGAGCTCGAAGGCTGAGGGCAGGCGGTTCGCGGCTAGACTGTTACGCGGTTAGGGATTTCTTAGATCTCTTAGCAGCCAACAGCCTAACAGTCCGTCATTGAAAAAGGCCGCGCTCATCCTTCGACGGGCTCAGGATGAGCGGGAAGTGCTTGTGCCGGAACGCGTTGATAGCGAACGGCTGGCCCGGTGACTCAGACGAACGTCGCGAACACCGAATCGGCGAAGAGCAGGCCGTGTGGGGTCAGCCGCCAACGGCCGGCGACGTCCTCCAGCATCCCATCGCGGCACAGGGCGTCGACGTGCGCGAAGGCGCGCGGAAAGTCGACGGCGAAGCGCTCGGCGAAGGCCGAGGCCTCGATTCCCTCGGTGCAGCGCAGACCGAGAAAGACGTACTCACTGCGCGCCTGCGCCGGGCTGAGATGCTCCTGACTGACGCGCGCCTGGCCGTCGGCGCGCACCCGCTCGAGGTAGCGCTGGGGCAGTCGTTCGTTGCTCCAACGCTGGCCCGGCGCTGGGCGATGCGCGAAGCTATGGGCGCCGGCGCCGACACCCAGGTAGGCACCGGCGCGCCAGTAGTTCAGGTTGTGGGCGCACTCGCGGCCCGGGCGGGCGAAGTTGGAGATCTCGTAGGCCGTGAATCCGTCGGCGGCCAGTCGGCGGCGCGTCTCGGTGAACATCGCCACCTCGGCGTCCTCGGCCACGGGCGTCAGCTCGCCGCGCCGGCGCTGGGCATGGAAGGCGGTGCCTTCCTCGTAGGTGAGGTTGTAGGCCGAGAGGTGATCGGGGGCGAGCGTCACGGCGGTGTCCAGGTCGGCCTGCCAATCGTCCGGGGTCTGACCCGGAACTCCGAACATCAAATCGAAGCTCAAGTTGGTGAACCCGGCGGCGCGCGCCGCGCGGATGGCACTGATCGCCTGCTCGGCACTGTGAATGCGGCCCAGCCCGGACAGGTGGCGAGGGTTGAACGACTGGGCGCCGAAGCTGATGCGATTGATGCCAGCGGCGCGGAAGCACGCCAGCTTTCCGGCATCCACCGTCCCGGGGTTCGCCTCCAGGGTCACCTCGACATCAGCCGCCTGCGGCCACAGCGCACCGGCCGCGTCGAGCACGGCACCGATCGAGCTGGCGGCGAACAGCGATGGCGTGCCGCCGCCGAAGAAGACGGTGTGCACGGCCCCGTCGGCCCATTCCGGCTGGTCGGCAGCGGCGCGCAGCTCGGCAATCAGGGCCTCCGTGTACGCGGCCTCGGGCCAGTGCTTCGCCGCGTACGAGTTGAAATCGCAGTACGGGCACTTCGAGTCGCAATACGGGATGTGGATATAGAGCGAGAAGGGCCGCACCGCCCAATCATGCGCCCCCTTCCTGAGCCGGGCAATCCGGCCCGGACGGGCGGGGTCGGCACCCCGCTCGGCAGCCCCGTCGGTCGCACAGATTTCACCATGACGTGATGTCGCCGTGACCGTTCGGTGACAAGGGGTGCGCTAGAGTCTCCCATCGAGAAAGGGGGGTCCCCCCCTGCTGTTCGGAGGATCGATGAACCTGACCAAACACGCCCAGCAGGGCCTCAGCGACGGTGGCGCTGCCTTCTGGGGTGCTCACGCCGCTTGCCTCCTGGCCTTCTACACCGGCATCGACTGGACGGCGATTGCGATCGGCGTGGGGCTGTATTGGCTGCGCATGTTCGGCATCACGGCCGGCTACCACCGCTACTTCGCCCATCGCAGTTACCGAACGAGCCGGGCCTTCCAATTCACCCTCGCCTTGCTCGGGACCCTGGCGGTGCAGAAAGGCGTTCTCTGGTGGGCTGGCAATCACCGCATCCACCACAAGTACTCCGACCAAGAGGGCGATCCGCACTCTCCGGTGCGGCGCGGCTTCTGGTGGGCTCACCTGGGCTGGATCCTGTCCGCCGACTACAACCAGACGCCCTTCGATCGCATCCCGGATATGGCGAAGTACCCCGAGTTACGCTGGCTCAACCGCTACTATCTGGTGCCGCCGGTGGCGCTGGCGACGGCGCTCTTCCTGATCGGCGGCTTGCCGTGGTTGGTGTGGGGCTTCTTCGTCAGCACGACGGTGCTGTGGCACTCGACGTTCACCATCAACTCGCTGGCGCACGTGTATGGCTCGCGCCGCTACGACACCGACGACACCAGCCGCAACAATTTCTGGCTGGCGCTGTTGACCATGGGCGAGGGCTGGCACAACAACCACCACCGCTACATGAACTCGGTGCGGCAGGGCTTCTTCTGGTGGGAGGTCGACGCCAGCTACTACATCCTTCGCGGCCTGGCGGCGCTCGGCGTCATCTGGGATCTCCACCTGCCGCCGCGCAAGCTGCTGGCAGCCGAGCCCGATGCGGCCGCGGTCAGCGCTGAGGCAGCTTGAATCAGGTTGTTAGTTGTTAGGTTGTTAGTTGTTAGGTTTATGAGTAATGACATCATAACCTAACAACTTAACAACCTAACAACTTAACAACTAACAACTTGCCTCAAGCCGTCACCGCGCCGGTGGAGGCCGAGGAGACGCCGCGCGCGTACTTGGCCAGGACGCCGTGGGTGTAACGCGGCGCCGGCGCTCGCCAGGCGGCCAATCGGGCCCGCAGCTCGGCGTCGCTGAGATCGACATCGAGGCGCCGTGCCTGGATGTCGAAGGTGATCGTGTCGCCGTCGCGCAGCGCCGCGATCGGTCCGCCGCGCGCCGCCTCGGGGGCGACGTGCCCCGCCATCAGCCCGTGCGTGGCGCCGGAGAAGCGGCCATCGGTGAGGAGCGCGACCGACTCGCCCAGGCCTTCGCCGACCAGCGCCGCGGTGACCCCGAGCATCTCGCGCATGCCCGGGCCGCCCATCGGCCCCTCGTTGCGGATGACCACGACGTCGCCCGGCTGGATGGCGCGCTGCTGCACGGCCGCGAACGCCGCCTCCTCCGACTCGAAGACCCGCGCCGGTCCGCGGTGCAGCAGGCGTTCGTGGCCGGCGACTTTGACCACGCAGCCTTCGGGAGCGAGCTTGCCCTTCAAGATGACCAGGCCACCGCTGGACTTGAGCGGGTCGGTCAGCGGGCGCACCACCACCTGTCCGGGCGTTTCGACGGCCTGCGTCGCCTCTTCGGCGATGCTGCGACCAGTCACCGTCAGTGCCTCGCCATGCAGTTTTCCGGCCTCGAGCAAGCGCTTGATGACCAGGGCCACGCCGCCGGCGGCGTACAGGTCGGCGGCGACGAAGCGGCCGCCCGGCTTCAGATCGCAGAGCAGTGGGGTCGAGGCGCTGATGCGATCGAAATCGTCGATGTCGAGCGTCACCCCGGCTTCGTAGGCGATGGCGAGCAAGTGCAGCACGGCGTTGGTGGACCCTCCGGAGGCGCAGACGCCGGTGATGGCGTTCTCGAGTGCCGCCCGGGTGAGCACGCGGCGCGCCGTCAGGCCGCGTTCCAGCACCCGCATCACCAGCTTGCCGCAGTCGTAGGCTACGGCATCCTTGTGGTGATCCATCGCCGGCACGCTGGCGCTGCCGCTCGGTGAACTGCCGAGCAGCTCGCCGGCCATCGCCATCGTATTGGCGGTGAACTGTCCGCCGCAGGCGCCGGGGCCCGGACACGCCGCGTCCTCGACCGCGCGCAGCCCCTTGGCATCCAGCCGCCCGGCCGTATAGGCGCCGACGGCCTCGAACACGTCCTGGATCGTGAGGTCCTTGCCGCCGAGGTGGCCGGGGGCGATCGAGCCGCCGTAGAGCATCAGCGACGGCAGGTCGAGCCTGGCCAAGGCCATGATCGTGGCCGGGATCGTCTTGTCACAGCCCGAGAGCGCCACCACGGCGTCGAACAGGTGGCCGCGCACCACCAGCTCGATCGAGTCGGCGATCACCTCGCGGCTGACCAGCGACGCCTTCATGCCCTCGGTACCCATCGAGACGCCGTCCGATACGGCCACCGTGTTGAATTCGATCGGCGTGCCGCCGGCGGCACGGATGCCCTCCTTGACCCGCTCCGACAGCCGGCGCAGGTGAAAGTTGCACGGCATGACTTCGATCCAGGTGTTGGCCACGCCGACCAGCGGTTTGGCGAGGTCGGCATCGGTGAGGCCGGTGGCCTTCAACATGGCGCGCGACGGGGCGCGGTCGGGGCCGTCGAGCAGCACACGGCTGCGGTGTCTCGGATCCATCATCACTCCTTGCTGACCCACCTCGTGCTTAGCAGCCGGCGCGCGACCGAGGCGAGCCGGCCCGACCGACGAGCGTCGGAGCCCGGCCAGGACGTTGTCGGGCCACCTGGTGGCGGTCAGAGCCAGAAACGCGAACGCCCCCGCCGGCAGCGCCGGCGGGGGCGTTCATGGCCACCTGCGGGAGGAGGCGTCAGAGTTTGGTTACGTTGGCCGCCTGTGGGCCCTTGCGGCCTTCAGTGACATCGAACTGGACCCGTTGGCCCTGCTCGAGTGTCTTGAAGCCGTCACCGGAGATCGCGCTGTAGTGCACGAAAACATCTTCGCCATCGTCGCGACTGATGAATCCGTAGCCCTTCTCGGCGCTGAACCACTTCACGGTTCCTTGTGCCACTGCTGCTTCCCTCCTTTCGGGTCGTGCCGGGGAGTAACCTGGGGCTGAGTGGTGAAGCGGCCGTGGCTGCGGCCTGTCCATCCGTCCTCCCGCCGGAACCCCCTTTCCCTACTGGGGCGCCCCCCTAGCGCATCCGTTTCGGCCCTGCAAGTTTTCCCCAGACGGGTGGCGACGGAAGGACCACAGGCGGCGACGGGACGCCGGATCAGCCTAAGGTGTGCACCGGGGCTGGCGGTCTCTCGCCGTTTCAGCGGTCGCCCGCACGCCGCGGCAGCCAAACGTGGAAGGCGAGGCCACGCGCGGCGTTGCGCTCCATCCAGAGGCGGCCGCCATGCGCCTCGACGATCGAACGACTGATCGCCAGGCCGATGCCAAGTCCGTCGTGTTTGGTGGTGAAAAACGGCTCGAAGATGCGTTCCTCCGCCCCCGGCGCCAGTCCGCAGCCGGTGTCGCGCACGGTCACCCGGACACCGGCCGGCTCGGTCTGGCTGGTCTCGACGGTCAGGACGCGTTCACCCGCGTCGATGTCGGCCAGGGCATCGAGCCCGTTGCGCAGCAGGTTCATGACGACCTGCTGAATCTGAATGGGGTCGACGCACACCGCACCGATGTTCCGATCCAGGTGCAGCTGCACGTTCACGCCCTGGCGGCGGGCTTCGGCATCGCACAACGCCGCGACCTCGCGCATCAGCCGGTTCACGTCGCTGGGCTCGCTCTGGGAAGCGCCCTTGCGCACGAACTCGCGCAGGCGACGGATGACCTCCGCCGCGCGGCGGCCTTCCGCGGCGATCGCCGACGCGACTTCGCGCAGGGCATTGCGGTCGATCGCCGCCTCGCGCAGGCGCAGCGCCAAACCGTCGGCGAAGTTCACGATCGCGGCCAAGGGCTGGTTGATCTCGTGCGCCACCTGCGCGGTCATCTCCCCGACGGTGGCGACGCGGTGCACGTGCGCGAGCTCGCCCTGCAGGGCGCGGGCGCGATCCTCGGTGCGCCGGAACTCGGTGATATCGGTGAGCACGCCGCGCAGCTCGCGCGTGCCGTTGTCGGGATCGGTGATCCAGCGGCTCAACGATCGCACCCAGCGCTCGCCGCCACTCTTCGTCCGCACGCGCCCCATCCAGGCCTGATGCTCCTCACTGCCCAGCGAGCTGCGGAAGAGCGCGAGCGCCCGTTCGGTCTCGTCGGGATTCAACAGAAACGTGCAGGGCTGATCGATCAGCTCGCTGGGCCGAAAGCCGACGATCGCCTCGATGACCGGACTGACGTAGGTGTAGTATCCCGCCTCGCTGATCGTGAAGACCGCATCATTCATGGTCTCGACCAGCTCCCGGTAACGCTGCTCGGAGGCCTCGAGCGCCCCGTGCATGCGCTGGCGCTCGGCGATCTCGGCGCGCAATTGCTCGACCGCCGCGGCCAGCTCGGCGGTGCGCGCGCGCACGCGATTCTCGAGCTCGCGGTGAGCGTCCTCGAGGGCGCGCTGCGCGCGCGTCAGCTCGGTGATGTCTTGCACGATCACGCTGACGCCGCTGATCGCGCCGTCGGGCTCGCGCGCCGGATAGCAGTGGACGAGAAAATCGCGCCGGCTCTCGGGTGGGCTGGGCGGCGGGCTCTGCGGCACCAGACTGAGGACCGCGTCGCCGCTGTCGAGCACCTGTCGAATGATCGGCTCGAGCGGCAGGCGAACCTGGGCCAGCGCGGCGAGCGCATCGGTGCCGATGAGCTCGTCCGGCCGGCGCCCGACCATGGCTGCCTGCCGAGCGTTGATGCGGTCGACGCGCAACTCGCGGTCGACGACGCACAAGCCCACCGCCGCCGTATCGTACAGCGCCTCGATCTCCTGGAGCCGCGCCGCGAGCTCGCGGCGACTCTCCGCCAGGCTGCGCTCGAAAGCCCTGCGGTCGCTGCCGTCGCGCCAGGTGATGATCAGCCC
>CAYYWP010000070.1:0-20819 GCA_964475125.1 uncultured Binatia bacterium (SeqCode) | reverse complement strand
GGGTGGCGCGGGTGATGTTGCTGGGCAGGCTGATCAGGCTTCTGGCGATTCGACCGAGGAAGTCATCGGCCAGGAAGCTGCCGCGATGCGGTGTGGCGACGAACACGACCCGGCGCACGTTGGGCAGCGGCTCGATGAAGAGGCCGCGCCGGAAGAGCTGGCGCGTCTCCTCGTCGAGTTGCGCCTGCTCGAACGGTGTCGCGCTGATGTTCTCCCAAAAACGGTTCCCGCTGCTCACCACCAGCGTCTTGGTGAGCAGGCCGCCTTGGCTGTGGCCGATGATGACCATTTGACGCAGCGCCAGGTCGCGCCCTTCGGGATCGATCTCGGCGACCGCGTCTCGCAGCGCTTCGCGGAGCTGCAGGCCCGAGAGGGCCACTGGGTTGCCGCTGTTGTACGTGAACGCCCACAGCTGCACGCGCGCGGCCAGAGAGGGATCGCCGAGGATCTCGTTGGCCATCTCCGCCCAGCGCGCCGGACTGGACGCCGTGCCGTGCACGAGGACCACGGGGATGCGTCCCGGGCGGTACGGGTACAGCATGAGCAGTTGGGTGGCATTGGGGTCGTCTAGCGGCCGGAAGTCGCCGCGGCGAAAGCCGGCGATCTCGGTGTCCCACACCGGCGCACCATCGAGGTCCTTGGCGAGCGCGCCGGAGATGTCTCCTTCGAGGGGCACGGTGTACGCGCCGATTTGAACGTCCGTGGTGACATCCGGTTCGTACAGCTCGACCGCGGCGTGCAGCGCGCCCTCGCTCATGGCGCGGCGCGGGTCGGCGAAGCGCAGTACCACGGTGAGGTAGAGCGTCGGGTCCCCGAGGCGCCGGCGGGTCGCCGCGCCGTCGCCAGGCGCTGCCCGCGCTACCACCGGTACGCCAATCCCGGGCCGCCAGTAGCGGTTGCGCAGACCGCGCACTTCCCACGACGACGTCGGGCTGAAGTGTTCGAAGCGATAGCCGGAGCGCGTCGCCTGATCGGGATCGGCGACGATGCGCAGGGTGGCGAAGGGCAGGGCCACATCGCGCGCGGCGAGGTTCAGGTCGGGACTCGTCGCCTCGGCGAGCCCGGCGGTGACGGCGGAATTGTAGAGGTCGAGGGCGTTGCGCAGGCGCGGGTCGTAACAGTCGGGCGCCGCGCTCGGGTCGGGGGGAAAGGCGAAGGCGTAGGCGTACGCCGCGGCGGCGAGGAAATACGGCTTGCTGGCGTGCTCTGCGGCGTAGAGGTAGCTCAGCTCCGCCAGCGCGAAGAGCCGATCCATCTCGTCGGCCTGGCCGAGTCCGGCGTGCAGCTCGGCGAGGGCGCCGCGCGGGTCATCGGCGAACCGCTGGGCGAGATTGAGGCGCTGCAGCACTCGGTTGGAGGCCAGGCTCGGGTAGTCGCTCGACAGCGCGCTGGCCGCCATTTGCGCCCGCACGGCGCGTTCGCTCGCCGGGTGTACCCCGACCGGCGTGGCGCACGCCGCGCAGGCGAGCAGGAGCGCCAGGGCGGCGCGCCGCGGCGCGCGTGCAGAGGCCGGTGTCGCACCGGTTCGACACGCGGCGCCGGCCGCCATCGTGCGTCGGCGAGTTGCCACGCGGAGCGCCATCGCCGCCAGCGCGTGCACAGACCCGGGCACGTGTAATCTCCGGCGCGGAATCACAAGCGTATGAACGAGCGGTGAAGTTGATGTGATGGGTCGAGCCGGTGCCCGACTCGCGTGCCGCGAATCGCCGCGCCGTGGTCGAGGGTTCCGAACACGACGGTTGATATCTGGTCGGCACCATGGAGTCTAGGTCTAGGCGGCGGATCGGTCGGCGACCAGCTCGGTTTGCGGGCCGAGCTACCGCTTTCCGTCCCGCCGCGGTCGGCATCCCGGTGCCGAGCCAGTGGCTGCAGTACCACTGCGACGGCACGCGCGTGGCGTGCTACTTCGACTACGAGCGGGCTCTGGACGCCGCTCTGAGCGCGCGACCTGGACGAAGCGGTTCGATTACGAGCCGGGAGCCCCGGCGCCGCTCTGAGCATGAGGCGAAGCGGCGGCGAGCAGGGCGGCGAGCTGCTCCAACGCCAGCGGCTTCTCCAGCAACTCCACGGCGCCTCCCGCCAAGGCGCGCCGGCGCGCATCGGGCAGCGCCATGCCGGTGTGGATGACGACCCGCGCCGCCGGGTCGAGGCGGCGGATTTCTGCCAGGACGCCGAAGCCGTCAAGACCCGGCAGACAGAGGTCGAGCAGCACCCAGTCGAAATGGCGCTCGCGCAGGCGGGCGAGTGCCGCCTGTCCCTCGGCACAGCACTCGACGCTGGCCATGCCGGTTAGCAAGTAGGCGAGGACGGTGCGATAGCGCGCGTCGTCCTCGACGACGAGTATGCTGGGGAAGGAGATACCCTTCTGCGCTGTGGCGGCAGTCGGGCGCTGCACGGATTCCGTCATGGGCCCACCCCGCAGGCGCAGTCGTTCGCGCAGTCGAGATCGAAGGCGGCGATGCCCACGCAGTCGGCGTTCCACACCGTGCCGCAGCAGGCGGGGCGCTTGGCGCAGACGCAGCTCTCGCAGGACGGTGCCTCGCAGCCGCGCGCGCCGTGCACCTGGCAGCAATCACCGCTGCCCGGCGGGCCGGGCGTCGGGGTGGAAAACGGCGCGCAGCCACAACTGGGACACCGGCTGGCGAGGGCGGCGCAGGCCTCGTCCCAGCGCGTCTCGCAGCAATAGGGATCGGCGGTGCAGACGCAGCTGTCGCAGGCGGTCGCCGGGCGGCAGCCGGCCTGGGCGCGCGCGCCGCAGCAGGGGTTGGCCGGAAGCGGCGTCGGCGTCGGGGTTCCCAGCGAGGCGCAGTTGCAGGCCGTGAGCGCGGTGGCGAGATCGGCGCAGGCTGCGCTCCATTCGTCGTCGCAGCAGGCGAGGTGCTCGATGCAGACGGATTGTTCACAGGCCACCACCGGGCAGCCGGCGACGCCCGGTTTGGCCGTGCAGCAGCTGTTCGGCGGCGGTGAGCCGCAGTCGGGCGGGGGCTCGCCGCGGCGTACGCAGCCGGTGAAAGAGGCGTTGATCGCCTGCAGCATCTCGTCCACGGTGACGCGGCCGTTGCGATCGATATCGAAACCGGTACAGGTGCTCAGCGGCAGCGCGTTGAGGGCGATGTTGATGCCCCTGACCAGCTCGTCGATGGTGATCCGTCCGTCGTCGCTGCAGTCGCCATGGCAGGGCGGCAGGGTGCAGGAGGTGACGACGAAGCGCTTGCTCAATGGCAGTCCGCCGCCCCTGCCGTCGGGATTGGTGACCGCCACCTGGCGTGGGCCGATGGGGGCATCCGCGGCCAGGTGGATCCGCCGCCGCAGGCGAGTCGGAGCCTCGAAGCCGTAGTCCGGCGGCTCGGGCGCGACCACCGCGATGCCGGTGTTGGGCTGGAAGGCCACCACGGCACCGGGGCGGAAGTTGGCGCCCAGGATCACCACCTCCAGGTTGCGCGTCCCCTGCCGGGCGGAGTCCGGCAAGATCCGAGTCACCGCCGGGATGAGCGGCGTTGGGGTCGGCGTCGGCATCCGCGACGGCGTGCGCGTGCCGGAGCGCGCCGTTGTCGACGGCGTCGGCGGGGCGGAGACGGTCGGCGTCGGCGCCACGCGGTTGCCGAAGTCGACCACGTAGCGAGCGGGGCAGAGCTCGATGTACTCGAGCTCGGTCGTGCCGACCTCGGGAGCGGTGGGCTGCCAGCCGGCTTGCACGATCTCGTGCGCGGTGAACGGCGCCTGCGAGGGGATGACCGGCAGCAGCAGCTCGTAGCTGCCGTCCTGCCCCGCGAGGCTGCGCGTGATCGCGGTGGCGAGGCGCGCCCCCGCGTTGTCGAGCAGCTCGACCCGCCAGCCGTTCAAGCCTGGCTCGGCGGCGGCTTGCAAGACGCCGTCGCCGTTGCGGTCGTCGAACACCACGCCGGCGACCGGCACCTCGCAGGCGCTGGGAAATTCCGCTCCGATCTGCGCCGGACAGTCGAGCTGCTCGATCAGCTCTCGCACGTCGAACTCGCGCCGGCCGCCGCCGTCCGTCGACGGCACCCAGCCGCTCTGGCGCACTTCCCGAATGATCAGGCGATTCCAGGCGGGATCCAGCGCGATGCCGCCGAAGTCATAGCGCCCATCCGCCCCGTCGATGCGCCGCGTCGTGGTGGTCGCCAGGACCCGTCCCTGTCCGTCCTGCAGCTCGATGGTCCAGTCGTTGATCCCCGGCTCATTCGGGTCGCGATCGCCCTCGCCATCGCGGTCGTGGAACTTGGTGCCGGCCACGCGCACCACGCAGGCATCGACGCTCACCTCGCGCGTCGCCGAGGCCAGGCTGCCGCTCAGCAGCGGCAGGCAGACGTCCACCTGTGCCTCGCCGAGGCCGCGCCGTGTTCCGCGCAACGTGCCGGCGTTTCGCTCCACGCCGGAGACCGGCGGCGTCGGCGGTGGCGGCTTCGGCAGCGACCAGGTGGTGATCAGCGGCAGGTTGGGAATCGGCAACTGCAGGGTGAGATCGTGCAGGGTCACGGACGGTTCGAAGGGGTTCCACGACAGGCGGATGCGCCCGTACCAGTCGCCCTCGGCATAGAAGCCGTCGGCGCCCGCCGGGCCGGGCTGGCTGTCCTCGTACGGCAGGCTGAAGTCCTCGAGGATCTTGCCGGCCCCCGGCAGCATGCCCTCGATGGCCTGCTTGGCCGTGGCGGCCGTCTCGGCCACGAAGCTCAGCTTCGTCGGGTGCGCGCCACCGCGGACGCCGTGGAACAAGCCCACGGCGTGCGGCTGCCGTTGTTTCGCCAGCCCGATGCGCAGCGGATCTTCCACGGCGCCGGCCTCGTTGCGAATCTGCACCGCCTCGAGCAGCGGCGCCACCCACACCAGCATGTTGTCCGTCGCCTCGCCGACGCAGCCGAGGTCGAGGGTGGCGTGCACGTTCGAGATGCCGGGCCCGCGCGCCGACACGATGCCGCGCGGGAAGGCATCGCGCACCTCGATGACGGCGTCGCTGGTGACCGGCTCTTGTCCTTCCGCTTCTTCGGAGGTTTCGGCCGCCTCGGCGCCGACCTCGAAGTCGAGCGCCTGCGAGGCCAGGTACGGCAGCGCCGGGTTGGCGAGCCAGGCGAGGAAGGCGGGGATCGGCCCGCCTTCCGCCGCGGCCAGCACCAGGCCGTGCTGGATGATGGAGACCAGATCGGCGTCGGTGACCACGCAGGCGCCGAGCTTGAGCTTCACGCTCTTGACCTTCACCGCGCCGTTGCCGCTGATCGCGTCGGGCAGGAGGCCGCAGAACGGGTCGCCGCTGAAGAGGATCATCGCCGGGTCCTTCGCCTCCTTGACGAACGGCGCGGTGAGCAGGCTCGCCAGCGTGTTGGCGGTGCCGACCGGCTCGATCTCCAGCGCATCGGTCTTGGCGAAGCGCAAGCCGCTGATCACCAGGCTGGGGGCGGAGACCTGGCGGTTGCCGGCGGGTCCCCGCCGGGCGCGCAGCAGGTTGACGCCGTAGCCGGTCGGCCCGGCAGCGAAGTGGAGCATGCCGTCGATCACCTCGATGCCGGTGGCCACCGAGAACTGCGCCGGCGCATCCGGATCCTCGCCGTCACCGCCGTCCGCGTCCTCGCCGTCCGCCTGGCAGGCCGCGTTCAAGGACATGATGATCAGGTCCAGCGCCGCGTTGAGCGCGGTCAGCTCGTTCTCGTCGCGTACCCATTCGAAGTCGACGTCCACCTCGCGCGTGATGTCGCGTCCGCTTCCGACCTCGGTGACGGCGATCGGCTGCGGCTGGTCTTCGCAGAGCCCCTTGCCGAGGATCACCAACGGCCGCAGAGCGATGGAGAACTTGCACGTCGACGGGCAGGCGTCGCCGTCGTCGCGGTTGCCGTCATCGCAGTCCTCGAAGTAGGGCGCGCCGCGTTGCACGACGTTGTCGCCGCACGCCGGCGTCGGCGTCGCGCTCGGCGTCGGCGTGGCGGTGATCGTCGCGGTGCGCGTCGCGCTCGCGGTGGCGGTGCGCGTCGCCGTCCGCGTGACGGTGCGGCTGGCCGTCGCCGTCGCCGAGGCCGTCGCGGTCGAGGTGCGAGTCCCGGTGTGGGTACGAGTCCCTGTGTGGGTAGCCGTGCGCGTGGCCGTATGGGTGTGTGTGGCGGTGGGCGTGCGCGTGCTCGTCGCCGTGGCGGTGCGGGCGCCGGTCGGCGTCGGCGTGCGCGTGGCCGTGTTGGTCCGCGTGACCGTACGGGTGGGCGTGCGCGTCGCCGTACGAGTCGGGGTAGCGGTGTGGGTGTGGGTGGGCGTGCAGTTGAACAGGAACGAACAGGAGACCTGCTCGCACGCCATGTGCATGGAGTACGGATAGTTGCCGGAGGAGATCGGGTAGGTGTTGTTGGCGACGGCGACGTAGTAGCCCGGTTCCAGCAGGCCGCCCTGCGGCGGGCTGCCCTGGTAGATGGGGAGGTAATCGAACGGGTCGGAGGCGTCGGCGATCCAGACGAACTCGTCGAAGCCGCTGCCCGACATGGTGAACTCGACGTTCGTCGGCTCGTAGAGGGTGAAGAAGTAGAGGTCGGCAAAGGTCCCGTCGCCGAACAGATCCAGGTCGCGGTCGGAGAGCGTTCCCGCCACGGTCTCACCGCAAGAGATCTCGCCGACCTCCTCCGGCTCTGTCGGCGTCGGCGAGGCGCCGCGCGTCGGGGTGCGGGTGGGGGTTCGCTGCGGCGAGGGGGTGGCGCCGCCGAAGCGCCGGTTGCAGTCGTCGCGGCATTGCGTCCGCGCCGCGGCCGTCGCGGCGTCGTCTCCGGGGGCGCCGAAGGCGTAGCTGTACGGTGTGCGATTACACGGTACGCTGCAGGCGATGGTGTTGATGCACTCGCCGCGGCTCGGGTCGCTGCATCCGGGTGTTGAGCCGCAGTTCGGCTCGGGGTTGTAGAAGCACGACTGCGTGACGCCGCAGAAACGCCCGCCCGGATCGATGGCGCAGGTGCAGAGGCAGTCCAGCAGCGGCTTGTTCTGCGCCGCGGCGGGAACGGTGACGATGCCGGCGATCGACAGGCAGAGCACCGATACGACGTAGCGCGGCGCGCAAGAGCCCATGGCAGTCGGCCCTGGCTGCACCTCTCATGCCACCGCGGCTTGCGCTGCGCGGGGGATAGCCTGCTGACCGCGTGTCCCGCGCGGTGGTGGATGTCCACCACCACCGCGGTGGACATCCACCATGTGGAGGGGAGGGGAAGGGCAAGGGGACAGTCCCTTTACGAAGAGGGACTGTCCCCCTTTGGTGGGGGGCAAGGGGACAGTCCCTTTTTAAAGAGGGACTGTCCCCTTTCCTGCCTCGAGCAGCAGCGACACGATCGCGCCGCCCGCCGCTGCCGTGGCGATGTTCACCTCGCCGCCGTTGGCCTCGACCATCTGCTTGACGTTGGTGAGGCCGAGGCCGGTGCCGTAGTCCTTGGTGGTGAAGAAGGCCTCGAACGCACGCGTCTTCGCCTCCGCACTGAAGCCGGGGCCGTCGTCGGCGACCTCGAGGCGCAGTCGCGCGCCGGCGCGCGCGGCGCGGATGCGCACGCTGCCCGCGCCGCCCATCGCCTCGGCGGCGTTGAGCAACAGGTTGAGCAGCACCTGATGGAGCTGGTGCGGGTCGACCAGCGCGCGCGGCAGATCGGGCTCGGCCTGGAACCGCACCTCGACCCCACCGCGCCCGCGCGCCTCCCACTCCAGCCGCAGCCGTTCGACCACGGCGGTGACGTCGGTAGGGGTGCGGTGCGAGGTCTTGGCGCGGGCGAAGACGAGGAAGTTGGTGATCGAGGCGTTCATGCGCTCGACTTCGTCGAGGATGAAGCCGGTCATCTCGCGCTTGACGTCGGGCGGCTTGCCTTCGTCGGCGATCACCTGGGCGGAGCCCTTGATGATGCCGAGCGGGTTGCGCAGCTCGTGCGCCAGCTTGGCCGACAGCTCGCCGAGGCTGGCCAAACGGTCCTTCTCGCGCAGCTGCTGCTGGGCGTCGCGCAGCGCGTCGTAGTCGGCCTGCAGGCGCTGCTTGGCCGCCATCAGCTCTTCCATCTGGTCCGACAGGGTCTCGGTGGTGAATGCCGCCCGGTTGCTGCGGTCGCGCGCCCACCCCACGGCGACGGCGGCGGCGGCAAACAATCCCCCGGAGAGCCAGCCGCCGCCGCCCACGCCGAGCGCCAGCGCTCCGGCGAGGCCGACGGCCGCGCCGATGCGCACGCCCGCCACTGCCCGCTCGGGGCTGAAATGCAATTCATACACGCAGGCAGTCCCGCCCCTGCCGATGCACTCGGGCTCGCCGACTTGCGCCGGCGGCAGACCGGCCAGGCGCGGCCCGGCGGTGAGCAGGCCGTGGCGATAATCGCACTGCGTGCGCCGAAAGGGATACCCGTCGCGCTGGCTCCAGCGCAGCCGGACGAAGCGGCGATCGGACGACTCGACGGCGAACTGTCCGGAGCGGCTGACCTGATTGGCGAGTCGCGGTAGCAGGCGGTACGCGGCGGCCGTGCCGCCGCCGAGGGAGCCCGCGGCGCGCAACAGCGGCCACATGGAGCCGAGGTTCTGCCGGCTGATGTTGAAACGCCCGACCTTGAAGCCGATCGCGGCATCGCCGCTCAGCCCCTCGACGGCTTCCCAGGCGCGCAGGTACAGGGCGTAGTCGACCCAGTTGTTCTCGTCCTTCAGGAATCCTTCGTCGAGTTCCAGGCGGGCGAGGAACGCGTGTGCATCCGCCTCCGACACGGCGTGGCGCAGGTAGCGATGCATGGTGCGCAGGATGCGCACGTTGACGTCCGCCTGCATCGCCACCGCGGCGCCGGGCTGCGGCGCCGGCGTGCGTGCCGCGGCGGTCATTCGAGCGCGTATTTCTCCAGGCGGTAACGCAGCGTGTTGCGCGTCAGGCCGAGCAGCTTCGCCGCCTGCACCTTGTTGCCGCCGCTGCGCGCCAGCGCCTGTTGCAGCAGGGTACGCTCCACCTCGTCGAGCGACACGCCACCGGGCGGCAGGGCGATGGCCGCCGCGGCCGCCGCCTCCGGGGCGTGCGCCCCGGCCGCGACGTGCCGCAGCTCGAGGCGCGCGCCGTCGCAGAGAATCATCGCCCGCTCGATGCAGTTGGCGAGCTGGCGCACGTTGCCCGGCCACGGCTGGGCGCGCAGCCATGCCATCGCCGCGGCGGAAACGTCCTCGATGTGGCGGCCCATCGCCTCGTTGAAACGCGCCAGCAGGGCGCCGACGAGAACCGGCAGATCGGCCAGCCCCTCGCGCAGCGGCGGCAGCAGGATCGGGAAGACCGCCAGGCGGTGGTAGAAATCGTTGCGGAAGCGCCCGTCGCCGACCGCCGCTTCGAGGTCGCGGTTGGTCGCGGCGACGAAGCGGACATCGATCCGGCGCGGCGTGCCGCCGCCGACGCGGGCGATGACGCGTTCCTCGAGGGCACGCAGCAGCTTCGGCTGCAGGCCGAGATCGAGCTCACCGACTTCGTCGAGGAACATCGTGCCGCCATCGGCGCGCTCGAAGGTGCCGGCGCGGGTCTGCTCGGCGCCGGTGTAGGCGCCTTTCTCGACCCCGAACAGCTCGGCCTCGAGCAGCGGCGCCGGGATCGCCGCGCAGTTCACCTTCACGAACGGGCCGGCGGCCCGCGCGCTGGCGGCGTGGATGGCTTGGGCGAACAGCTCCTTGCCGGTGCCGCTCTCGCCGCACAGCAGGACCGTCGTATCGGTCGGCGCCACCCGGCGCGCCAGGGCCAGCGCGGCACTGAGGGCCGGGCTGGTGCCGAGGATCTGATCGAAGCCGCGCGGTGCGCCGGGCGCCGAGCGCAGGCTGCGATTCTGCCTGCGCAGGCGGCGGGTATCCGCGGCGCGTGCGACCTGCAGCTTGAGGGCCGCATCGTCGAAGGGCTTCTGCACGTAGTCGAAGGCGCCGCGCCGCATGGCGTCGACCGCCGAGCTGATCGTGCCGTAGGCGGTGACCACGACCACCGGCAGGTCGGGGTCGAGTTCGTGCGCGCGCGCCAGCACGGCGAGCCCGTCGGCCTTGGGCATCTGCAGGTCGGTGAGCACCACGTCGAACGCCTGCCGCTCCAGCGCCGCCATGGCGGCGACACCGTCGGCGGCGAGGGTGAGCTCGTAGCCCTGATCCTGGAGCAGCAGCTGCAGAATGCGCAGGTACTTGGGCTCGTCGTCGACGATCAGGATGCGCGCTGGCATGCGGCGATTGTAGGTCGGACCACTCGCCGCCGGCAATTGGTCGTCTCGCAGCCGGCGGCCGTTGTCCGGGAAGGGGACAGTCCCTTTTTCAAGAGGGACTGTCCCCTTCTTGGCCCGCGCCGCTTGAGCGTACGCGGACAGTTCGGTACTACGCCGTCTGGCTCATACGGAGGAGTGCATAATCATGTCGTCAATAGAGCGCCTCGATACCGGCCCGCGCATGTCGCAGGCCGTGATCTGCAACGGACTGGTCTGGCTGGCCGGGCAGGTGGCCGGCGATACGTCGCAGGACATCACCGGCCAGACGCGCCAGGTGCTGGCGACGATCGACGCGCTGTTGGCGCGCGCCGGCACGAGTAAGCAGCGATTGATCGCGGCCCAGATCTTTCTCGTCGACATGGCCGAGTTCGCGGCGATGAACGCGGTCTGGGACGAGTGGATCGCCACGGCAGGGAAGCCGGCGCGTGCCACGGTGCAGGCGCAGCTCGCTCGCCCGCAGTACAAGATCGAGATCGTGGTGACGGCAGCGCTCGATTGACGGCGAGGCCGGATGAGGTGTCCTCTCACCTCATCCGGTCGTTACCGGCCCGGCGGCACGGGTCACAGCCGGCCGAAGAAGTCGTTGCCTTTGTCGTCGACGACGATGAAGGCGGGGAAGTCCTCGACCTCGATCTTCCAGATCGCTTCCATGCCGAGCTCGGGGTACTCGAGCACGTCGACCTGCTTGATGTTATCCTGGGCCAGGATCGCCGCCGGACCGCCGATCGAGCCGAGGTAGAAACCGCCGTATTTCTTGCAGGCCGCGGCGACGGCCGGGGAGCGGTTGCCTTTCGCCAGCGTCACGTGGCTGCCGCCGTGTTGCATGAACAGGTCGACGTAGGAGTCCATGCGCCCGGCGGTGGTGGGACCGAACGACCCCGAGGCGTAGCCGCGCGGGGTCTTGGCCGGGCCGGCGTAGTAGATCGGGTGATCCTTGACGTACTGCGGTAGCCCCTCGCCGCGCTCGATGCGTTCTTTCAGCTTGGCGTGGGCGATGTCGCGGGCGACGATCAGCGATCCGGTGAGGGCCAGGCGGGTCTTGATCGGATAGCGCGACAGCTCGGCGCGGATCTCGGCCATCGGCCGGTTGAGATCGATCCGCACCACCTCGCCGCCGAGCTTCTGCTCGTTGACGTCGGGCAGGTATTGCGCCGGGTTGGCCTCGAGCTGCTCGAGGAAGATGCCGTCGGCGGTGATCTTGGCTTTTGCCTGCCGGTCGGCCGAGCAGGAGACGCCGATGCCGACCGGGCAGCTGGCGCCATGGCGCGGCAGGCGGATGACGCGCACGTCGTGGCAGAAGTACTTTCCCCCGAACTGCGCCCCGATGCCGGTCTGGCGCGTCAGCTCGAGCACCTGCGCTTCCAGCTCGAGATCGCGGATGGCGTGGCCGAGGGCATTGCCGCGCGTCGGCAGATCGTCGAGGGAGCGGCAGCTCGCCAGCTTGACCGTCTTCAGAGTGAATTCCGCCGAGGGGCCGCCGACGACGATGGCGAGGTGATACGGCGGACAGGCGGCGGTGCCGAGGGTGCGGATCTTCTGGTCGAGGAAGGCGAGCAGGGCGGTGGGATTGAGCAGCGTGCGGGTCTCCTGGAAGAGGAACGTCTTGTTCGCCGAGCCGCCGCCCTTGGTGATGAAGAGGAACTGGTACTCGTCGCCGGGCACGGCGTAGATCTCGATCTGCGCCGGCAGGTTGGTGCCGGTGTTGACCTCGTCGTACATCGTCTGCGGCGCGAGCTGCGAGTAGCGCAGGTTGGTGCCCGTGTAGGTGTCGTAGATGCCGCGTGCCAGCGCTGCCTCGTCGTCGCCACCGGTCGTCCACACGCGCTGGCCCTTCTTGCCGAGGACGATGGCCGTGCCGGTGTCCTGACACGACGGCAGCACCATGCCGGCGGCGATGTTGGCGTTCTTCAGCATATTGAGGGCGACGAAGCGGTCGTTGGGCGAGGCTTCGGGGTCGTCGAGAATGGCGCGCAACTGGCGCAGATGCCCGGGGCGAAAGAGATGCGAGACGTCGCGCACCGCCTCGGCCGCGAGCCGAGTCAGGCCGGCGGCGTCGACGCGCAGCACGCGCTCGCCACGGAAGGTGTCGGCGGCGACGAATTCGCCGCTCAGGCGGCGGTACGGCGTGGTATCCGCGCCGTGCGGGAACATCTCCTGGAACTGGAACTCGGGCATGGCCGCTCCTGCTAGGGTTCACCGTGCTTCCGTCGTGCCCGCAGCCGCGGCGCCACCTCGCGGGCGAACAGGCGGGCGTTGGCCTCGCCCTCCGCCAGCGACATGCCGCCGTGGCGAAAGACGCCGACGAAGGTGTCCGCTCCCACGGTCGAGCGGATCCACTCGATCTTCTCGATGCACTGCTGCGGCGTTCCCCAGACCTGCAGGTCGACGAAGAATCGCCGCGCCTCGTCGGTGCCGTGCTTCTGCAGGTTCTCGGCCATGCGGTCGTAGTATTCGTAGCCCGCCGTATCCCGGAAGTGGTGCCCGTCGAGCTCGTAGTGGCGCAGAAGGGAATCGTAGTAGCGGCCGATGTAGCCGTAGGCCCGATCCCGGGCGCGGGCCGCATCGTCGTCGCACACCACCCAGGCCACCACGGCGGCCGGCGGGGCGTCGCTGCCGTGCGCTTCCCGGTAGGCGGCGCGGTAGCGCTGCATGTCCTTGGCGATCACGTCCCACGGCTTCTGCGGTACGATCAGCACGCCCGCGCCGAGCCGCGCCACCACCCGCGACGACTCCGGCGAGATCGCCGCGGCATAGGTCCTGCCCTTGAACGACGCCGTCGCCGGCGGGCGCAGGAATCGCTTCGGTTGCTGGAAGAACTTGCCATCGTATTCCACGTAGCCGCGCTCGAGGCCTTCGAGGAGCAGCTCGGCCGACTCGTCGAAGCGGGTTCGCGCCTCCTGCATCGGAACGCGAAAGCCCTCGAACTCGACCCGGCCGAGGCCGCGGCCGATGCCGAGGATGAAACGCCCGCCGCTCAGGTGGTCGATCATCGCCACCTGCTCGGCGACGCGCACGGGGTCGTGCCACGGCAGCACGACGACCATGGTGCCGAGCTTGATCGCCTTCGTCCTGCCCGCCATGAAGGTCAGGAACTGGATCGGGTCGGGGAGCACCGTGTAGTCGGTGAAGTGATGCTCCACCACCCAGATCGACTCGTAGCCGAGCCCCTCGATCTGGTCCGCGAGCGCCACCTCGTCGCGGTAGAGCTGCGCGTCTCCGCCTTGACCGGCGAAGCCCTGAAAGATCACGCCCGCGCCGACGTGCATCGCCCCGTCCGACGGTGCGCTCGTCATGACCCTGATCGCTGTCGATCGGTGTGCATCGGTGGCTCCGGATTCTTCTCGCCGCCGGGCCGACTCAGGTCACGAGGCCAGACAGCGCGGCATGTTCTCGACGCCGAGCTCTTCGTACTGCTGCGGGATCTTCTTGCCGCCGACGATGCTCTGCGGCCGGTCTCCTTTGCCTCTACTGCTTCGACGACGACATCCTCGCCCTTACCGGAGGTTCGTTGGGTCATTCGATCGGGACGGGCGGGTGCGAACCGCCTGTCCGGCGACGACAACGAATCCCTACCGAATGATCAGTGTAGCGTGCAAGCCGAAGCCGGACGCAGGCGCAGCGCCTCAGGGCTCGTATCCTGTATCAGCAGTTCGATACCATCAATACGGTGGTGATCAGACTTGACCCATCGCGCGCGACGGGTAGTAGTCGTGCGGGCGTGCACTCACCCGGGCGCGCGCCTGGATCGGCCGCAGGAGTCAGCGCATGCGCGTCCCACAGAGCCTCGACGAGATCACCGCCGGCTGGATCGAGGAACTGCTGCGCGACACCGGCGCGCTCGGCCTCTCGAACACCGTGCGCGCCGTGCGCAACACGGTGATCGGCGAGGAGCGGGGCTTTCTCAGCCGCACGGTGCGGTGCGAGATCGACTATGCTGCTGCGGACGACCGCGTCCCTGCGTCGGTGGTCATCAAGCTCGAGCCGGCGAGCAGCGCCTTCCGCGATGCCGAGCGCGAGACCAACGCGTTCGAACGCGAGATTCGATTCTACCGCGCAGTCAGCGGTCGCGTGCCGATCCGCTTGCCGCGCCTCTACGCCGCCGAGTTCGGCGGCGCGGGGCACGTGCTGGTGTTGGAGGATTTGTCGGCGCTCGAATGCGGCGACCAGATTCACGGCCTGCGTCAGGCCCAGGTCCTCGCCACGGTGCGCGAGGTGGCCAAGCTGCACGCCCACTTCTGGCGCAACGAAGCCCTCGACGCTCTCGACTGGATGCCCGTGCACAACCATTTCTTCGAGGACGGCTTCGAACAGAACTGGCCAGCCTTCGCGCGCAGCTACGAGCTGCGCATCGGACGCGACGCACTGCGCCTCGGCGAACGCGTGGCGACCCATCTGCGTTGGATCGAGGAGCGCATGGCCAGAGGTCCGCACACCGTCATGCACGGCGACCTGCGGGCCGACAATCTGCTCTTCGGTCAGGGCGAGGTCGTGATCCTCGACTGGCAGCTCGCGACTCGCAGCGTCGGTGCGGTCGACGTCGCGCGGCTCCTCGGCGGCAGTGAGCCACCGGCCGAGCGGCGCGGCCACCAGATGGAGGTCTTCGCCGGCTGGCACGAGGAGTTGCTGCGGGCCGGCGTCGCCGACTACTCCTTCGAGGAGGCGCTCGCCGACTTCCGCCTCGGCGTCCTCCACTGCCTGTTCATCCCGGTGAAGGCGTTTGCTCTGGCAGGGGCCGACGCCGGTGGCAGAACCGGCCGCCTTCTCGACGCCATCTCGGAACGCCTCTTCGCCTCCGCCCTCGAGCTCGAGGCGGGAGATCTGCTGCCGTGACCTGCTGCTCGACTGGTCCAGCCAGCACGAGCGTCTGGTCGTTGGCGCGCGACGCCACCTGAGGCCGGAGCGCACCATCATGGGAATGCTCGTCGATGGCGTGTGGCACGACCGTCCATACGACAGCGAGAAAACCGGTGGATACTTCGTCCGCCCGCAGTCGCGGTTCCGCAACTGGGTCACCGTCGACGGCGCACCCGGTCCGACCGGCAGCGGAGGGTTCGCCGCCGAGCCGGGCCGCTATCACCTCTACGTGTCGCTCTCGTGTCCATGGGCGTGTCGCACGCTCGTCTTCCGCACGCTCAAGAAGCTCGAAGGCATCATTTCGCTCTCCGTCGTCGACCCGCACATGGGAGAGCGGGGCTGGGCGTTTGCCGCGCCTGACGGCTCGCTCACCCCCGGTGCGACGCCGGATACGGTCAACGGCGCCCGCTACCTCTCCGAGCTGTATGTCGCGGCCGAGCCTCGCTATACGGGGCGCGTCACCGTGCCGGTGCTGTGGGACAAGCAGCAGCGGACGATCGTGAACAACGAGTCGCCGGAGATCATCCGCATGCTCAACGGCGCGTTCGACGCCTGGGGCGATGCCGGCGTCGACTTCTACCCGCTCGCGCTGCGCGCCGAAATCGACCGGGTGAACGCGCGGGTCTACGAGGCGGTGAACGACGGCGTGTACAAGTGCGGTTTCGCGGTCACCCAGGCCGCCTACGAGGAGGCCTTCGACGCGCTGTTTCTCGCCCTCGACGAGCTCGAGAACCGTCTCGCCCGGCAGCGCTATCTTGTCAGATCGCGCCTCACGGAAGCCGACTGGCGCCTCTTTCCCACGCTCGCGCGCTTCGACGCGGTCTACTACTCGCATTTCAAGTGCAACCTCCGCCGGCTCGTGGACTATCCCAACCTGTGGGGATACACGCGCGAGCTGTACCAGATCCCGGGCGTCGCCGAGTCGGTGAACCTGGCGCACATCAAACGCGGCTATTATTCGAGTCAGCCGCAACTCAACCCGTCGCGGCTGGTTCCCAAGGGTCCGGCGATCGACTTCGCCGCGCCGCACGGCCGTGGCCACCTGCGGGCGGCATAGGTGGTGGTGCGCCGCCACGGCGCCGGGTGAGTGAAACGCGTTCCGGAGCGCGCCCCCCGCGCTACGGTCGCTCGAGCTGGCGGCGCAGGTGCTGCAGGCTGCGCTGCGCGCCGGCATGGTCGGGGTTGATCGCCAGCGTGCGCGCGAACTCGGTCTCGGCCTCGGCGAAACGGCCGAGGCGGGCGAAGGCGACGCCGAGGTTGTTGTGCGCCTGGGCCGAGTCGGGCGCCAGCGCGACGACGCGTTCGAGCACCGGAATCGCCTCCTCGTTGCGCCCTTCTTTCAAGAGCGCGGTGCCGAGGTTGACCAGCAGGATCGCGTCGTTCCGCTCGTCCTCCGCCAGGCTGGCCATGAGCGGGATCGCCTCGGCGTAGCGCGCCTGGTTGAAGCGCAGCTCGGCCAGCCGGCGCCGCGCGATCGGCGAGCGCGGATCGAGCTCGAGCGCCGTCTGGTATTCGATCGCGGCGCCGTCACGGTCGCCCTGCTCTTCGAGCAAGAGGCCGCGCTGGGCGTAGGCATACGGCTCGTCGGGGCGATAGCGCAGCGCCTCGTCGAGGTGGTGACGCGCCGCGTCCTCCTCGCCCCGGCCGCGCAGCCAGGCGCCGAGCGCTTGATGGGCGAAGTAGTTGCGCTCGGTCACCGCGATCATGCGCTCGTAGACGGTGCGACTGTCGCGCCAGTAGCCGATCTGGCGCCAGCTGGCGGCCGCGAGCGCGGCGACGGCGCGCGACGCCGCGACCGCGGCCGGGACGCGCCAGCGCGGCCGCGCCGCCAGCGCGTCGCGCAGGCTCCAGGCCAGCATGGCGTAGACGCCGATCATCGGCAGATAGGTGTAGCGGTCGGCGCGCGCCTGCATGCCGACCTGCACCAGGCCGATCACCGGCAGCAGGGCGATCAGGTACCAGAGCCAGCCGACCAACAGGTAGGGGCGCGTGCGCCACAGCGCTGCCGCCAGCGCCGTGACGGCGGCGAGCCCGAGCGCCGCCGCCAGCGCCGGCCACAGCAAGTCGGCCAGCGGCGTGCCGATCAACGCCGGGTGCGGATACATGCCCGCCAGACCGGCCGGCCACACCGTCTGCCCGAGGTAGGCGACGGCGGCGATCGGCGCGTTGGCGATGCGCCAGGCCGGCGGCACCAGGCTGAGCGACTTGACGCCGCGCACCGACTGCTGGGTGTAGACGGTGACGACGCACACCAGCGCCGCCAAGGCGAACAACGGCACCTTCTCCGCCAGCAGGTAACGCAACCGGATGCCCCGGTCGCCGGCGGCCGGGCGCCAGCGGCCGAGCGGCCAGGCGTCGAGCAGCAGCAGGACGATCGGCAGCGACACCAGCATGGTCTTCGACAACAGGCCGAGCGCCAGCGCCACGGCGACCAGGGCGTAGCGGCGCAGCGTCGGCCGGCGCGCGTAGCCGGCGTAGGCGAGCAGTGTCAGCATCCAGAAACATCCGCTCAGCACGTCCTTGCGCTCGGCCAGCCAGGCGACGGACTCGGCTCGCATCGGATGCACGGCGAACAGCGCCGCCACCAGCGCGCTCGGCCATAGCGCTCCGCTCAGGGCGCGCCAGGCGAGGAATAGCAGCACGGCGTTGGCGGCGTGCAGCGCGGCGCTCACCAGGTGGTGGCGGCCGGCGTCGACCCCGAAGAGGGAGAAGTCGAGCATGTGCGTGAGCCAGGTCAGCGGATGCCAATTGGGCTGCACCGTCGTCGCCGCCCACCACACCCCCGGCCAGCTCAAGCCGCCGCGCACGATCTGGCGCTCGAGGAAAAAGTTGGCGTCGTCGAGGGCGAGGAACTCGAAACGCGCCGTCTGCGCGTACAGCGCCAGCACGACCAGCGCGAGCCCGGCCGAGACGGCGATGACGGTGCGCGTCTCGCCACGCGCCGAATCGATCGGAGCGGCCATGCTCGCGCTGGCTTAGCGTTCCGGATCGACCGCGGGCAAGTGGATCGCCGACGTCGGCGCGCGATCCCCAACGCCGTCACGGCGCGTGGCGCGCCATGAAGGCGGCCAGCGCGGCGACGACGGGGTTGCGGGCGTCGTCTTCGCCGGCCAGGACGTCGACGTGCGCGAAGCCTTCGGCAGTGACGACCTCGAAGCCGCCGGCGCGACCGCCGAAAGTGGGGAACGCCGGGTTCGGGTTGGCGGCGTCGACCACGCGCGGCGTTCCGTCGCACGACGCCGCGGCGCAGGTGCCGAGGCTCTGTGCCAGCGCCGTGAAGCGGCCCGGCACGGTGATCAGGCCGTTCGAGCCGGCGACGCCGAGCACCGGGATGTCGATGTGCGCCGCCTGGGTCAGGTTCTCGATGTCGCGCCGGCCGCGGCCGACTGACAGCGCCGTCGAGTCGAGCGAGACGGCCTGCGCGCAGGCGGCATCGTCGCCGCAGGGCGCGCCGACGTTGCCCTTGCTGCACGCGCCGGCCTGGCAGACGCCCGCCGCGCTGAGCACGCTCAGGCCCGAGATCGGGTAGTACCAGTCCGTGGCGTTGACGCCGTCGAGCCCGGCGAAGAAGGTGCGCAGGCGATCCATGCGCACGGCCTCGATTTCGGTGCCCCACACGGTGCCGGGTAGCGCCGTGGGCGGCGGGCCGTTGTCCGGCGTCGGGCATCCCATCGCTGGACAGGTCGGCCAGAGCTCCGACTCGTCGCGGTCGGCCCAGGTCGTCAGGCCGTCGACCGTCGGACCGGGCGCGCCGACCGAGGTGGCGAACGCTGGGGCCACACTCGCGGTCAGGCTCTCGTCGTCGAGGAAGGCGCCGAACAGGCCCTCGACGGTGCCGGGCGGCAAGAGCTTGAGAATGGCGAGCTCGGGTACGGCGTTGAGGGCGCTGCTGCCGGTCATGCCCTGGTCGACCTGGACGATGGCTTGTGCGGAATCCGGATCGCCGAGCCCCTGCACGCCGGTCGGCTCGGCGGTCGCTAGCACCTTGGGCGACAGGTTGAGCAGCACGCCGTGCGCCGCGATCGGCGGCGTGCACACCGGTGGCGACAGCGCGGCGCAGTCGCTCGCCTCGCCGGCCACCGTACACGGCGTCAGGCCGTCGACACAGCGCGGCGCGCCGTCGCGCACCGCGCCGAACAGCCCGCCGTCGAACTTCGCCTCGATGCGGTCGAGGCTGTCCTCGCTCAGCGCCGCGCCGGCCGTCGATCCGCCCGTGCCTTCGAGCAGCACCAGACCGCGCAGCTTGGCGTAGCCGGGATCGGCGGCACCGCTCCCGCTGAGGTTGAGATCGGTGGCGGCATAGCGCGCGGCGAAACCGGTGCCGGCGGAATGCCCGGCGAGAAAGACGTTGGCGTTGCGCGCCGTCGCCCGCGCCGCTTCGACCACGGCGTCGATGTCGCGGCTGAAGACCAGCGGCGTCCAGTTGGCGATGAACGGCACGTCGCCGGTGGTGTTGTAGAACACGGCCCGGCGATTCGGGCCGGCGGCGAGCGCCGGATGGAGCGTCAGGCCGAGCTCGCCGCCGTAGAACCAGTCGAGCGCGACGAGGGGATCACGCAACGCCGTGGCGATGCCGACGCCGGCGCGATCCTCGAGCTGCTCGGTGCGGCGGTCGTGGCCCCAGACCTCGACGACCATGCCGTGGTCTTCGAGCGCCCGGGTGATGAGGTTCTCGGCCAGCACCGCGAAGGTCGCCGCGCCGGCGCCGAAGCCGGGGATGGCGATCAACACGGCGTCGGGCGCGATGACCGGACCGCCAAAGCGCCAGCGCGTGTAGGTGGCGTGGTTGAGGCTGAAGGCGGCATCGCCGAATTGGGCCAGCAACTTCGCATTCGCGCTGGCTGGGACGCCAGGGCTGCCCGGCGTGTTGGGCGGCTCGGCGGGGCTCGCGGTCACGACCGTCTCGTGCACGACCAGCGCGATGCGACCGGCGACGGGATCGATTAGCGAGTCGACGGCGCCGGCGATCATCGGTGCGTCACCGGCGGCCTGGCAGTCGGCGGCCGCTTCCGCCCTGGCGAAGGCGCGCAGGAAACGGCCTCGTGCCACCGCCGCACGCGCCGCGGTCTGTCCGCCGTCGGGGCTCAGGCGCTGGCGCGCGTGGGCCAGCAACAAGTCGGCGGCGCGCCGCCCCGCCGCCCTGATCTTTGCGCTCTGACACAGTGAGGGGCCGGCGGTGGGTCGCATGCTGTTGCCGAGCACGGCGGCGCGCCGTGCCAGGTAGGCGGCGTTCGACGCGTCGTCGAACACCGTGGCCGGGCAGCCGCCGGAGGCGGTGGCGGCAGCGAACAGCCGCACGGCCGCCTGGCGCGCGCGCTCGACGCAGGCGGGATCGACGGCGCTGCCCGCCTGCGCCGCCCGGGCGTGGCAGAGCAAGCTGCGATCGAGCTGCTTGGCGGCGGCGCGAGCGCGCGCCGCGATGCAGGCGGCGGCCGGGTCGGTGGGGGCGGCGGCAACATCTCGCGCCAGGGCGAGCAGAAACCACAGGAGTACCGATGAACGGATGCTGGCGGGCATACTGCTGAACCTTTACCTGCCGCTTCGGTGAGTCAAGAACGATCAACTCGATGCGCCTGCACGCGCACGCGGCTACGGCTCGGCGCGGAGGTGCGTCACCTAACAGCCCGGTGAAAAACGTGTTCCACCCACCCTTCGACGGGCTCACGGCATGTCCTGAGCCCTGAGCCCGTCGAAGGGTGAGCGGAACACGTTGCGGCACAAGCACTCCCCGCTCATCCTGAGCCCGTCGAAGGATGAGCGCGG
>CAYYWP010000069.1:18643-20850 GCA_964475125.1 uncultured Binatia bacterium (SeqCode) | reverse complement strand
CGCAACTCACCTACTTGCTGCCGCGCCTGACGCGGCAGTGGAGCCACTTGTCGCGTCTCGGCGGCGGGGTCGTGGGCGCCCGCGGACCCGGCGAGACGCAGCTCGAGGTCGACCGCCGGCGAGTGCGCGAGCGCATCGCCATGCTGCGCCGGCGCCTGGACCAGGTGGCGCGCACCCGAGGTCTGCATCGCGCCGGGCGCGATGCCGTGCCGTACCCGACGGTGTCGCTGGTCGGGTACACCAACTCGGGCAAGTCGACGCTGATGAACGCGCTCACCGACGCCGGCGCGGTGGTCGCCGATCGGCTCTTCGCCACGCTCGATCCGACGGCGCGCCTGCTGCGTCTGCCGGATGGCGGCCAGGCGCTGCTCATCGACACCGTCGGGTTCATTCACAAGCTGCCGCACGGTTTCGTCGACGCCTTCAAGAGCACCCTCGAAGAGGTGCAGACCGCCAACCTGCTCCTCCACGTGGTCGACGCCAGCGACGCGCACGCCGCCGAGCAGATCCACGTCGTCGAAGGCGTGCTGCGCGAGCTCGGCGCCGCCGAGGTGCCGCGCATCACCGTGCTCAACAAGCTCGACCTGCCGGCGGCCGGGGGGCGGCCGACGGTGTCGGGGCCGCAGTGCAGCGTATCGGCGCGGACGGGCGAAGGGCTGCCGCAATTGCGCCGCCAGATCGGCACCCTGCTGGCGACGCAGCAGGAGTGCGTGCAGATGCTCATTCCGGTCGGCCGCGGCGACCTGCTGGCCCAGCTCCATCAGGCGGGTCGGGTGACGGCGCAGCACCTGCACGATGGCGCCTTTCAGGTGACCGCCTACGTGCCGCCGAAGGTCGCCGGCCGGATTCGCAAGGCCCTGCGCGAGACGAGATCGAGCCCGGTGCCTCCCGGCTGAGGCGCGCTGACTGGCGGGCGCGCCGCCGGTGCTGCACGCCGGGTCGATCGCTTGCTATGGGAGAGATCGCGCGATGCTCACGCTGCCCAACTTTCTGACCCTGCTGCGGATCATTGCGATCCCCGTCTTCCTCATCTGCCTGGCCAACGGCAGCCACGCCGCCGCCTTCGTGCTCTTCCTGGCCGCCGGTGTCACCGATGCCATCGACGGCGCCGTGGCGCGACTGACCGACAGCGGCTCGAGCCTGGGGGCGGTGCTCGACCCGCTGGCGGACAAGCTGCTCCTGCTCAGTTCCTTCGTCGTCCTCGGCTTCACCGGCGCGATTCCGGCCTGGTTGGCGGTGCTGGTGGTGGTGCGCGACGTCATCGTCGTGCTCGGCTACGGGGCGGTCTTCGCCGTCGATCACGAGTGGATGCAGGTGGAGCCGTCGCGTCTGGGCAAGCTGAGCACCTTCATCCAGTTGTTCACCATCGGTTTCGTGCTCATGGAAAAGGCGCGTCCGGCGCTGCCCTTGGCTGCGGCGACCGGCCTGCTGCAGATCGCCGCCGGCGTCCTCACCGCGCTGTCGGGCATCCAATACGTCTACCGTGGGTTGTTGTGGCACCAGCGGCGGGCTAACCTCGGGCGTTCATCTTGATCGCGACTACCAACGCCATGCGGACAGGGAGGCCGGCGAGCGATGAGCGGCGCGCGCACAGATAGCTTCGGCACTCGGAGCCGCCTCGCCGTCGACGGGGCGAGCGTGGAGTACTTCAGTTTGCCGGCCTTGGCCAAGGCCGGGCTGGTCGAGCTCGACCGGCTGCCGTTCAGTCTCCGGGTGTTGCTGGAGAACCTGCTGCGCCACGAAGACGGGCGCCTGGTGCGGGCCGACGACGTGCGCAGCCTGGCGGCGTGGAACAGCGCCGCGGCGAGTGCGAACGAGGTGCCGTACCTGCCGGCGCGGGTGCTGTTGCAGGACTTCACCGGCGTGCCGGCGGTGGTCGATCTGGCCGCCATGCGCGAGGCGACGCAACGCCTGGGCGGCGCCGCGGCGCGCATCAACCCGCAGATTCCCGCCGACCTCGTCATCGACCACTCGGTGCAGGTGGACCACTTCGGCAGCGCCGCGGCGTTCGGCGACAACGGCCGTCTGGAGTACGAGCGCAACCGCGAGCGCTACGTGTTCCTGCGCTGGGCGCAGCAGAACCTCGAGCGCTTTCGCGTCGTGCCGCCCGAGACCGGCATCTGTCACCAGGTCAACCTGGAGTACCTGGCGCGGGTCGTGTTCGTCGACCAGGCGGGCGCGGCGCCGCTCGCCTTCCCGGATACCTG
>CAYYWP010000069.1:18378-18633 GCA_964475125.1 uncultured Binatia bacterium (SeqCode) | reverse complement strand
ACGGCCTGGGGGTGCTCGGCTGGGGGGTCGGCGGCATCGTGGCCGAGGCCGTCATGCTCGGACAGCCGTACTACATGCTGGCGCCGCAGGTCTTCGGCCTGCGCTTGACCGGCGAGCTGCCCGCCGGGGCGACGGCGACCGACCTGGTGTTGACGGTGACGCAGCTCCTGCGCGCCCACGGCGTGGTCGACAAGTTCGTCGAGTTCTACGGCCCGGCACTGGCGCGGCTCTCGCTGGCCGATCGCGCCACGATCG
>CAYYWP010000069.1:0-18368 GCA_964475125.1 uncultured Binatia bacterium (SeqCode) | reverse complement strand
CGCCCGAATACGGCGCGACGATGGGCTTCTTTCCGGTCGACGAGCAGACGCTCGCCTATCTGCGGCTGAGCGGGCGCGCCGCCGAACACGTGGCCTTGGTCGAGGCCTATTGCAAGACCCAGGGACTCTTCCGCACCGCCGCAACGCCGGACCCGCAGTTCAGCGCTAGCGTGAGTCTCGACCTGTCCACCATCGAGCCCAGCCTGGCGGGTCCCAAGCGGCCGCAGGACCGCGTCGCCCTGGGGACGATGAAGCGCGGGTTCCGCACGGCGCTGACGGCCGTCTACAAGCGCGACGGCGGCACCGGGCAAGAGATCGAGGCGGGGGAGGGGCGGCGCGCGGCGCGCCAGGATCTGTACGCCAGCGCCGCCGTACCGGTGCGGCGCGACGGCGAATCGTTCGCGCTCACGCATGGAGCGGTGGTCATCGCGGCGATCACCAGCTGCACGAACACCTCCAACCCCTCGGTGATGCTCGGTGCCGGACTGCTGGCGAAGAAGGCCGCGGCGCGCGGCCTGCGCGTCAAACCGTGGGTGAAGACAAGCCTGGCACCGGGCTCCAAGGTGGTGACCGATTACCTGCGCCGGGCGGAGCTCCTGGCGCCGCTCGAGCAGTTGTCCTTCCACGTCGTCGGTTACGGCTGCACGACCTGCATCGGCAACAGCGGTCCGCTGCCGGCCGACATCGGCGCCGCCGTCAAGCAGCACCAACTGGTCGTGGCGGCAGTGCTCAGCGGCAACCGCAACTTCGAGGGCCGCATCAATCCGCTCACGCTCGCCAACTACCTGGCCTCGCCCCCGTTGGTCGTAGCCTATGCGCTGGCCGGGACCGTCGATATCGATTTCGCCCGCGAGCCGCTCGGCGCGGGGAGCGACGGGCGGCCCGTGTACCTCGAAGATGTCTGGCCGACGCCGCAGGAGGTCGAGGCTGCGATGCGGCGCACGGTGACGCCCGAGCTATTCCGCGCCCAGTACGAGAACGTCTTCCGCGGCGACGAACGCTGGCGCACCTTGCCGACGCCGGGCGGCGAGCTGTACGCCTGGGAGGCCGACTCGACCTACATCAAGTCGCCGCCGTTTTTCACCGCCATGACCCGCGCCGTCCCGCCGCTCGCCGATCTCGAGGGCGGACGCGTGCTGGCCGTGCTGGGCGATTCGGTGACCACCGATCACATCTCGCCTGCCGGCTCGATTCCGGCCGACAGCCCGGCGGGGAAGTACCTGATCGCCAATGGCGTGCAGCCGGCAGATTTCAACTCGTACGGGGCGCGCCGTGGCAATCACGAGGTGATGATGCGCGGTACGTTCGCCAACATCCGCCTGCGCAACCTCTTGCTCCCGGGGGTGGAAGGGGGCTGGACGCGCCACTTTCCGGATGGCGAGCGCATGACCATCTACGACGCGGCGATGCAGTACCAGCGGGAGCGGGTGCCGCTGATCGTCATGGCCGGCAAGGAATACGGCACCGGCAGCTCGCGCGACTGGGCTGCCAAGGGGACTAATCTGCTCGGCGTGCGCGCCGTGATCGCCGAGAGTTACGAGCGCATTCACCGCAGCAATCTGGTCGGCATGGGCGTGTTGCCGTTGCAGTTTCTGTCCGGCGAGAACCCCGAGCGCCTGGGTTTGAGCGGCGAGGAGACGTTCACCGTTCGCGGTCTCAGCGCCTTGACGCCGCAACAGCGGCTCGAGGTCGAGGCCCGGCGCGCCGATGGGACGTGGTTGCGTTTTGCCGTGCTGGCGCGCATCGACACGCCGGTCGAGGTCGAGTACTACCGCAACGGCGGCATCTTGCAGACGGTCATCCGCGGCATCGCCGCCACCTAGCCTGGAGCCGGTCGCTCCTCCAGGCCGGCGGCGCGGCACCGCCCTGGGGGTGCCGAGGTCCCGTGCAGCATTTCTACCGCCCGTTGCGTCTCCGCTGACAAGGATATCCTGTGGCCATTGAGGTTCGTTTTCCACGGTGGGCGCAGCTGCGAGCGTGGACCTTCCCCCCCCTCGCGCTCGTAGCTGCGTGCCTGCTCGCAGCGCCGGTGCCGGCTCAGACCGGCCCGCTCGTTCGGTTTGCGGGCCCGGTGCGCCAGGACGGCTGCCAGTATTGCTGTTCCTTCTCCTGCCAGGCGACGCCGACGCCGACGCCGGAGTTTGACGGGCAAGGACGACCGCTATTCCGCGTGAGTGTCGGCCAGTTTCTGTTGGTGGTCGAGGCTGGCCCGGGCACCTCGGGTCGCCAGCCGGGGACGGAAGGGGTGTTCTCGGGTGGAGCGAGCGGCGTCGTGCTGCCGATCGACCACCCCTCCAACCAGCCGTCGCTGCAGGTGCTGTCCGAAGATGACTTCGGCGATGGATCGCCGGTCTTCGACTGCCGCACGATTCCCCTCGGTGGCATCCCGGGCTTTCCAGCTCTCGACTTCGATGCCGGCGAGGCGACGAACGCGGCCCTGGCGGAAATGGCCTGCCACTTCGAATTGGCCAGCGCCAGCGACAACGCCTGCACGCGCGATCGCTTCGGCAGCTTCGCTTTCATCAGCCCCACTGCGTCGCGACAGTTCTGCTTCCAAGTCTCGGGCTCGGCGGAGTTGCCCGAAGGCCGCACGACGATGGCGGTGCGCATGCGCGACACCGTTGGCAACCTCGGCCCGCGGTACGAGTTCGTCATCGATGTCAACTCCTCCGGCCAGGTCTCGACACCGACACCGACGCCGACGCCGACCGGGCCGACGCCGACGCGCACGCCGACGTCGACGCCGACGTCGACGCCGACCTTGACGCCGACGCGCACGCCGACACGCACGCCGACCTCGACGCCGACGCGCACGCCGACACGCACGCCGACCTCGACGCCGACCTCGACGCCGACACGCACGCCGACACGCACCCCCACGCCGACGGCGGGCAGCATCGACGGTGCGGTGCGCTACTACGCCGGCAGCCGGCCGGTGCCGAACGCGACCGTGCAATTGAGCGGCGCCATCATGCGCACCACCAGTACGTCTACCGACGGTGCCTACCGTTTCGCCAGCTTGCCGCTGGGTAATGTGACGGTCGAGCCGCGCAAGGTGGGCGATTTCGGATCACCGAGCGGGATCTCTTCGCTCGATGCCGCGCACGTGTTGCAGGTGATCGCCGGCCTGCGCACGTTCGATGCGCGCCAGCGCTTAGCCTGCGACGTGACCGGGAACGGCTCCCTCAGCCCGCTCGACGCCGTGCACATCTTGCAGTTGGTGGCGGGCATCCTGCCGCGCTTCACGGTCGCCACCCAGTGCGACTCGGACTGGCTCTTCGATCCCGCTCCGGCCGCGGCGCCGAACCAGCGCCTGATCACCCCCTTGATCAGTACCGGCACGTGCCGGCGCGGCGCCATCGCTTACGAGCCCCTGGCCGGCGCGGTGGTTCAGCAAGATTTCACCGCGGTGCTGTTCGGCGACTGCACCGGGAATTGGCAGCCACCGAGCAGCCCGGCGCTGCGCACGACCAGCGCCAAGGCGGCGGCAGTACGGGCGCGGGCGGCGCGGCGCACCCGTGATGGGCTGGTCCGCGTCGCCATCTCGGTCGACGCGGCAGCCCCGTTCAACGCCGCCGACTTCAGCCTGAGCTATGGCGACGGCCTGGAACCGGTCGGCGTGCGCCGGCTGCGGGCCGCTGCCGACGCGATCGTGGTCGACAACCGGGCGGAACCCGGGCGAGTGCGCATCGCGATGGCCAGTGCCACCGCCCTGCAACCGGGGGCGCTCCTGGTGGTGGAATTCAACGCCCCCGCCGCTGCCGAGGTCGACGTCCGTCTGACCCGCGCCTCCGTCGATGACGCTCCGGCCTCGGCGTCGACGCGCACCGGCCGCGGTGCGGCCCGCTGACCGCGGCGCCCGCCTCCTCGCAGCGCCGCGAAACCGCTTGCCATTCGAGCGCTTCGTGGCCTTCGTGGTGGCAAGGATTTCGGATTAGCAGCCGGTTGAAAGGCGTGTTCCGCCCACACTTCAACAGGCGCATAGTCACCAACATCGCGTGACGGCATCACTTTTCGCTTCCCTACGCGCTCTCGATGGGCTCAGATAGGGGGGCAGGGGGTGCCATGATCGCGATGACACAGTGGGCGGTTCGAGGGGGTTTCGGTGCGGCGTTGGCGCTGCTGCTGCTCGCCGGCAGTACCAGCGCGGCGAGCGGGCAATGCGCCGGTGATTGCAACGGCAATGGGCTGGTGGCGATCAACGAGCTGATCCTGGCAGTCAATGTCGTCCTCGGCACTGCGTCGCCCAATGCCTGTCGGGCGCTGGCGCCGCAGGAGAATGGCGTCGCCGAAGCCGGCGGCGAGACGGCGGCGTACGGCATCGACGACATCGTGCGCGCCGTGAGCCACTCGCTGAACGGCTGTCCACCGCCGCCCTGCAACCCGACGGGAGGCGGTCGCTGCGTCGAGATCACGCCGGGGCCGGCGGCCGAGGAGGCGATTCTCGGCGCCCTGATCGAGGCGGTGCCTGGCGATGTGATCGTCCTGCGCGCCGGGCGCTACGACCTCAGCGGACAGTTGTCGCTCGCCGTCGCCGGCGTCACCGTGCGCGGCGAAGGGTGGGATCGAACCATCCTATCGTTCGCCGGCCAGACGACCGGTGCCGAAGGGCTGCTGGTGCAGGCCGACCGGTTCACGCTCGAAGACCTCGCCGTCGAGGACAGCCCCGGGGACTTGTTCAAGATCGTCGGCGCCACCGGCGTGACAGTGCGCCGGGTGCGCGCCGAATGGACCGGCGGCCCGCAGACGAGCAACGGCGCCTACGGCCTCTACCCGGTGCAATGCCGCGACGTGCTGATCGAGGAGTCGATCGTGCGCGGCGCGTCGGATGCCGGCATCTACGTCGGCCAGTCGCGCAACATCGTGGTGCGCCGCAATCGCGTCGAGCTCAACGTCGCCGGCATCGAGATCGAGAACTCCACCGACGCCGACGTCTACGAGAACGTCGCCACGGCCAACACCGGCGGCATCCTGGTCTTCAACCTGCCCGGACCGCCGGTGCAGGACGGCCGGCGGACGCGCGTGTACGCCAACGAGATCTACGCCAACAACACACCCAACTTCGCGCCCATGGGCAACAGCGTCGCCGGTGTGCCGACGGGGACCGGCGTCATGGTGCTGGCCAACGACGAAGTCGAGGTGTTCAACAACCAGTTGCGCGACAACGACACCGCGCACGTCATCCTCATCAGCTACATCACCGCCGCGTTCTTCGGCCAGGCGCCGTCGACCAACCCCAACTTCGACCCCTACTCGGAGTCGGTCTTCATTCACGGCAACGCCTTCAGCGGTGGCGGCGAGCATCCCGACCCGGATCTCGTCTTCCTGCTCGAGCTGCTCGGCCTGACCAGGCTGCCAGACATCCTCTACGATGGCGATGACAATCCGGCCCTGCGCGTCGACGGCATGCTGCCGGGACCGCTGCGCACCTGCGTCCAGCAGCCGGGGGCGACGTTCGTCGACCTCGACGTCGCGGGCGGATTGATGCATCCGAGCCAAGACCTGGCCACCGTGGACTGCGCGCTCGATGCCCTCTCGCCCGTCGTCATCGAGGGCGGGCGCCACATCGAGATCGCCCCGGGGCCCGACGCCGCCGAAGCGATCCTCACCGCCCTGCTCGAGGCCGAACCCGGCGACGATATCCTGATCAAGGCCGGACGCTACGAGATCGACACGCCGCTGTCGCTCACCGTGCATCATGTCACGGTGCGTGGCGAGGGCATGGATGAGACGGTGCTCGCCTTTGACGGCCTGGCGGCCGGCGGGGAGGGCCTGCTGGTGCAGGCCGATGACTTCACCATCGAGGACATCGGCCTCGAGGATAGTCCGGGGGACCTGCTCAAGATCCTCGGCGGCGACGGGGTGACCATCCGCCGCGTGCGGGCGGAGTGGAGCGGCGGCGCGGACGAGGACAACGGCGCCTACGGGCTCTACCCGGTGCAGTGCAAGGACGTGCTGATCGAAGATTCGGTGGTGAAGGGCGCCTCCGACGCCGGCATCTACGTCGGCCAGTCGCGTAACATCCTCGTGCGCCGCAATCGCGTCGAGCTCAACGTCGCCGGCATCGAGATCGAGAACTCGACCGGCGCCGACGTCTACGACAACGTCGCCACCCGCAACACCGGCGGCATCTTGGTCTTCAACCTCCCCGGTCTGCCGGTATACGGAGCGCGCACGCGCGTCTTCATGAACGAGGTGTACGAGAACAACACTCCCAACTTCGCTCCCGAGGGGAACGTGGTGGCCGCCGTGCCGGCGGGGACGGGCCTGCTGATCCTCGCCAACGACCAGGTCGAGGTGTTCGACAACCAGTTCCGCGACAACGGGTCGACGCAGGTCACCGTGATCGGTTTTCGCACCGCGCAGCTCCTCGGCTTGCCGATGCCGAACGATCCGAACTTCGACGCCTTCACCGAGTCGGTCTACGTGCTCGACAACAGCTACGACGGGGGCGGCGAGACGCCGGATCCGAGCCTGGACGCGCTGGTGGCCATTCTCGGCGGGCTGCCGATTCCCCAGATCTTCGTCGATGGCGACGAGGACCCCGCCAAGTTCGACGATGAGGCCCTGCCGCCGGGCTTGCGCGTCTGCGTGCAGGATCCGAACGGCAGCTTCGTCAACTTCAACTTGCCGAAGCTGCTGATGACGATGATGCCGGCGGTCAGTTTCGATCGCATGCCGTTCGACTGCGCGCTGACACGCCTGACGCCGATAGCCATTCCGGGTGTACGGTAAGGGAAGGGGACGGCGATCACCTACGATTCTCGCAGCACGCTCCGTCTCCGGGCGGGGCGTTGGTCCGGCGGCGCCATCCTGTGCTGCACCCTGATCATGGCGGGCCCCGCGGCGGCCGCCTGCGTCGGCGACTGTGACGGCAACGGCTTGGTCGCGATCAACGAGCTGCTCCGCGGGGTCAACATCTCCCTCGGCGCCGCCGCGGTCGCCACCTGTCCGGCGTTCGACCGCGATGGTGGCGGGAGCGTCTCGATCGACGAGCTCCTGGCCGGCGTCAACAACGCCAGCGGCGGGTGTCCGCAACCGCCCACGCCGACGCCTATCCCGGGAGGTACCGAGACGCGCTGCACCGTGCCGGCCGGGAACGGTGTCAACTTCGATCCCGCCCAACCCTTCTGCGAGCTGCTTTCGAGCTATCGCTTCTTTCAGGGCAACGGGGCGGCGCAGCTGCCGAACCAGGGCGTCCTGCCGTACGATCTCAATACGGCGCTGTTCTCCGATTACGCCCGCAAGCACCGCTTTGTGTGGATGCCGGCGGGCGTCGCGGCGGCCTACCACGGGCGCGACACGTTTGCCTTTCCGGTCGGCAGCGTGCTCATCAAGACCTTCGCCTTTCCGCGCGATGAGCGCGATCCGTCGCTCGGCGAACGCTTGATCGAGACCCGGCTGCTGGTGCGCCGGGCCAGCGGCTGGGAGGCGATCACCTACCTGTGGAACGAGGCGCAAACGGAAGCGCGCCGGCGGGTGATCGGCGCGCGCGTGCCGGTGGAGTTCCCGCTCGCCGACGGCACGCCGTTCAGCGTCACCTTCCAGGTGCCCAACACCAACCAGTGCAAGGAGTGCCACGCCGAGCACAACGACGTACTCGCCCCGCTCGGACCCAAGGCGCGCAACCTCAACCGCGACTACGCCTTTGCCGATGGGGTGGCGAATCAGCTGCAGCGCTGGTCGGCGCAGGGCTACCTGGAAGGTGCGCCCGATCCGGCCGCGGCGCCGCGCTCACCCGCCTTCGACGATCCGGCCGCTGGCGATCTCGACGAGCGGGCGCGCGCCTATCTCGATGTCAACTGCGGCCACTGCCACAACCCGACTGGTCTGGCGCGCACCTCCGGACTGTATCTGGACAGCAACGAGCAATCGCCAGCCCGGCTCGGCGTGTGCAAGCCGCCGGTGGCGGCGGGGCAAGGATCCGGCGGCCGGCGCTTCGACATCGATCCCGGCAATCCGGACGGCTCGATCCTCATCTACCGCATGGAATCGACGGCGCCCGGCGTGGCCATGCCCGAGTTGGGGCGGCAGACCGTGCACGGCGAAGCGGTGGCAGTGCTGCGCGACTGGATCACCGCCATGGACGGCGCCTGCCCTTGATCGTGCGAGGCTGTGAGGACGTCAGTTGAAAAAGGCCCCGCTCATCCTTCGACGGGCTCAGGGCATGCCCTGAGCTCGTCGAAGGGTGAGCGGAACACGTTTTTCAACCGGACTGCCAGGTGGTTAGTTGGATCCCGGCCGACCTAACAACCTAACAACATAGCAACCTAACAACCTTCGACGCCCCCTGGGCCGGCCTCAGAATGTCGCGTCGATCTTCGTCCCGGTATTGGTCTCGCACTGGCCGAGGCCGCCGCCCTCCATGCCCCGCGACGGATCGGCGAGGTGAAAGCGGCAGCGCATGTGCCCGCCGCGATCGCCGATCAGCAGCGCGATCACCTTGCCGCTGTAGTTGCGGATGAAGGTCGGGATGTCGGCGCCGACGACCCAGTTCGGCTCGTCGTCCTCCCACGGTCCCCAACCCGCCCAGCCGATGTCCCAAGCACCCCAGAAGGGGTCGAGGCTCATGGCGTCGGTATCCGAGGTCACCTGCAGATAGCGCCCGGAGTAGCGCTGGCCGTCGGGCAGGGTGGCGGTCAAGGTGCCGTTCTCGCCGAAGCGTTCAGTGCGGTACTGCATGGTCACGGCGGCGCCGCCGCCCGGGCCGGCGACCTGGGCGCGAATGGGACCGCCGGCGGTGCAGGCGGCGTGCGTCGCGCCGAGCAGCAGCGCGAGGAGGAGGAAGCGAAACGGGAAGGCATGCGTCATGGTGGGGTGCTCTCTAGACTGTGGCGGCTGCCTTTTCCAGCCGCCGTTGGCGGCTGACGGGCATGCGTGAGGTGCGCCAGACGGGTCGAGCGCCAGCGCGGCGTTTGCCTTGCGCCCGATTGGTGAACGTGTAGAAGGCAGCCTCCGAAGGGAGTGGCCATGCCCCGTCACGATGTCGTGTCGCTGGTCGATATCGACAACACCCTGCTCGACAACGACGCCGTCACGGCCGACTTGCGCCGGCATCTGACCCAGGAGGTCGGCCGCGAGCGGCAGCAGCGCTACTGGCAAATCTTCGAGGAACTGCGCGGCGAGCTCGGCTACGCCGACTACCTCGGGGCGTTGCAGCGCTATCGGCTGGAGCAGCCGCGCGACTCGCACCTCCTGGCGCTCTCGACCTTTCTGATCGACTATCCGTTTGCCAACCGCTTGTATCCGGGATCGCTGGACGCCATCGAGCATCTCAAGCACTGGGGGCCGGTGGTGGTGTTGTCGGATGGCGACGTCGTCTTCCAGCCGCGCAAGATCCAGCGCTCGGGGATCTTCGCGGCCGTGGACGGCAACATCCTCATCTACGTCCACAAGGAGCAAGAGCTCGACGACGTCGAACGGCGCTACCCCGCCAAACACTACGTGCTGGTCGACGACAAACCGCGCCTTCTGGATGCCATCAAGGGAGTCTGGGGCACGCGCGTGACGACGGTGTTCCCGCGCCAGGGGCACTACGCGCTCGATCCCGACGCCTTTGCCAAGTACAGCCTACCCGACGTGACGTTGCAGCGCGTCGGCGAGCTCGTCGACTACGACCTCAACGCCCTCAAGGCCGCGACCCGGGCCGCCGTGCCCGCGGCGCGACCGGCCGGGCGTCGCAAGCGTCGGCGCTGAGGGCTCGCCGCCGCGGCCTCGATGAGGCAAGCGCGCCGGGGGCGCATCGCCGGGTACGTATGGCGGCGACCCGGCGCGGTCCGAACTTGGCGGCTGCAAGAAAGTGCTGGCAATACTCTTTCGGCCGTAGGAGGATTGCCGAGGAGTGACAGCGCACCGACGTGTGGCGGCGCGTTGCACGGGAGGAGAGAGGAAAAGGGGGAGTGCGAGCGCGGCGAGGAGTGCCGAGGGGGGGACGTGCGCCGGCGGCTGTTTCCGACGGCGAATGCCTCGCTCGATTGCACCCGCGCGTTCGGGCAGGGTCGGAACATGACGCGGAGAGGCAATCAGGATGGTGCGCCGTCTAGAGGTGAGCGCGGTGGGCGGCGAGCTGGATGCCGCGGTCGGGCAGTCGCGGCGACGCGCGCCGGCGGCACGGTTGAGCGTCGCTTCACCAGACGGGAGCTATACGATGCCTGTCTGGCCCTGGTGCGAAACGGCGCGGGTCGCGGCGGCGAGGCGGTCGGGGTTCGGCCCCTGGCGCTTGGCTGGCACCTGCAACAGCGTGGCGTATCGGTGCGCGAGCTGCTCGCCGCCTGTACGGCCGCCCTCAACACCGTGGCAGCCAAGAATCAGCGTAGCGGCGCGATCTCTTGGCCGCCCTCAGGTCTGCTCCGAGCGTTGCTGGGGGAGTATGCGCTCGTCCGTCGGTCGGTTCGCCCGGCGATCGCGGCTTCCCGCCGGCGGATGGGGCCCCGATCGCACTGACGGACACCGCCAGTGCCGGCCCCGCGCCTGGGCTCTGTGGGGTGCCGGCACCAGCGGTACGTCGACCGCGGTTTGCAGCAACTAGTCCGTTCTGCCCATCTACTCAGAAGCGATGTGTAGGCTGCTGCCCAGGGTCAGGGCATGGGAGGGGGCGTGGGCTGTGGCGACAGCGCGAACAGTCAGTCGAGCCGTGTCCGTCGCCACCCTGTGGGCGGCGGCGATGTGGTGGGGAGCGATGCTCCCGGCGGAGGGATACTCCCAGACACTGCCGCCCTGCGTCGGCGACTGCGACGGAAACGGCGTCGTGTCGGTCAACGAGCTGATCCTCGGCGTCGAGATTGCCCAGGGCGCGCGAGCCCTTGACGAGTGCCCCGCCTTCGACGTCGACGCCGACGGTGTGGTCATGCTCAACGAGCTGGTCTTGGGGGTCAACGCGGCGCTCTCCGGGTGTCAGGGTGAGCCCGCGACGCCCACGCCGACCGCGACGGCGGAGGATGCGACGCCAACGGCGACGGAAACGGCAACAGCGAGTGCGACGCCGAGTCCGAGCGCCACCCAGTCCAGCACGCGCACGCCTCGCAACACCCTCACTCCTACGGAGACGCTCACCGCGACGCAGACCCCCACCGGGCCCAGCCGAACCCCGAGCCGCACGGCGACCGAAACCCGCACGGCGCGGCCGAGCTCGACGCCCGAGGCGACGGCGACCAACACCCGGCCGAGCCGTACCCCGACGGTGACCGCGACGCCGAGCATCACCAGGACACCGACCCGCACCGGCACGGCGACGCGCACGCCGCGTCAGAGCTCGACGCCGGTTCCCGACACGCCGACTCGCACCGCCACCAACACGCTCGGCCCGAGCCCGACGAACACCTCGACGCCGCCGGTGACGCCGACGCGCACGGGCACCGGGACGCGTACGGCGCCGCCCACCAATACCCCACCCCCCACCCGGACGCTGACCGCGACGCGCCCGCCGAGCGCGACGTCGACGCCGACGCGGACCGCCACGCCGCCCCCGACCGCGACGGGGACGCGACCGCCGACGGCGACGAGGTCGGCCACGGCGACGCGGACGGCCACGCCGACGCAGACGGATCGGCCGACGTTGACCAGCACACCGACGGGTACCCTGACGCGGACCGCCACGCAGTCGCCGGTACCGACCGGAACGCGCACGGCGACGGCGACGCGGACGGCCACGCCGACGCAGACCAACCGGCCGACGTTGACCAGCACACCGACGGGCACCCTGACGCGGACCGCCACGCAGTCGCCGATCCCGACCGGAACGCGCACGGCGACGGCGACCGGATCCGCGACGGCGACGCGCACCGACACGACGACGCGCACGCCGACGCGCACCGGCACGCCGACGCGCACGACGACGCTGTCGCCCACGATCACCCCGACGCCGCGGACCGTCGGACCGACGATCAGCCACATGGGCATCGCCCGCGCCGACGGCCAGATCGTACACCACATCGGTGTCGCACCCGACGGCAAGACGCGCATTTTCGAGCGCCAAGTGCCCTTCGGCTTTTTCCTCGTCATCGAGGCGAAGCGTGGGCCGACCAATAGTCCGGTGGGTCAGGTCACGTTCGATTCGGCACCGAACGACCCCAACGTATTGCCCAACCTGCGGCTGTTCGTCTCGCGTCCGCTCGGCAACGGCAGCGCCGCCGTCTGCGACGACGGTCCGGATCCGCCGATCGGCGGCGTGCCGGCGGTGGATCCACCGGTCCTGGACGGCTCGCAGCGCGTCGCCAACGCGATCAACGATTTCGGCTGCCGCTTCACGGCGAGGATCGATAACGACTTGGCGTGCACGCGCGATGGGGCCCAGGTGGCTACCTTCGTCAACCCGGGACCCGGCGTCGTGCAGTTCTGCCCGTCGGTCGGCATCGGGTCGGAATTGGCCTTCCCGGAGGGCGATACACGGGTGACCGCCGTCGTCACGGATCTACTCGGTCAGCCTGGCCTTCCCGAGTCCATCATCGTCCGCGTCCTGCCCTGACGACACCGCGCCTCCCGCGGTGGGTTGATTCCACCGCTGGATTCGCATAGCTGCCGAACACCTCAGCCAGCCCTCCGCGCGCGGCGTTCGTCCCCGTCGTCTAGCTCGGCCCAGGACACCGGCCTTTCACGTCGGCAACACGGGTTCAAATCCCGTCGGGGACGCTTTATTCCAGCGAAGGTTTTTGGCGCGAACCGATGAACCCCCCCGGAGCTCCGACGTACGCCACGATTTTCACAGGTGAAGGGGGCAGCTCTCCCGCGAACCGCTCCGCGTCCTGCAGCTTCGTCATTCCGCGGGGCACGAGCCAGCTCACACCGAACCGCTGCGCCAGCCGCTCGACGAAGGGTGTCAGCGCGACTGTCTCGCACCGCAGCACGACGTCCCGATGCGCGCCTCGCCCGCCAGCAGGTCGGGACGGCGGTCGGCGAACCCGATCGTCTTGATAGGTCAGCACGCGATACCGTCCGACCATGTCGGCGCACACGCGCCGGTACAGGCGCTCGTCTGTTATGCCTGATCCACTTCGCCCGTCAGGCAGCCGTTCCCCTCAGGGCGCGGTCCGCCGGTAGCTCTTGACGTAGTCGACGATCATGTCGGCCGACCCGTCGGTCGGCGGCTGCCAGGTGCCCCGCGTGATCTCCTTGTTGTCCGGGTCCCACGCGCCGCCGACGCAAAGGTTCAGCACGAAGGCCTGCTCCGACCACTCGTCGTCGAGCGTCTTCCAGTCGGGCACCGTGGGCGTCTCGGTGCGATTGTGCTCCTCGGTGATCTGCTTGAGGGAGTAGCTGTGCAGCTTGACCGGTGCACTCGTGGGATCGTCGATGCGCACGAGGTTTCCGCTCTCGTTCACCATGACGTCGAGGTAAAAATCGAACATCACGTCGGTTACCGTCCCGGCGCCGTCGCGCACCCGGTACCAGTCCACGGCAAAGGTGTGCGGCTGCTTCCACTGCGCCGCGGTCAGAAACCCCTTGATGGCCGGGCTCGCGTCGGGCGGCACGCTCGCATACGCCGGAGAACTTACCGTCGAGCGGGTCATGAGCCGGGAGGTAAAATCCGGCCGCTGCGCGACCGACAGGATGGTTTCCATCACGTCGATTTCGCCCCTTTTCGGCCACACGTTCGTGGCGTCCACCACGCCGGCCGTCCACAGCGCGGGCCACAGGTGGCGCAGCGGCGACGTCGCGTCGGCGCCCTTGGGAATCTGTCTGGCGCCGAAAAGGAACAACCCGTACTTCTGCCGGAACAGCGATCGCACGCGCCCGCTCTGGGCGATCCACTCGCCGCTGCTCCGCAGCCGTCCTCTCGTGACCACCAGCCTCACGCCGCCTCCGGGGAGCAGCCGGACGTTGTCGGGAATGTACTCGGTCGGCGAGCCCGCGTGGTCCTTGAAAGACTCGACCACCCAGTTCTCCAAGCTCGAGAACGTCTCGGTGAAGGTGGGGACGTAGGTCACCGCGGCCGCCGCCGCGCTCTGGCGTCCGCTCGCCGATGTCGCAGGTAGTGCCGATGTTGCAGGTGACGCCGATGTCGCCAGCACGATCCCCGGCTTCAGCGTCCCGTCGACGGTTCGCAGTCCCCAGGATCTCTGGCCGTCATCGCGCTCGGGCTCGTCGAACGCCTCGAACAGGAACGTCGGGACGCCGTGGTCCCCGCCACGCGCCTGCGGCAGGACCCACGCGTTCACCAGTCCGTCCAGGTAGCTCGCCTGGTTTGCGGGCGTCGTGTACGGCCCAACGCCCGCGCTCGGCCATCCGGACTCGCCGAGAAACACCTGCACGCCATTGATCCCGGCGTTGCGCATCGCGGTCAGCACCGTGTTGTACTGCAGGTCCAGGAGGTTCCAGTAAGGCGCCTCCTTGGGGTCGTTCGTGGCCGGGTCGACCGTGCTCGTGAAGAGTCCGAACATGGGAAACCACGAGGCGGTCGAGGGAACGCGGCTCACGACGTCCTCCACCGTGTAGGGCGGATGGATGTTGACGAAGACGAACGGCTGCGTATTGACGCTGCGAACGGCGGCAATGTACGGCTGCATCGAGCGCGCGGTTGGCGAGTCCTGAAACGTGGCGCCGCCCGGCGGATAGGACGTGAGCCCTCCATACTGCAGGGACACCGAGATCGGCGTATTCGGAAATTCCGCCGCCGCCAGCGCCGCCCGCAAATTCGTCACCGCGCGCGCGAAGATCTCCGGATCGATGTTCGCCCGCAGCCGGTCGTTGACTTCATTGCCAGGCGCGATGACCTTGATGACGCCCGCCGCCAGGTACGGCCGGATGGCCGCCACGTACGTCGCCGCGCCCGCGGCCGTCTGCAGCAGCTCACTGGCCACCACGTTGCGCGTCCCCAGCAAAATCTCGATTCCGTTCGCCTGCGCGTATTGCAGCACGGCTTCGCTGGTGGGATCGATCGTCAGCTGGTCGGTGAACAGGTGGTAGATGTGAATCATCTTGAACCCGTCGACCACCGTCATCGTGTGCAGATCGTCCAGCACGGTCCCGCGCTGCGCCGACGTCCCGCCGTAGCAGATCCCGAGATTCTGCGAGAACGGATTGAAGCTGTTCGGATAAGGCGCCCGCGCTGTCCACTTGTTCGTCGAATCCAACCTGTGCCCAGCGGCCCTGATGGTCACGGTCTCGCCGGGCACGACCTGCACCCCCCGGATGATCGCGTCATCCAGCTTGACTCCGTTTGCATTCTGGTACTCGACCGTCATCGTGGACACGTCGAGAGGCACCCCAGGACACAGCTGGCTCTCCGCCCGCGGCCCGATCAGAGGGCCGAACCGCACGGTCCCGTCGCTGTCGAATCCCGTGTACACGAATCGCGTCGCCTGCGGGTTGACGTGCGCGCCCACCATCGGCCCCGGGCCGTCGCTCTGCTCCTCCTCGGACGCGTTCAACGTATTCTCGACCACGACGTCGACGTCATTGCCGCCGCCGCCACATCCCTCCAGCGTGAGTAGCAGAGCCACCATCAGGGCGGCGATAACGGTCGACAGGAATCGGGTTGCCATCAAACTCTTTTTCACAATGCCAGCGGGAACGCGAACGGGTCCAAATGCACGACGACGCTCTGTCCACCTCGGGAGGGCTGGCAAGCGGGTAGTCCGGATAAAGCCTCGAGCTGAGGTAAGGGCTGGGTATCGGACATCACGAGTTCTCCACCTGCCCCGGGAAAAGCTCAGCAGCACCCCGTTTACGGCGCGCCCAAAGGACTTGTCAACGATCGCGCCGCTCGCGGCGCCTGCCTCGACAACGGCCTCAGGACGCTGAAAGAGCGAGCTTCCGGACTCGACGACAGCGCAGGGCGAGAACCGCGTCGGCGACACCCTGAAATCCGAGAATGAGATCACCGCTCTACCCTGGATCAGGTGGTTCCAACCCCTCACTTCCCTGGTTCAATATCGGTGAGGGAATAAGAAGGCGCGGTCCGGTAGCGGGGCTCTAGGCCGTACCGAGGTCCCTGCGTGTCAGGCAGCTACGGCTTGTCGGAGCAAGTCCAACTCTCGAAGCGTCTGCAGGATCTGGTTCCAACTGAGAACGGTCAGGGACGCCTTATTCCGCAAGGGGCATTGGCGCCGAAAAGCTGCAACCTTTGTCCAAAGGTTGCAGTCTGCCCTCGCTGAGGTTCCCGATTCTGCGGCACATCTCTTCTCCCCGGATGCATTGTTCGCCTGCGGCGGAAGCCTGCGACAGTCCTGCCGTCTTTAGCAGACATACCAGATATGGTATGGAAGTTCCGGATGCCTTGGGGGAGCGTCGAGCTGGAGCCGGAGGTGGCGGAATGGCTCGAGTCGCTTCCCGAGCGGGAGTTCGGTCGGGTGGAATTCTACATTGATCTGTTGGCGGATCGTGGACCGTTGCTGGATCAGCCCTACACGCGGCAATTGCGCGGAAAGCTCCGCGAGCTCCGCTTTTATCTCGGCGCCCGCCGCGACGCCGTGCGGGTGTCCTATTGGATCGCGGTCGGGCGGCGAATCATCTTGTTGACGGTGTTCCGGAAACAGCGCCGGCAGGAGCGTGACGAGATCGAACGGGCTCACAAGGCGATGCAACGGTGTATCGAGGAGACCCATGTCGCGGAAGAAGATCACGACTAGACGGCGCAGCTGGACGAGCATCAAGCGGGCGAAGGCCGCCAGCGGAGAACGTGGTGCAGGCTACCAAGAGGCCAAGGCTGCGTTTGAATTGGCGGAACGGGTGCGCGAAGCACGAGAGCGCCTAGGCATCACGCAAGCGGAGCTAGCCTCGCGCATCGGCAGCACCCAGCCCGCGATTGCACGTCTCGAGGGCGGGGGAAGCCCCCCGAGCTTCCGGACGCTACGTCGCGTCGCCGCGGCCCTTGGCCTCGAGCTCGTGGTCGAGTTGCGACGGCCGGCCGCGGCCTAGGCAGCGCCGCAACGCCGGCCGGCGGGCTGCAGCGTGTCTCGATTTGACAACGGTCAGTCCGTCTCATAGGCACGCGCCCCTGCGAGTCGGACCAAGGGGGGGAATGAGGATCCAGCGGCCATCTGGGTTGCAATGGTGGTGACCGGATTCGCCGCCAGAACCGCCCTCGGTGCGAACGCCCGCAGCCTCCCACCGACCTCGCTCTGCCGGCCGTGACCTTGGCCGGTCTTGGTTTCGCGAATTTCTCCGTGACGAAACCCGACCATAACTTTCATCGTCGCGGACACGGGTTTCACCGACAACTGCGGCGAATTCGTTCTGAGCCAAGGCGCTCTGCCCGCGCCGGCCGCGTCGCATTCCCTGCCCCTCGCCTTGGGTGTCTTGCTGGCGGCCGGTGGCGTGTACCTCCTTCGCCGGCGTGCGACGCCCTGACAAGGTCGGGCCTTCCCGGTCGAGGGTGAGTCTCGGGTGGCCTCACGTCAACCACCCGTGCTCTTGCGACGCTCTCTCGCGACGAGGATGTCACCCGGGTGCGGACCCATGCAATCGCCGAGCGCCGGCCCCCGGGCGCCGGCTCCCGGGCGCGACTCAATGCGACAACGGCATCGAGTTCATCGCGCCGGTTTCGTTTGGCCGGGCGATGTGGGCAACCGCGTATTGTGAGCGGGATGCAGTTTAGTAGAATCGGATCGTGAACACGCCGAGCACCATTGCCGAACTGCTGGCGCGGGGCAGCGATGACGCGCCCGCTTTGGGCGCGCCGGGCCGCCGGCCGGCGAGTTACGCCGACCTGCGGCGCCAGGTTCGCTCCGTGCTGGCGGTGCTGAACGGGATCGGTGTCGGACGGAACGACCGGGTGGCGATCGTGCTGCCGAACGGCACCGAGATGGCGGCGGCCTTCCTCGCCGTGGCGGCTGGCGCCTGCACCGCGCCATTGAACCCGGCCTACCGCGCCCAGGAGTTCGACTTCTATCTCGGCGACCTCGACGTGAAATGCCTGATCCTCCCGGCCGGCGACGACGGTCCGGCGCGCGCCGTGGCCGAGCGACGTGGCCTGGCGGTGCTGGACTTGGTGCCGGACGGCGACGGACCGGCGGGGGCCTTCACGCTCACCGCCACCGGCAGGGTCGGTGAGCGGTGCCTGACCGGTGATGCCGAAGGCGATGACCTCGGCCTCATCCTGCATACCTCCGGTACGACTTCGCGGCCGAAGATGGTGCCGCTCAGCCAGCGCAATATCGCCGCCTCCGCGTGTCATATCGCGGCGACACTGGGGCTGATGCCGCAGGACCGCTGCCTCAACATCATGCCGCTGTTCCATATCCACGGCCTGATCGCGGCGGTGCTGAGCAGCATCCAAGCCGGCGCGTCCGTGCATTGCTCGCCGGGCTTCAACGCGTTGCGCGTTTTCCAATGGTTCGATGAGATCAAGCCCACCTGGTACACGGCGGTGCCGACCATGCACCAGGCGATCCTGGCCCGCGCGCCGCGCAATCTGGACAGCGTGGCCCGTA
>CAYYWP010000068.1:0-21030 GCA_964475125.1 uncultured Binatia bacterium (SeqCode) | reverse complement strand
CAAACCCAATTGACGATGACGATGAGTCAGCGCTCGAACTCATGCACGCTGCCTCGATGTTTCGACGGCCTCATCCTTCGATCTCATTGCACTCTTCCGCTCACCCTGAGCCCGTCGAAGGGTGAGCGGCGGGTTTTTCAGCATCGCGTTAGGGAATCAGTGTCCATCGGCGGTGCGGGAGGGGGCGGGCCCAAGTGTTCATCTGTGGATTTCACTTACGACGATAGCTCCACCGCTCGGCCGTTGATCGTCACACGGCTGACCAGCGGCACGGCCGCCGCCAGCAGGTTCTCGGCGAAGCAGCCGCGCTTGGCGTTGCGGATGAGCTGCAGCAGCTTCTCTTCCGGCTCATCCGACTCCACCTCGAGGTGAGAGCGCGCCTCGGTGCAGCCGCTCTCGATGTCACCGGCCCACACCGAGCCCTGCTGACGCTGAAAGAAATCCATTTCGACGTGCGCTCGAGCGGCGCGCACGGTGAGCTGCATTTTTGAAGCGTACAGCTTCAAGTTGGCCAGCAGTCAGGCGCCGACGCCCCCGGCGATCAGGGTCAGCGGCTGGGGATAGCGCCCCTCGCCCAGCAGGCGGGGCGGCTCGTCGGAGTGGAAGACCAAGGTCTCCGCCACGCCGCCCAGCGACCTGCCGCTCGCCTCGTCGGTGGCCACCTGGTAGCCGCGGACCTCGTTGTGCAGCTTCTCCTTGTTCTCGCAATCGACGTACGCCGTGACCTTGGCCATACCGTGATCTCCTTCTCCCCGGTGCCATCGCACCTTCCCGGCAGGCCGGCAAGCGCAGGCCGCCGAGGTGACGGCGAGCGCGCCCGGTCGGCCGCTCGCCGGCTGCGACGCAGGTGACGCCAGCCGTGTTGCCAATCGCGTCGCGGCCTGAAAGGTGTCGTGAAGAGGTTCGCAGATGTCGGGGAGATCGGCGATGCGCGGTCAGACGCCGTGGAGGAATCGGTTTCATCGTGTGGCCGGCCTGGTGATGGCGGCGGTGCTGCTGTTCAGTGGCCCGGCCGCCGGCGCACCACCGTGTGCCGGCGATTGTGGAACGGACGGCACCGTCACCATCAGCGACCTGATCCGCGGCGTCAACGTGGCGCTCGGCAGCCTCGCTCCCGATCAGTGCCCGGCCATGGATGGCAACGCCGATCGGCGGGTGACGGTCGATGAGCTGGTCACGGCCGTCAACAACGCGCTCGGCGGCTGTCCGAGTTACGTCAAGGCGTACGTCGGGACGGCGGCGCTCGATGCGGAGCGCCGGGCGGACATCGCCCTGACGGTGCAGGCGGACGGACAGGCGAGCGGGACGGTGACCATCCTGGCGCCCGCGACGGCGACATCGGCCCTCGGGCGCGCCGCCGCGCTGCTGGCCTCGTTTGCCATCTCCGGCACGGTCGACTTGGACACCGGGGTGTTCTCGGTGCGCGGCAGCTTCGTCGATGGCGAGGGGCACACGGTCGAGGTCGAGCTGGCGGGAACGCTGCCCTTGCGGCCAGGCCAGAGCGGGTCGTTCAGCTTCCATCTCGATTCGAGCTCTTTCTCGGGCAGCATCATGGCGGGCGGCGCCAGTTCCCCGTCACCCACGCCGACATCGACCGTGCCGAGCGGCACCGTCCACCACGTCACGGTCGGGCAGCCGAACCTGCCGTTCGATCCGGAGTTCCTCGGCATCAACCCGGGCGACACCGTGGTGTGGACGTGGGTGGGCGGCCCGCATTCCGTCGTTTCCCATGCGCAGGCCGCGCCGGGAGTGATGATTTGCGAGCCGGACGGCCGGTTTGCCAGCCCCGTCCAATCCTCCGGCACCTTCAGCTACACCTTCGATACGGTGGGCGAATACGAATACCACTGCGGCGTCTCGGGGCACTGTCAGAACTTCGAGACCGGCTTCATTCTCGTCAACGGCACACCCACGGCGACGGCCACCCCCACGCCGACGCCGCCGACGGTGGTCTCTCCCACGCCCACCGCGACGCCGGAGACAGTCAACGGTGTAGCCACCGGGATGCTCGGGATCTTTTCCGGCCTGGCCGTGAACGACTTCGGCGGCGAGTTTCCCATCCGGCTGCAGATCCTAGCGCTCGATCTGGTCCAGGTGAGCGAGCTGCCGACCGAGGTCGGCAACGTCCTCGGCGGCCGGACCTTCACCATGACGGTGCAGTCGCCGACGCGGCTCTCGTACGCCAATGCGGACCCCTACTCCCCCGTCACCCTGGTGCTCGACATGGTCGCGCCGGGCCACGTCAGCGGCGTCTACACCATGGTGCAGATCGGCATGGGGAGTTACACGATCAGGTTCGATGTGATGCGCGAGCCCTGATTCCCCGGGGGCGAGAAGATCCCGCGGCGGTGCGGCGCCGCGCCTTTGCCGTCGCCGGGTGGATTGATTAGGGTGTCCGGCAGTGAGGAGGTCGTGATGTCGCTCGAGGCCAACCCAGCCCTGGATGTCGAGGACGCCGTCCGCAGCCGCTACGCCGGGGCGGCGAAGGCGCCGGAGGCCGATTTGTGCTGTCCGACGTCGTACGACCCGCGTTTCCTGGCCGCCATTCCCGACGAGGTGTTGGAACGCGACTACGGCTGCGGCGACCCCAGCGCCTACTTGCGGCCGGGGGAAACCGTGCTCGACCTGGGCTCGGGCTCGGGCAAGATCTGTTTCATCGCCAGCCAGGTGGTGGGCGAGCAGGGCCGCGTCATCGGCGTCGACATGAACGACGAGATGTTGGCGCTGGCCCGGCGCGCGGCGCCGGCGGTCGCCCAGCGCGTCGGGTTTGCCAACACGCGCTTCGTCAAGGGCCGCATCCAGGATCTCGGCCTCGACGTCGAGGCGCTGGATCGCCACCTGGCCGCGCACCCGGTGCGCGGCGCCGGCGACCTCGCCCAACTGGAGGCCGAGATCGAGCGGTTGCGTCGCCAGCAGCCGCTGATCGCCAGCGACGCGGTGGACGTCGTGGTGTCGAACTGCGTCCTCAACCTCGTGCGCCCGCAGGACAAGCGGCAGCTGTTCGGCGAGATCTTTCGCGTCCTGCGCCGCGGCGGCCGAGCGGTGATCTCGGATATCGTCAGTGATGAGGAGGTCCCGGAGCACCTGCAGCGCGACCCGGCGTTGTGGAGCGGCTGCATCTCGGGCGCGTTCCGCGAGGATCTGTTCCTCGAGGCCTTCGAAGACGCCGGCTTCTACGGCATCGCGATGGTGGAGCGGGCCGCGACGCCGTGGCGCACGGTCGAGGGCATCGAGTTTCGCAGCGTGACGGCGGTCGCGTACAAGGGCAAGCAGGGCGCCTGCTGGGATCAGAAGCACGCCGTCCTGTACCGCGGCCCGTTCCGCGAAGTGGTCGACGACGACGGCCACGTGCTGCGCCGCGGTGTGCGCACGGCGGTGTGCGAGAAGACGTATCGCCTCTTCTCCGACGAGCCGTATCGCGCCCACGTCGAGTTGATCCCGCCGCACGTGCTCGTGCCGCTTGAGGACGCGCCCCCCTTTCCGTGCAGCGGCGGCGCCCTGCGCCGCGATCCGCGCGATACCAAGGGCGCCGACTATCGCCTCACCAGCGAGGCGGTGGCGACTGCGTGCGGTCCCACCGGCAACGGCAGCGGGTGCTGTTGATGGATGCGACGTCCGCGGCGGCGGGCCTCTCGGCGAGCGGTGAGCGCCGGCCGGGTTTCGCCGCCGCGCTGCGGCGCCATGGCCTCCCGGCGTTGACGCGGGGGGCGGTGACCACGCTGCAGGTCAACGTCGGCAAGCGCTGCAACCAGGCGTGCCATCACTGCCATGTCGACGCCGGGCCGAAGCGCACCGAGAGCATGCCGGAGGCGGTGGCGGCGCGCGTCATCGACCTGATCACCGCCAGCCCGAGCGCGCAGGTGATCGACATCACCGGCGGCGCGCCGGAGCTGAACCCGCACTTCCGTTCGCTCGTGGCGGCGTCGCGGCGGCTGGGCCGGCGCGTCATCGATCGCTGCAACCTGACCGTCCTCTTCGAGCCCGGCATGGAGGATCTCGCCGACTTTCTCGCCGCGCACGACGTGCACGTCATCGCCAGCCTGCCGTGTTACCAGGCCGCCAACGTCGAGAAGCAACGCGGACAGGGCGTGTTCGAGAAGAGCATCGCGGCGCTGCAGCGCTTGAATACCCTCGGCTATGGGCAGCCCGGATCGGCGCGCCGCCTCGACCTGGTCTACAACCCGGTCGGCGCCTTTCTGCCGCCGCCGCAGGCCGAGCTCGAACGGACCTACAAGGCCGAGCTGGGACAGATCTTTGGCATCCAGTTCCACGCCCTGCTCACCATTACCAACATGCCGATCAAGCGCTTCGCTCATTCGCTGGCGCGCAGCGGCGCGTTGGACGCCTACATGGCGCTGCTCGTCAACCACTTCAACCCGGATACGGTGCCTGGGCTCATGTGCCGCTCGCTGGTCAGCGTCGGCTGGGACGGCAGCCTCTACGACTGCGATTTCAACCAGATGCTGGAGATCGGCCTGCGCGCCGGCGACGCCGGGCCCCTGGCCACGCTCTGGGACGTCGATTCGCTCGACGACCTCGCCGCCCGGCCGATCGCCACCGCGTCGCACTGCTTCGGCTGCACCGCCGGCGCCGGCTCGAGTTGCTCGGGCGCGTTGCGCTGAGCGATCGTCCGGCGAGATGCCACTGAGGGCACGCGACGAGCCGTAGCCGCGGGACCTGTGCCCGCTGCCAGCGCAGCGCGCTGCCGGGGGGGTGGCGCGGCGATCGGCCACGCGGCATTCCGACTCCGTGGGTCACATCGCGCCGCACCTCCCCGCCCCGGGCGACGCGCAGCGTCGCCGGCGGGCACAGGTCCCGCGGCTACGGCTCGTCGCGTAGCCTCGATGATTGTCACGACCACAACCGGCGCGTCACTCCGGCCAGCGATTTGCATCACGCGGCGCATCGGCGGACGCTGGGCGCATGACTCCTGCTCGCGTGCTCGGCCTGCTCTTGGCTTCGTCAGTGCTCCTGCTGGCGCCGCACAGCGTGAAGGCGCAGTGCTGCGGCGATTGCGGCGGCGACGGCCAGGTGTCGATCGGCGATCTTGTCACCGCGGTCAACAACGCGCTCAACGGCTGTGCGGGAGGACCGACGCCAAGCCCGACGCTGCCGGCCGGCGAGTGCCCGATCGACTTCGGCGACGACAACACCCAGCCGGGCACGCCGGATTGCTATTACCGCGGTCGCTGGAACGACTCGTGTGGCGCGGCCGATCTGGAGGCCCTCTGGCGCAGCGACCACTCGGATCCTGAGCTCCCGCTGCTGATCGTCACCCTGCTCGGCTTCGAGCCCGGGCTGTTTCTCGGCGCCGAGGTGACCGCGGATCGCAGTGCCAACCTGATCGGCTGGTACACCGAGCCCGACGCCTCCGACCTGGAGGATGCCAACGGCCAGCTGACGCTGTCGGTGGACCGGTCGATCCTGGAGATCCTCCCGCAGCCGTCGCCGTTCAACGTCGATGGCTGCCCGTTCCGCCGCTACCAGGGGCATCTGTTCGCCGTCGACACGCCGAGCGCCGCCCGCGCCGGCGCCGCGGCCGCCCTGCGCAACCCCAAGGCCATGGCGCGGTTGCGCGCCGCCGCGGCCGCCCGCCAGACTGGCCCCGATTTCAAGCGCCGCTGAGGGGGGCGAAGAATTTCGGTTGACTAAGCGCGGTGGGACCCATACGTGTGTAAGTGATTCTTCCTTTGTTTGGTCCCCTGGCTTCCCCAAGCCAGGGGGGGAAGTTGCCGTCGCGAAGGCCCCGGCGCCCACCGGGGCTTTCGCACATCTGACCAGCGAAAAATCCCTGACCGTGCGGACCGAGTCTCGAAATGCCGCCCCCCCCGGTGCGGCGTGCGGCGGTGGTGCTTGGAGGGGCGTGATGCGCATGCTCAACCGGTTGTTGGTGGCGGGCCTGATTAGCGGGCTCGTCAATTCGTCCGCGGCGGCGCTTCCGATCACCTGCGTCGGCGACTGCGACGGCGACGGGACGGTCGCCATCAACGAGCTGATCCTGGGCGTGAACATCGCGCTCGGCAGCGCCCCGCTGAGCGCTTGCCCGGCGTTCGATCCCAGCGGGGACGAGCAGGTCGGGATCAGCGAGCTGGTGACGGCGGTGAACAACGCCCTCAACGGGTGCGGCGGGACGCCTCGGCCAACCCGCACCCCCACCGCGACGCCGATCGCCAGTGCCACACCGAGTCACAGCCCAACCCCGACGGTGGTGATCGAGACTGCGCGCACGTTCACGATCGAACCGGGTGAACTACTCAATCCTCCCTCCCTGTCGAGGACCGGGCTGTTCAATACCATCTTGCTCGCCAACGCTGCGGTGTCGTTCAGCCCGGGCCCGCTGTCATTGCGGCTGGGCAACGCGGACGCCAACGGTGTGGCGCCACTGCGGCTCGCCGAAGACGCGCTCATCGAAATAGCGGTGGTCGACGGCAGCCGAATCTGCATCAAGATGATGGCCGCGGGTAGCAGCGGCAGCATCGACTGCAACGGCGGCACCGCCTACGACGTCGAGGGCATCCAGGCGGGCGGCGACACCGGGTCGACGCTGTTCGAAGTCCGCACCGGGTTGGGCAGCCCGTCCGGTCCCGGCAACGGCAACCTGTTCGTCGATCAACTGACGCAGCCGGTGCCACCCGCCGATCAGCGGCCGTGCACGCAGGTCGACTACACCTTGCCGCTGCAGCGCTTCGCCTATACCACCACCAATGCGATCTCGATCAAGGGTACGGTTCTGGACCCGTATTCGGTGGCTGGGGAACCGTTCAACTGCGCCACCTTCGGCACGCCCGGCTCCGGCGGCATGCTCGCCGCGCCCGCCCCGACCTGGCGCATGGAGGTCGGCGACGTCGCGGCAGTATTCCGCTTCGCCGAGTAGAAGGGGACAGGCCCCCTTCTAAAGGGGCCTGTCCCCCTTGTCCCGCGAGCACAAGGGGACAGGCCCCCTTCTGAAGGGGCCTGTCCCCTTTAGTCCCCTTTACTCCACCGCAATTTCCAACGTGACCTTCGTCACCGCGATGCGACCGCTCATGCACACGTCCACGTCGCGTCCGGCCAGGCGCGGGCGGTTGTGATAGTCGCCGGCGTAGAAGAAGTGGTCGGCTTCCTGGCGGAAGTGGACGCCGTGCGGGCGGGTGTCGAGGGGACAGAAGACGATCGGCAGTTCGTCCGCGCCGCTGGGCGGGTGAGGGAGGTTGACGTTCCAGAAGTGGCCGGGCTCGAGCGGGCGCGAGAACAGGACCGACAGGACCGACGCCAGGCGGCGCTCGGCGAGCGGCCAGTCGACCGTGCGGCCGGGGCCGACGTAGTGCGAAACCGCGATCGCGCGGTGGCCGAGCAGGGCCGCCTCGCGCGCCGCGGCCACGGTGCCCGAGGTGTACACGTCGGCGCCCAGGTTGCCGCCGTGATTGATGCCCGAGAGCAGCCAGGCCGCGCCGGGCGCGAACTGGGTGAGGGCCAGGCGAGCGCAATCGGCCGGGGTGCCGCCGACCCGATAGCGCTCGGCCGTCAGTTGCTCGACCGCGATCGGCGCCCGCGTGGTGACCTGGTGACCGACGCCGGACTGCACGGCCGCCGGGGCGACGACCACCGTCCGGCCGTAGCCGCTCGCCACCGTGCGCAGGGAGGCGAGACCGGCGGCATCGATGCCGTCGTCGTTGGTGACGATGAGGTGCAATGCCGGCGCCTCAGATGGGCTCGAGAACCGTGATCTTCTCGGGCCCGGCCAGCATCGGGGTGATGCGGGCGTCGATGGCGCGGCGCAGGTCGGAGGCGAACCAGGCGTCCCAGGCCTGGCGCGATCGCCAGGTGGACAGGACCAGGAAGTGGTTGGCGTCGTCGGCGTCGAGGTAGCTTTCGCCGCCGACGTAGCCGTCGCGATGAATCGCCTCCAACCGCATCTCCCGCATGGCCTTCTGCAGCGCGTCGCGCCGCCCCGCGGCCAGGTATCGCTCGATCAGCACCCGGATCATGGCTCACCTCGCGGCTCGATTCTTGTCGCGTTTCGCCGCCACAATCCAGCCCAGGTGCGAGTTTCCCGGCCGGGTGCATTCGTGCGATAGTGGACGAGCTGGTGGATCCGGTCGAGATCGCGTCAACGAGGTGAAGTGATGATGGTCAGACGAATATCGATGACGGTGGCCGCGGTGGTCCTGTTGGGCGGCGCGGCGACGGCACGCGGCGAAGCGTGCAGCCCGGCCATGTGCGCCAGCCTGAGCCCAGTTTGCTGGCAGGCGTACCAGAAGGTCGTGGTGGTGAAGGACCAGCAAATCAAGGACGTCCACAAGTGCCGGACGCTGGCGGAGGACCTCGACGGCGCCGGCAGCTTCATGAAGGTCGCCGATTTGACGCCGAAGCAGGCACTCTGCGCATGCCAGGCGGCCTTCTGGAGCATCGACGGCGGAGCGCAGGGCCTGCCGAACATCGACGATACGACCGAGGAAGGTTCGAACTCGGCCACCGACGACGACGAGTAGAACGGACGGGTGAGAATTTTCTTGCCAGGGAGACCCCGTTTATGGCAGGGTGCGCGGCGTGCAAATCGGCAGCTGGCGCATTTCGGTAGGGGCCCTGCGGTGCGGGGCGCGGGGGCTGCATGCGGCCCTGGCAATCGAGAACGGGGTCGCGACGCGTGTGCTGCCGTTGCCGACTGTCGATGTGACGTCGCATCGACGCCTGGGGAGGCGGGTCGCAGGGGGGGGATCCCTGTGTCCCGGGACGGCTGTCGCCGGATAGCGCAACGGGGGGACCGGTTGCCAATGTGGCGCCGGCGGAAGCGCGCACGGCGTCGGGTGACGGCGGGCGCTGCCGATGGCAGCGCCCGCCGAGCCTGAGAGTCGAACCTAAACCGACTACGGCGGAGTTCCTGCCCGCAGCCCTTGGGCGTTGACCCAGGCCTCGGTCTTGGCCAGGCCCGCCGCCAGGCGCGCCAGCATGAGATCGATTTCTTCCGCCGAGATGACGAGCGGCGGCGACATGCAGATGCTGTCGCCGACGGCGCGGATCAGCAGCCCCTCGCTCCGGCAGGCATCGCGAAAGTAGGTGCCGACCCCGGCCGACGCCGGAAAGGCCTCCCGGCTGGCCGAATCGCGCACCAGCTCGACGGCCGCCATCAGGCCGATGCCGCGCACCTCGCCGACGATCGGCGAGACGGTGAAGCGGCGCAAGCCGGCGCGCAATCGTTCACCCATGCGCGCCGCGTGCTCAACCAGCCCGTCGCGCTCCAGGATCTCGATGGTCTTCAGCCCGGCGGCGCAGCAGGCCGGATGGCCGGAATAGGTGAAGCCGTGCCACATGGCCGCGTCCTGCAGGCCCGACACCAGGGTGTCGTAGATGCGTTCGTGCACCAGCACCGCGCCGAGCGGCAGGTAGCCGCTGCTCAATCCCTTGGCGCACGAGATGATGTCCGGGCGCACGTCCCAGTGCTCCACCGCGAACATCTTGCCGGTGCGGCCGAAGCCGGTGATGACCTCGTCGGCCACCAACAAGACGTCGTAGCGGTCGCAGATCTGGCGTATCCGCGCCCAGTACTCGTTCGGCGCCGCGATCACGCCGCCGGCGCCGATCACCGGCTCGGCGATGAAGAACGCCACCGTCTCCGGCCCTTCCTCGAGGATCATCTGCTCGAGCTCGTCGGCGCAGGCCACGGCGCACGACGGATAGGTCCTGCCGAGCGGACAGCGATAGCAGTAGGGCGGGTCGATGTGGCGCACGCGTTCCAGCAGCGGGCCGAAGTAGCGGTGGAACTGCTCGAGGCCGGTCAGGCTGGCCGCGCCCATCGAGGAGCCGTGATAGCCGCGCCGCCGCGCGATCGCCGTCGTCTTGCCGGTGAAGCCCTTGAGCTTGAAGTAGAGGCGACAGAGGCGGATCACCGTCTCGTTCGACTCCGAGCCGCCGCTGGTGAAGAAGACGCGGTTCAAACCGGGCGGAGCCAAGGCCGCGAGCTTGGCGGCCAACTCGATCGCCGGCGGGGTGGAGAAATTGAGCAGGCTGAGGTGAAAGGACAGCGTCTCGAGCTGGTCGCGGATGGCGTCGGCGATTTCCGTCTGACCGAAGCCCAGGTTGACGTTCCAGATCGAGGCGCAGCCGTCGAGGTACTGCCGTCCCGCGGCGTCCCAGCACCAGATGCCCTTGCCGCGCACGATGATGAGCGAGCCCCGCTCGGCGTGCGGGGCGAGCGGCGCAAAGCCCGGCAGCTTATGGGCGCGGTCGAGCGCCGCCAGGCGCTCGCGCTCGGCGTCGAGCGTCGGGACACTGCCGTCGGATCGGGGCGAGGGGCTACTCATGCTGAGGTCGTCGAAGCACGGGGCGGGGACTTACCAACCCCGGCGAGCGCGATGCAATACGGGACAGGCCTCAGGCCGCCACGCGGGCCCGGCGCGCGGCGCGCAGGCGGGCCGTGGCCGTGTCGTCGACGCGCAGCGTCGTGGGGTCGACGACGACACCGTAGTCGCGCTCGGCACCCTCGATCGAGACGTACTCGTTGCGCACGTCGTCGCAGACTGCCTGGGCGTCGCGCTCCAGCGGGTCGCCCCAGCCACCGCCGCCGCAACTGTGGAAGAGGAGGCTGTCACCCGGTGGGGAGAGCGCTTCGGCGTAGCCGTCGACCCGCCGCTCCTGCGGCGTGTCGCAGTGAACGAGGGCGTAGTTTCCGACTCCGGGCTTGCCGCCCAGATAGCCCTGCAGGGTGTGACGTTCGCCCTGTATCCAGAAGGTATTCCTGAGCGGGCCGTCACTGCCGTAGGTCATGCGTTTCATGATGCACGAGGGCGCGCCGCGCCACTGGCCCGGGGCGGCCGAATCGGTGACGAAATCCGCCGAGCGCAGGTACAGGTAGGGATACTGCAACTCGTGAATCTCCACCGACGGCAAGGTGAGGGCGCAGAACAGCGCCGCCCAACCGCCCCAGCCGTCGACGCCGTACGACGCGCCGGCGCTGATCGGCGTGCACTGGTAGTCGAAGCCGATGAACGGGCGCTTGGTACGCGGGTCGTTGCCGAAGGTCCACAGCATCGTCAGGTCGATGGACGTCGTCCCGGCGCGCTCGGGGACGAGCTGGCTGAGCGCTTGCGTGACCGCTTCGCCGATCGTGCAGCCGACGCAGATCGTGGCGTAGCCGGCGCAGGCGGGAGGGCGGGGATTGACCACGGAGCCCTCCGGAAGGATGGCGCGAAGCGGGCGGAAGAAGCCGGAGTTGATCGGCGCCTCGGGGCACACGGCGGCAAAGCAGCCGTAGACGTACGACATCGTGTTGCCGATGACGCTGTTGATGATGCCCGGACACTGCGGGTGCGTGCCGGTGAAGTCGACGACGACGTCGCTGCCTTTCACTTCGATCGCCACGTCGACGTTGACGTCCTGGTTGCCGCGGAAGTCCGTGTCGAGCAGCGAGCGGCCGCGATACACCCCGTCCGGCCACGCGGCGATCAACTGGCGCAGCGCGCGCTCGCTGTAGTCGAGCGTGTACTCGACCCCCTCGCAGACGGTGGGCAGACCGTAGCGGTCGATCAGGGAGCGGATGCGATCCTCGCCGAGCTTGCAGGCGCCGATCATCGCTTCGATGTCGGCGACCGTGATGTCCGGGATGCGGTTGTTGCCCTTCAGCAAGTCCCACACGTCGCGGCGGCGCTCACCTTTCTCGAACACTTTGATGGGCGGGAAGCGGAAGCCCTCTTGCCACACCTCGGTGGCGTCGATGCTGATGCCGCCTCCCGGCTCGGGACCGCCGACGTCGAGCATGTGAGCGCGCACGGAAGGGAAGAATACCGGCTTGTTGTTGCAGAAGACGGGCTTGATGATGGTGTAGTCGCCGATGTGCGTGCCGCCGAAATACGGATCGCACACCAGCAACAGGTCGCCCTCGTCGAGGTCGCCGCGGAAGAAGCTCAGACAGGCTTCCACCGAGGTCAGGCAGGCGAAGATGTGCACCGGGACGGCGTCGCCGCGGGCGATCAGGTTCACCCGCTTGCCGTCGTGCCAGAAGATCCCCGCTGAACAGTCGTGCGCTTCGTTGAAGATGGGCGAGACCGAGGCCCGCACCATCGATTGGATGATCTCCTGCGAGACCGTTTCGAAGTATTCGCGGATGACCTCGGCCGTGATCGGGCTGATCATAGGACTCTCCCCGGGACGTGCGACGCGGACGAGGGCGATCGCCGCGTCGGTCCACTGGCTGTGCGCAGGATGACCGTACCATTTTCCCAGCTCCGGTCCAGGGCGTAGCCGTCCACTTCCGTGGTGGCGCCATCGCTGCTGAAGCTGCAGCGCGGTGCCTCGGCGACCCCGGGCTCGGCGGAAGCGCCGATGTAGGCCGTGAGCCGCGCCGGACTGTGCAGCCGCATGGTCAGCTCGCACCCCGCTGCCGAGGGCGCGTCGGCCTCGGGGGCGAGCTCGAGCTGCGCGATGGAGATCTCCGGAAAGCTCATCTCGGTCTTCTCGACCGAGAGCAGACGGCGGCGGGCGAAGTAGCTCGGCGGCCCCCAGCCGGGGCCCTGCGCCGTGCCGCCGGCGCCGGCCGAGAGGAGGGAATCGAGCGACAGGAAGCGGTAGGGCGGGAAACACAAACTGACCAGGGCGTGCGGCGGCATCAGCGGCAAGGTTTCGCCCGTACAGGCGGAGAGGGCGGCGGACACGGCGTTGATGATCTCGCTCCCGGGGTGGTACTGGCCGAGCCCCACCGCGGCCGGATAGCTCGGGCGAACCAGCGTGCCCTCGGCCCCGGTGCAGCGCACGACGCGCAGCACGCCGGAATTCAGCGGCGGTTCGCCCAGCGCGGTGAAGACGGGGAGCAGCGCGCTGCCACAGGTCCACCCCCAGGAGCTGTTGACGAACGACTGGCTCTGCGGATCGGAGCCGGAGAAGTCGATCGTCACCGCGCCGTCCCGGACCTCCAGCCAACAGTGCACTCGCGGCGAGCGTCCGGTGCAATCGTGGCCGACCCGCGCGGCGCCTTCGAAGCGACCCGTCGGCCAGCCGCGGACGCAGGTCCGGGCGGTTGCCTCGGCATAGTCCAGGGTGTAGTCGGCCCCGGCCCGGAAGGCATCGAGTCCGGACTCGGACACCAGCCCGCGGACGCGCTCCCCGCCGAGGTCGAGCGTGGCCCGCATCGCCTCGAGCAGGCGGTCGACCTCCTCCGGCAGCCGGCTGTTGAGCCGCAGGGTGGCGAAGACGTCGCGGTCGAGCCGGCCGAGGCGCGCCAGCTTGATCGGCCGGATGCGGACCCCTTCCGCCCAGACCTCTTTCGCCAGTGGATTGTACCCGCCGGCATGCTGGCCGCCGAAGTCGGAGGCGTGGACGCGCACCGCCAGTGCGCCGAGCAGCTCCTCGAAGGCATAGACCGGCGCGAGGAGCGTCAGGTCTTGGACGTGGGTGCCGCCGGAGAACGGGTCGTTGGTGACCACCAAGTCGCCGGCGCGCAGACTATACTGATAGTAGTCGAGGATCGCCTTCGCCGTCAGCTCGAGCGACGGCAGGTGGACGGCATTGTCGGCGACCACCACCTCGCCGTTGGCGTTGGTGAAGGCGACGGCGTAATCGCGCTCTTCGCTGACCACGGGCGACGGGCAGTTGTGTTCCAGGGCCGCGCTCATGTCATCGGCGACCGCGCGCAGCTTATTGCGCAGGATTTCCCGCGCCACCGAGCTCGTCTGCCGGCTCATCAGGCCACCTGGATGACGTAGGTGAGGAACTGGTCGAGCATGGCCTCCTGGTTGGGGTAGACGACGATGTTGGTGTTCGGTTCTTCGATGATGGCCGGCCCGGTGATCAGGTTGCCGGGTCGGATCCGGTCGCCGTCGAAGATCTGCGCCTCGACGTAGCCGGTCGAGTCGAAGTAGACGCGTCGCACACCGCGCCGGGCGTGGGTTGCGTCCTCGTCCTCGAACGGATGACTCTCGAAGTGGATCGGCTCGCGGGTGCCGATCATGTCGAGACGTACGCTGACGATCTCGGCCACCTGCTCGGGGCGCTTGAAGCGGTAGATCTGGTCGTGCAGCTCGTGAAACTCGTTGATCGTCTGCGCCAGGTTGACCTGCGTGAGCCGGCGCGTGCGCGCCTGCACGGGGACGATCACCTCCTGCACCTGGCCGCGATAGCGCATGTCGAGGAAGCGTTGCACGATCACCTCGCGGATGCGCGAGCGGTCGCCGAGCGCCGCCTCGGCGGCCTCGTGCATCTGCAGGAAGGCGGCGTTGAGCTGCTCGAGGTCGACCTTGTCGGTCTCGGCGAAGAGCGATTGCACCTTGGAGATCTTGAGGTTGGCGATCAGGTTGCCGACGGCCGAGAGCACCGAGGCGTTTTTCGGCACCAGCACGGTGCGGATACCGAGGTCGCGCACCTGGGCGCCGGCATGCACGGGGCCCGCGCCGCCGAAGGCGAGCAGGGCGAAATCGTGCGGGTCGCGACCGCGCGCCACCGAGACGAAGCGGATGGCGTTGATCATGTTGCTGTTGGCGATCTGGAAGATGCCGCTGGCGGCCTCCTCGAGGCTCATGCCCAAGGGCTCGGCGATCTTGCTGGCGATGGCCGCGCTGGCCGCCTCGCCATCGAGGCGCAGGCGGCCGCCGAGAAAGTAGTTGGGGTCGATGTAGCCGAGCACCACGTCGGCGTCGGTCGTCGTCGGCTCGCTGCCGCCGCGTCCATAGCACGCCGGCCCGGGCATGGCGCCGGCCGAGCGCGGTCCGACGCGCAGCGCCCCGGCGCCGTCGATCCAGGCGATCGAGCCGCCGCCGGCGCCGATGGTGTGGATGTCGATCAGCGGCACGGCGACGCGGTAGCGGCTGATCCAGTTGTTGACGCCGATCTCCGGACGCCCGTCCTTGATCAGACACACGTCGTAGCTGGTGCCGCCCATGTCGGCCGTGATCAGGTTCTTGTACCCCGACAGACCGCCGATCAGCGTCGCCGCGACCACGCCGCCCGAGGGGCCGGAGAGCACGGCGTCCACGCCGTGCGCCTGGGCGTAGTCGACGTTCATCACCCCGCCGTTGGACTGCATGAGGAAGAACTCGCCCCGCATGCCGCTCTCGCTCAATCGGGCGGTCAGGCGCTCCAGGTAGCGCGCCAGCTTGGGGCTGACGTAGGCGTTCACCACGGTGGTGCTGACCCGTTCGAACTCGCGCACCTGCGGCAGCACCTCGGACGACAGGGTGATGAACACCTCGGGCGCGACCTCGCGCACGATGTCGCGCACGCGTCGCTCGTGCAGCGGGTTGACGAAGCTGAACAGCAGGCAGACGGCGATCGATTCGACGCCCAGCTCGCGCAGCCGGTGCGCCGCCGCGTAGACTTCGCCCTCGTCCAGGGGGATGGCGACCTTGCCGGCGTAGTCGATGCGTTCGGTGACGCCGAGGCGATACTGGCGCGGAACGATCGGGTGCGGCGGCGGCAGGCGGATGTCGAACAGGTTTTCCTTGTGGCCGCGGCGCAGCTCGAGCACGTCGCGGAATCCCTTGGTGGTGATGAGGCCGGTCTTGACGCCGTTGAACTCCAGCATCGTGTTGGTCACCACGGTGGTGCCCAGGACCAGCGATTCGGTGTCCGCCAGCAGGGCGCCGAGCGAAACCTCGTAGTGCGCGGCGATCTCGCCCAGGCCGCGAAAGATGCCCTCGGTCTCGTCGGCGGCGACCGTATGCGTCTTGCCGGTGTAGCGCTGGCCGCCGTCGCGCAGCGCGACGAAATCGGTGAAGGTCCCGCCGACGTCTATGCCGATTCGATAGGCCATCGCCCCCCCGTGCTCGTCCGTCCGTTCTCCCGCTCACCCGTCCCGGAGTGCCCCGGCGCGGTGACGGCTCGTCGCCTGCGCCCTGGTCTCCGCCTCCGGCGGGGTTGTCAGCATCGCACTACGCTTCCCATACTGTCTCGCCGCCGACAACCGTGCGCAGGACGCGCAGCTCGCGCAGCTCGTCGAGGGGGCAGTCGAGGGGGTTGCCAGACAGCACGGCGAAGTCGGCGTATTTGCCGACCTCGATGGTGCCCTTGTCGTTCTCCTCGAAGGTGAGATAGCTGCCCGCCCGCGTGTGCAGCTTGAGGGAGTCGAGGCGGGACAGCCCGAGGGCCGGCCCGAGCACGCTGCCGCGCAGGGTCTGCCGGGCGACATCGGCCCAGACCGCGGCCGGCTGCTCGTACGAGCACACCTGCGAGTCGGTGCCCCCCGCCACCGGAATGCCCTCGCGCATATAGGCGCGCACGGGGTTGGCCCGCTCGGCGCGGGCGCGACCCCAGTAGCGGATCATGTTCTCGCCCAGCGTGTAGTGATGGATCTGCGAGGCCACGGCGATGCCCATGGCGCGCAAGCGCGGGAAGTGACTGGCGTGCGGCAAGATGCCGTGGATCAGCATGTAGCGCCGTCCGCGCAGCGGCCGGTCGCGATCGGCGGCGGCGTAGGCATCGAGCACGACATCGATGCCGCGATCGCCGACGGCGTGCACGCCGACCCGCCAGTCGAGTGCGTTGGCCGCCCGCACCACCTGGGTCAGTACCTCGGCGTCCATGACCTGGACGCCGCGGTAGTCCGGGTCGTCCTGCTCGCCGTGTACCAGGCAGTACGGCTCGCTCATCAGGGCCGATTCGATGCCGCCGTCGATGAACAGCTTGATGCCGTCGACGCGCAGCATCGCATCCGGCGAGGCGGCGAAGCGCCCCAGGGCACGCACGTTCTCGGCCGTCGCCGCCGGCCAGTTGACCCATCCGAATCCGACCATGCAGCAGGTTCGCATGCGCAGGCGGTCCGCCTGGCGCAAGCGCCCGTAGATTTCGATCTCGTCCGCTGTCAGGCCCGGCTCGATGACGCTGGTGATGCCGGCGGCGTGGAAGGCCCGCATGGCGCGTTCGATTGCCGCTTGCTTGCGCGCCGCGGAGGGCGGCGGCAGATGACGCTGCACGAGACCGAGCGCGCTCGGCTCAAAGAGGAGGCCGGTCGGCTCGCCGGTGGCTGGGTCCTTGATCACCGCGCCGCCGGTGGGGTTGGTGTGACGGTCGATGCCGGCCATCGCCAGCGCCAGGCTGTTGACCACCAAGGTGTGGCCGCCGCGCGGCAGGTGCACCGGGTGGCGCGGCGCCGCGCCGTCGAGCTCCCAGCGGTTGGGTAGCCGGCGCTCCTCGAGCTGCGATTCATGCCAGGCGGAGGAACAGCACACCCACTGCCCCGCCGGCGTCGTCGCCGCCTCGCGTCCGACCGCCGCCAACAACTCCGCGAGGGAGCGCACCCCGCCGAGCTGGACCTTCTCCATCTCGAGCCCGGTGTCGAGCATGTGGTTGTGGCTGTCGTTGAAGCCGGGCACGACGGTCGCCCCGCCGAGATCCACTTCGAGCGTGCCGGGGCCGCGCAGCGCCCGCATGGCGCGATCGTCGCCGATGGCCGCGAACCGTCCGCCGGCGACCGCGAACGCCGAGGCCGGCTCGCCGCGCTCGTCGAGTCGCAGCACCGTGCCGTTGCAGAACACGGCGTCAGGTGCGGTACTCACCACGGGACCGGCCCGTCCCAAGCCGCGCGCTCCCTGCGGCCGTGCATGATTGAGCCATTACTCAATGCCGATTGCGACTGTCAAACGCGATCCAGAGCGGCGAATCAGACTGGCCTCGCAGCCGGTTGGCAAAGCCCTCGCGCCGGCTTCGACATGCTCGGCATGGGCGGGGACTGCTTGCACCACAAAGCGCTTCGCTCACCGGTCTACCGGCTCAGGACAGGCCCGGAGCCCGTCGCAGGGTGGGCGGAACGGGGTGTGCAACGAGCGCTCAGCACCGCGGCGGTTGACAGGCGAAGCTTTCAGCGAGTAAACGCTCGCTCACTGATTCCTAGGGCACGGGCTCGCCGGCGGCGTCGCGGGCCGGTCGACGGGCGCGAGAGGGAGCGCAGCGTATGCGGGTTGGCGTCGGGTTGCCCAGTGGCGTGCCCGGGGTGGAAGCGGCAAGCCTCGTCGAGTGGGCGCGGCGGGCCGACGCGGTCCCGTTTGCGAGCCTGGGGGTGATCGACCGCTTCGTCTACGACAGCTACGACCCGTTCGCGATCCTGGCCGCGGCGGCGGCGGTGACGCGGCGGGTGCAGTTGGCGACCACGATCGCCATCGGGCCGTTGCGCACCACGGCGGCGATGGCGAAGACGGCGGCGAGCATCGATGCGCTGTCGGGTGGGCGATTCGTCCTCGGTCTAGCGGTTGGAGCGCGACCAGACGACTATGCCGTGGCCGGGGTCGACTACCGGCAACGCGGCCGCCTGCTGACCGAGCAGCTCGACCAACTGCTGACGCTCTGGGAGGGAAACGACCTCGGTCCGGCGCGCCGCCCGCGCCGGCGTCCCGAGCTGCTGATCGGCGGGCTCAGCGACGAAGCCTGTGCCCGCGTGGCGCGCTTCGCCGACGGTTACGTGCACGGCGGTGGCCCGGCGCGCGCCTTCGCGCGCGCGGCCGACCGGGTGCGGGCGGCGTGGCGCGACGCGGGGCGACCCGGCAACCCGCAGATGTGGGGACAGGCTTACTTCGCGCTGGGCGACGCCGCCGCGGCGGGCACTGCCTATCTGCGCGACTACTACGCCTTCACCGGGCCGTTCGCGGACAAGGTCGCCGCCGGGTTGCTGTCGACGCCGCAGGCGGTGTTGCAGTACGTGCGCGCCTACGCCGACGCCGGCTGCGATCACCTCGTCCTGCTCCCCGCCGTGGCCGAGCTCGAACAGCTCGAGCGCCTGGCCGATGTGGTCGGCGATCTGGGCGCGAGTCCGGAGGCGACGCCGTGAACGTGCTGGTGCTGGGCGGCGGCCCGGGAGGGCTCTACAGCGCCATCTTGCTGAAGAAGCGCCATCCCGACTGGTCCGTGCGCGTCATCGAGCGCAATCCCGCCGACGCCACCTACGGCTTCGGCGTCGTCTTCTCGGATCGCACGCTGTCCGCCTTCCACGACGCCGATTATCCCAGCTACTGCACGATGACCGAGCGCTTCGCGCTGTGGGACGCCATCGAGGTGCGCTACGGGGCGGAGCCCATCCGCTGCGGCGGCAACATCTTCGCCGGCGTGTCGCGCCGCGCCCTGCTCGGCCTGCTGCAGGAGCGCTGTCGGGAGCTCTGCGTCGGGCTCCAATTCGACACCGACGTCACTGCGCTCGAGCAGCTGCCGCCCTACGATCTGCTGATCGCCGCCGACGGCGTGAACAGCCTCGTCCGCAAGGCGCACGAGGAGGCCTTCCAACCGCGGCTCACCTACGGCCGCCTCAAGTACACCTGGCTGGGGACGCCCAAGGTGTTCGACGCCTTCACCTTCATCTTTCGCCCCACGCCGCACGGCCTCTTTCAGGCCCACGTCTATCCGAACGATGGCCAGGTCAGCACCTTCATCGTCTTGTGCGGCGAGGCGACGTGGCGCGATGCCGGACTCGACCGCATGTCCGAGGCCGAGGCGCGCACCTACCTGGAAGCGGTGTTCGACGCCGATCTGCGCGGCGAGCCCCTGCTCAGCAACCGCTCGCTCTGGGTGTCGTTCTGCACGGTGCGCAACCGCAACTGGTGTCACGGCCCGATCGTGCTGCTCGGTGACGCGGCGCATACGGCGGACTTCACGGTCGGGGCGGGCTCCAAGCTGGCGATGGAGGACGCCATCGCCCTGGCCGACGCCTTCGATCGCCACGCGGCGATCGGCCCGGCGCTGCGCGACTACGAGCTCGAGCGACGCCCGGCGGTGGCGGCGATGCAACGGGCGGCGGCCGAGAGCACGCACTACTTCGAGCACCTCGAACGCTACGCCCACTTCGAGCCCTTACAGCTCGCCTACTATCTCTTCACCCGCAGCGGGCGAATCTCCTACACGGAGTTGCGCCGCCGCGACCCCGCCTTCGTCGACGCCGTCGACCGCTGGTGCTTCGCCCGCAGCGCGCCGCGCCCGGCCGCGCTCTGTATCGCCGCGCCGCCGCCGATGGCCACGCCGTTGCAGCTGCGCGGCATGCGGCTGGCGAACCGCTTGGCCCTGTCCTGCCCCACCGACGATGGCGCCTGCGAGGGGATGCCCGCTCCCCAGCGCGCCGGCGCCTTCGATCGTCTGGCGCGTAGCGGAGCGGGGCTGTTGATGAGCGAGCTGATCGCCGTCTGCCCCGAGGGACGCATGACCCCCGGATGTCCCGGGCTGTATTCGGCGGAACACCAGGAAGCCTGGCGCCGCCTGGTCGAGGCCGTCCATGGTGCCGGCGAGGTGCGGATCGGGGCGCGGCTGAACCACGCCGGCCGGCGCGGCGCCACGCGTCCGCGCGCCGATGGCACCGATCGGCCGCTGCGCGAAGACGGCTGGCCGCTGCTCTCCGCCTCGCCGATACCCTATGCCGCGCGCGGCCGAGTGCCGCGCGAGATGACGGCCGCCGACATGGATGCGGTCACCGCCGCCTTCGTCGACGGCGCGAAGCGGGCCGCCGCCGCCGGCTTCGACCTCCTGGAGCTGTGTTTCGCGCACGGCTACCTGTTGGCGAGCTTCCTCTCGCCGCTGTCGAACCGGCGCGCCGACGCCTGGGGCGGGCCGAGCGAGAACCGCACCCGCTTCCCGCTCGCCGTCTTCGACGCGGTGCGCGCGGTGTGGCCCGCCGACCGCCCGGTGGCGGTGGCGCTGTCGGCGACCGATTGGGTCCAGGGCGGCTGGGCGGTTGACGACGCCGTGGCGTTGGCGCGCACCTTGGCGCAGCGCGGCTGCGATGCCATCGAGGTGCTGGCGGGGCAGGCCAGCGCGGACGCCGCCGCCAACTACGACCCGGTGGCGCTGCTGCGGCTGAGCGATCGCATCCGTAACGAGGCGCGCGTGCCGACCGTGACGGCGGCGGGCATTCGCTTCGCCGACGACGCCAACAACGTCGTCGCCTCGGGGCGGGCCGACCTCTGCTTCATCGATCCGCTCGACCTCAACATCCACCTGCGCCGGCTGCACGCCGCCGCGCCCGCGTGCGATGCCGCCGCCGAGGCCGCCGCGCCGCCCTTCGCCGAGGTGGCACATGGCTGAGCCCAGCGGCCTCGGCCCACCTGGCGCGGCGGCGGGCGAGAACGACCTGGCCGGCCGCCGCGGCTTGGTGACCGG
>CAYYWP010000067.1:0-21135 GCA_964475125.1 uncultured Binatia bacterium (SeqCode) | reverse complement strand
CGGGCAGCGCGCTGCGCTGCCGGCGGGCACAGGTCCCGCGGCTACGGCTCGTCGCCCACACTCGTTGGCTCAACTCGCCAACGACCGGGCTGATTGCGTCCACGGTGGCTAGCCGTGATCGCGCTCCTCGAGCAGGCGCTTGAGCTCTTCAATCTCACGCTCCAAGTCGCGGCTGTGACGCGCCAGGCTGGTGACGTAGATCAAGACGCCGAGCCAGACCACGGCATAGGCGGCGATCAAGTAGGTGAGATGTGCGCCGCCGTCCATCAGATCCCGTAAGTGCCCGCCGCCACGAGCTGGGCGCGCAGCTCCTCCACTGAGTCGTGCAGCCGCGCGGCCCGCAAGCGCAGCCGCAGCAGCCAGAGGAAGAGCAGAAAGAAGGCCAACATGCAGACGACGAGGGTGAGGCGCATGAGCGGATCGGACAGCCCCGTTCCGCCCTCGCGGTCGACGATCACCGCCGGGTGAATGCCGCGCCACCAATAGACGGCGCGATTGATCAGGTAGAGATCCACGACCCCGGATACGCCGAGGATGGCGGACAGGGTCGCGCCCTGTTGCGCGTCGTTGGCCAGGGTGCGGAGCAGCAGGTAGGCGGCGTAGATCATCCAGAGAATGAGCGTCAGCGTCAGGCGCGGATCCCAGGTCCACCACGTGCCCCAGATCGGCTTGGCCCAGATGGCGCCGGTGAGGAGGCCGAGCGTGCAGAAGAGCAAGCCGAGCTCGGCCGCGGCCCGGCCCAAGCGGTCCCAGCGCGCGGCGCGGCGCCAGAGGTACAGCAGGCTCGCCACACCGACGAGAGCAAAGGCGGTGAAGGTCGAGAGCCACATGGCCATGTGGACGTAGAAGATGCGTTGCACCGGCCCTTGGAAGGCGTCGGTCGGCACTCGCACGAACACCAGGAAGAGCGCGCCGAGCATGGCCGCGATCACCGCCGGCGGCAGCAGCCGATCGGTCCAGTCCGGACGGGGGCGCGCCGTGTCAGGCATGGGTGCGATGCCCGTCCGGCCAGTCATTCCTCAACCACATACTCAAAGGTCAGCCAGCCGACAACCAGGAAGACGGCGTCGAAGGCGCCGACCAGGTTGATCCAATGGCCGACGGCGGTCAAAGCATCGCCGCGCAGCAGCTGGGCACTCGCCTGCATGCCGGCGATGAGCAGCGGGGCGGCGAGCGGCAGCATGAGCAGCGGCAGCATCACCTCGCGCGCCCGCGTGCGCAGCGAGACGGCGGCGAACAGGGTGCCGATGGCGGCGAAGCCGAGCAGCCCCAGCAACAGCACCGGCGCCAGGCGGAGCGCAGTGGTCCACAGCGGCAGGTTGAAGAAGAAGACGAACAGCGGCAAGAGGATGATCTGGACGGCCGCCATGAACAGCAGATTGGCCGCCACCTTGGCCAGGTAGATGGTGCCGCGGTCGAGTGGCGCGAGCAGCAAGCCCTGCAAGCAGTCGTGTTCGCTCTCACGCACCAGGGCGCGGTTCATGCCGAGGGTGCCGGCGAAGATCATGGCGACCCACAAGACGCCCGGCGCGGCGGCCTCGCGCAGCGGGCTGGTCGGATCGAAGGCAAAGCTCAACACCAGGAGGGTGAGCAGGCCGAGCAGCAGCAGCGCCGCCAGCGTCTCCTTGGTGCGCAGCTCGATGCGCAGGTCCTTCCACAGGATGGCCAACATGGCAACCGCTCAGGGCCTCTCGCGTCGGCCGAGATCGCGCAGGCGGCGCTCGAGCCCCGGGGCCTCGTCGGCGGTGACGCACCCCTGCCAGGCGACCCGGCCGGCGGCGAGGATGATGGCGCGGTGGCAGAGGGTGGCGCCGAGCGCGAGATCGTGGGTGCTCATCAGCAGCGCCGCGCCGCGCTGGTGCGTCTCGCGCAGCACGGCACACAAGCGCTCGCGCGCCTCGGCGTCGAGGCCGGTGAACGGTTCGTCGAGCAACAGCACGTCGGGATCGTGCAGCAGCGCCCGCGCCAGCGCGCAGCGCTGCACGAAGCCGCGCGACAGCGCCCGCACCGGGCGGTGTGTCCAGCCGCCCAGGCCGAGGCGCTCGACCAGTGTGGCGATGCGCGCCGCCGGCGCGGGCAGGCCGTACAGCCGCGCGTAGAAGGCGAGGTTCTCGAGCACGCTGAGATCGGGGTAGAGGAAGCTCTGGTGCCCGAGCACCGCCAGATGGCGGCGCGCCGCAGCGCCGTGCGCCGCGACGTCGAGCCCGGCGATGCGGATCCGACCCCGGCTGGGCCGCAGCAAGGTGGCGCACAGGCGCAGCAGTGTCGTCTTGCCGGCGCCGTTGGGGCCGAGCAGCAACACCGCCTCGCCGGCGGCGATCTGGCCGCTCACGTCGTCGAGGGCCAGCGTGCGTCCGAACGACTTACTGACGTGCTCCACCTCGAGCGCCGCGGACATGGGCGCACGTGCTAGTCGGGGGACGGTGAAAAAGAAAGCCGCTGCGGCTCAGGCCAGATCGGCGATGAAGTTGCGTACCACGGCATCGCGCACGCGCTGGTTGAGCTCTTCGCGGGCGGAGAACGGCATGCCGGCCGTGTCGATCGGCTCGGCGAACACGATGCGCACGCGCCCTCCGGGCCGAATCACCGCACAGCCGCGGGGCAGAAACTTGCGTGTGCCGCTGATGCTCATCGGCACCACCGGCAACTGCGCTTGCAGCGCCAGGCTGACGCCGCCCTTCTTGAAGGCGTGCACCTGGCCGTCGCGGCTGCGGGTGCCCTCGCCGTAAAACAGAATGCCGATGCCCTGCGGGGCGCGCGTCGCGGCGTCGTTGATGCGGCGGATGGCGGCGTCGGGATTCTGGCGGTCGATGACGATGTGGTCGCTCATCCCCAGCGCTTGGCCGAGCACGGGGATGCGCAACAGCTCCTTCTTGGCCACGAAGCGGATCGGAAACGGCATCATCGCCAGCGTGCACCAGATGTCGAAATTGCTCAGGTGGTTGCTGATCAACACGTAGCTGCGTCCCGGCGCCAGGCGCTCCAGCCCTTCGACGGTTAGGTCGATGCCGCAGACGCGCACGATCCAGCGCCCCCACCAGCGGCCGATCACGTCGACCGGCCAGCTGCGTCGCGTGATCAGCATCATGGCGATGGCGATGATGCCGAGGACGAGGGTGGAGACGATGATCCAGAGGCCGGCGGCGAGGCCCCAGAGATAGCGCAGCGGATGGTGGGTCGCGAAGGTGGCGAGCGACATCCCGGCGGTAGCTTCCCGATTGCCGTCGGCTGACTGGTCGAGCATGGCGTCCTTCTACCCCACGGGCGGCGTGCGGTGCCACGTGCGGCCCGCCGCGTGCGCGGCGCGAGTGAAATTAGCGCATACGATGGATCACAGTAGTTTGCCAAATGCACTGGCGCGGTGCTATGGGCGCAGGCGGAAGCTTCGGGAGGCCGCAATGGGCCGGAAGTTGTACGTCGGGAACCTGTCGTTCAGCGCCACGGAAGACGAACTGCGGGAGTATTTCGCGCAAGCGGGAAACCCAGATTCGGTGGCGATCATCAAGGACCGCCTGACCGGGAAGTCGCGCGGCTTCGCCTTCGTCGAGATGAGCACCGACAGCGAGGCGGCACAGGCCATCGAGCAATTGGACGGCAAGGATTTCAAGGGTCGGCCGCTCAAGATCAATGAGGCGCGGGCGCGCGAGGGTGGCGGCCCGCGTTCCAGCGGCGGGCACTAGCGGCGACGGATCGTCCGTCCGTCAGCCCTGAGCCTCCGCCGCGGCCTGCGCGCAGCGGTCGAGGCGCGCCAGCACGACGTCGCGCGCGGCCGACGGGAGAGTGAAGATCGCCCGATCGACGCCGGCTGCGGCGTAGGTGCGCAGCGCCGCGGTGTCGAGCCCGACGCCGTAGAGCGAGATCGCGATCGATCGCGGGTCGCGGCCCGCGGCTTCGGCGCGCCGGCGCAGGAGCGCGATCTCCTCGAGCAACTTCGGCGAGCGCGTCGGCAAGGGCATCCAGCCGTCGCAGTAGCGCACCACGCGCTCGATCGCCTTGGGGCCGTGACCGCCGAGGTAGATGGGCGGATGCGGCGCCTGCAGCGGCTTGGGCCAGGACCATATGGGGTCGAAGCTGAGGGTGGCGCCGTGGTATTCGGCGTCGTCGTCCCGCCAGATCACCTTCATCGCCTCGATGCGTTCGCGCAGCACGCGCCAGCGGCGTCCGAAGTCCGTGCCGTGATTGGCCATCTCCTCGGCGTTCCACCCGGCGCCGATGCCGAAGAGCAAGCGACCGCCCGACAGGACATCGAGACTGGCGACGGTCTTGGCCAAGCTGATCGGGTCGTGCTCGACCACCAGACAGATCCCCGAGCCGATCTTCAGCCGCGTCGTGGCCGCGGCCGCCAGGCTGAGGGCGACGAACAGGTCGTAGGTGTGCCAGTATTCCTTCGGCAGCTCGGCGCCGCCCGGCCACGGTGAGCGGCGGCTGGCGGGGATGTGGGTGTGCTCCGGCAACCACAGCGACTCGAAGCCACGCCCCTCCACCTCGCGCGCCAAGTCATCCGGACGGATGGCGTAGGCGGTCGAGAACATCAAGACACCGAACTGCATGGTCAACCCCCCGACGGTCAGCGTGTGGCGCGCACCCTAAGACGCAGGCGGCGGCCGATCAACCGCGCCCGCGGCGTCGGCGCCGACGGCGGCGCCGATGTGCGCGAAGCCGTCGCGTTGCAGCAGCCCGCGCAGGTCGGCGACCAGCCGCCGGGCGAATCCCGGTCCGCCGTAGACGAAGCCGGTGTACGCCTGTACGAGCGAGGCGCCGGCGCGGATCTTCTCATACGCGTCGGCTGCCGAGGCGATGCCGCCGACGCCGATGATCGGCACGCGCCCCCCACAGGCGCCGTGCAGCGCCCGCACCACCGCCGTGGCCCGGGCGCGCAGTGGCGGTCCGCTCAGTCCCCCGGCCTCGGCGGCGCGCGGATCGCGCCGAGACAGGGCGCTGCGATCGATGGTGGTGTTGGTGGCGACGAAACCCGCTACCCCCTGGCGCTCGGCAGCGGCCGCGATGGCGGCGATGGCGTCGTCGGCGAGATCGGGTGCGAGCTTGACCAACAGCGGCCGCGGCGCGCTGCGCTGGGCGAGCGCGAGACGCCGATTCTCGGCCTGCACGGCCGCGAGCAGCGGGGCGAGCTGGGCTTCGCCTTGCAGATCGCGCAGGCCGGGGGTGTTGGGTGAGCTGACGTTGATGACCACGTAGTCGGCCAGGCCGTAGAGCTGGCGCAGGCTGGCGCAGTAGTCATCGGCCGCGCGCTCGAGCGGTGCGAGCTTGGACTTTCCCAGGTTGATGCCGATCGGCACCCCCGGTCGCCCGCGCCTGAATCGAACCGACAAGGCCGCGGCGACGGCGTCGGCGCCGGCGTTGTTGAAGCCGAGGCGGTTGATTAGCCCGCCTTCCGCAGTCAGGCGAAAGAGCCGCGGCGGCGGATTCCCCGCCTGCGGCAGTGCGGTGACCGTGCCGAGCTCGGCGAAGGCGAAACCCAGTGCCGGCCAGACGTGCGGCAAACGGCCGTTCTTGTCGAAGCCGGCGGCGAGCCCGAGCGGATGGGCGAAGTGGAGCCCCCAGAGGTGCTGCCCCAGGAGGGGATCGGGGGCCGGCGCGCACCGCCGTCGCTGCAGGAGCCACTGCAGCGGGGACAAGGCGTGAAACGCCAGGTCGTGCGCCGCCTCGGCGGGAAGGCGAAAGAGCAACGGACGAACGAAGGCGGAGTACACGCGCGGATCCCTGTGGGCGCGCCGGCGTGCGGTGAGAGGATGCGGTGTCGACGGCGTGCCGCCGGCGCACCTTACGGAGATGGCGCCGCGCTCACAAGCGTGCGAACATCGGACTGGACGCGGCGCGAGGCGCGGAGTATGCAGCGCCCATGGCTCATACCGGCTCGAGCGGACACGGCTCCGAGGTCGCGCGCGCTCGTGGGCAGCGCGGGCGATGGGCCGGGCGAGGCGGCGACAATCGGCGGCCGCCGACCTCGCGAAGCGGGTGTGGGACCCGCGGCTGATTGGCGGCGCCGAGAAAGGAGGTGGTCCAGTGCAATTATTCCCTACGGTGATCAGTGAGGTGGTGGCCCCTTAGGCCGGCTTCACAGCAATGATCGGTTTGGCGACGCGGATCACTCTGGACGGCCGACGGTCAACGACCGCTCCAGCCCGCGTGCGGCCCGACCCGGCGCGTCGCCACGCGACGCGCTGCGTGAGGTGATTCCTGCCTGGGGATCCCAGGCACCATCGGCCCCGGTAGCGCCCGCGCTGTCACCCGCGGGGCGGCGACTCGCCGCAGCCGCTACCGGGGCACATCGTCAGGCGGCATGACGGCCGCCGCGCGACGATGCCCGCGCACCGCCACATCGCGCACGCCATCACCACCCTGCGCCTCCTGCTGACGCCCGTGTTCGCTGCCGCGGCGTGGCATGCCGGACAGGGCGGAGCGGCGTGGCCAGCCGCCGTCGTCTTCGGTGCCGTGGCGCTCAGTGACCTGGTCGATGGACCGGTGGCTCGCCGCTTCGGCGCGGCGTCGCGGCGCGGTCACGCGCTCGATCATGGCGCCGACATCGTCTTCCTGCTCGCCGCCCTGGCGACCTACGTCTGGCTCGGGCGCGCTCCCTGGTGGGTGCCGGTAGCGATCGCCACCGCCTTCGCGGTGTATGTCGGTGACTCGCTCAGTCGCCGCGATGCGGCGTCGCTGCTGATCAGAAGCCGCGCCGGCCATATCGGCGGCGTCCTGAACTACGCGCTCGTCGGCGTCCTGGTGGCCGAGCAGGCCCTCACCCTGCCGAACCCGTCGCACCGGCTCGCCGAGCTGTGGTTCGCCGCCGTGCCGGTGTATTCGGCCTGGTCGATCGCCGCCCGGCTCAGCGCTCGCTGGGCGGGCGGTCGGCCAACTCGCGGCTGAGATTGGCGCCCTGCACGTACATGCCGTGCAGGAAGAACAGGCTGATCAGCAGCGGCAGCACGTAGTAGGCGACGCGAAAGATCAGCACCGCGACCACGGCGGTTTCGAAGGGGACCTGCATGCTGGCGAACACCGCCGCCATCGATGCCTCGACCACGCCGAGGCCGCCGGGGATCAGCGAGGCGAGCGACAGCAGCATGCCGACGGCGAAGCCGACGATGGTGCGCCCGATCGGGATCGCGTAGTGCACGGCGTAAAAGGCGGTGTGGAGGATGAAGATCGTGCACAGCCAGTCGAGCATGATGTAGAAGAAGGGCCCGAGCATGGCGCGCTTGCGCGCCAGCAGGAAGCCGATGCCGCGATTGAGGTTGAACTGATAGCGCCAGATGTGGGTGCGCGCCGGCGCGCGGTGCGGCCACAGGCGATGCAGGGCCCAGTGCGCCACTTGCGCCAACCAGAAGAGGCCGCGGCGGCGCAGCCGCGGATGACACAACAGCGCCGCCGCCAGCACGGCGCAGGCGGAGAAGGCGACCAGCAGCGTGGTGACGACGATCAGCGCGGACGGCGGCAAGGAGCTGCTGGCCAACACGTAGGCGAAACCCGCCAGCAGGAACGCCAGCAGGGTGCAGTTGGTGAGAAACGTCTGCGCCAGCGAGATGACGATCGCCGTTTGCGACGGGATGCCCAGGCGAGTGAAGAAATACATGCGCACGCCGAAGCCAGACAGGCCGGCAGTGGAAACGAGGTAGTTCACGGCGTTGGCCACGAAGGTGATCTTCAGCATGTCGGTGAGTCGCACCGGACATCCCGCCGCCCGGCTGATGCCCTGATACGACCGGGCCATGGTGAGGTAGCTGGCCAGCATGCACAGGATGGGCAGCGTCAACCGCCAGCCGCTGACGCCGGTCAACACCGACCACAGCTCGCGCGTGTCGGCAACGGCGAACAGGCCGGCCAGCGCCAGCAGGCCGAGCACGAACGCCCAGCGCATCCAGCGCGCGCCGGGCAGCGCCCCGGCGCTTACGGGCAGGTATTCGGTCGGCTCACCTTCGGGCCGATCGAGGCGCGGCAGCTCGGTCACGAACGATCTCGGTGGTTGGGCTTATTGTGTCCGACCCGGGTGGTCAAGGCGGCGGTGCCCAGCCTCGCCCCCGACCTGGCGATCCGCTAGCGTGCGCGGAGCGCTGGGGCGGGGTGGTATCACGACCGGATGAAGTGGCTGCGTGCGCTCTGCGTTTTCCTCGCGCTCGCCATCGCCGCGGCGTCGGTGCTGCTCGCGGTGCGCGGGGAGCTGCTGCGGGCTCGCATCGAGGGGGCGGTTCAAGGGCTGATCGAACGGCAGGGCAGTGCCTGGCTGGGTGCGCCGCTGCGCCTCGAGACCCTGCACGTGGGGTTCCTGCCGCCGGCGTTGGGTGTCACCGGGCTGGCGCTCGGCGAGGGCGGCGCGATCGCACGGGCGCACGGCGTGCAGGTGCGACTGCTCGCCGGCGCCAGCCTGCGCGAGTGGCGGCCGGTGATCGACGCGATGGTCGATCAACCCGAGGTGGATGTGCCGGCGCTGTTGCGGGCGCTGCCCGCGCCGGCCGACGAGACGGTGATCCCGCCGCCGTTTCGCCTCCACCTCACGCTGCGCGCGCCGCGGGCGCACCTGTCCGAGCAACCGGCGGCTCGCCTCGAGGAAGGCGACTGGGTGGAGACGGCGGTGTCGGTCGATGCGGCCTCTCGGCGTCTGTCGCTGGCGGCCACGGCGGCGCGCCTGCGCCTCGATCTCGACGGGCGCGCTGCCGCTCTCGATGCGCTCAGCCTGCGCCTCGAGGACAGCGAGGCCGGGTGGCACTTGCGCTCTCTCGGCATCGACTCCCCGGGTCTCAGGCTCGACACGACGGAGCAAGGCGAGGGGCTGCGGATCGAGGCGACTGTCGAGCTCGGTCAGCAGGCGTGGTTCGGCGAGGCCGCGGCTGGTGTGGGCGGGACGGCAGGGCTGGATGCGACCCTGACCGGTCCGCTGCAAGCCCCAGCTCTGCGCGGCGTGCTGGCGGTGCCGAACCTGACGCTCGCCGGCCAGTCGCTCGGCGCGGCGCGGCTCGAGTTCGCCGCCGACCGCCAGCGTGCCGAGGTCACGGCGGCCCGGCTGCAGGGAGTCGGCGGCACCACGGAGCTGACCGCGACGCTGCAACTCGACGATGCGCTGAGCTATCGAGCGGAGGTTCGCCTGGGTGATGTGGCGCTCTCGGCACTGCCCGTGCCCGGTGCGGACGCCGCGCCGGCACTGGTGGGGCACGGCGGGCTGACGCTGTCGGGGACATTGGCGCCACTGCGCGTGAGCGCAGACGGCGATGGCGGCTTCGTCCCGCGCGCTCCCGGCGCCGCCCTGACCTGGCACGCTGCTGCGCGCTACGGCGCCGGCGCCGGGAGCGCGCAGCTCGAGCTGGCGCAGGGCGTGGCGAATCGCGTGCACGGTGAGTGGTCGCTCGACGCTGGCGGGGCATTGCAAGGCGAGGTGACACTGGAGCTCCGAGACATCGCAGCCGTGCGTGCACTGCTGCCGGCGGGTGCGGCGCAACAGTGGCGCGCCGAGGTCAGCGCCGCGGCCCGCTTTGCCGGCACCCTCGCCGAACCGGAGATCGGCGGGCGGCTGAGTCTGCGCGACCTGCGCTGGCGGGATCTCTCGGTGGCGCGTTTCGAGGCCGAGGGGACCGGCAATCGGCAGGCGTTGCGCAATCTGCGCGTCACGGCCGGGATCGGCGGCGGCACGCTGGCGGCGGAGGGGACGATCGCCCTCGCGGCCGATGCCGAGAATCACTGGCAGGTGCGCGCCCAGGGGCTCGACGGCAGCCTGCTGGCGGCGCTGCTGGAAGCCGCGACGGGCGCGCAGCCGCCGCTGACCGGCGGGGGAATGGCCCTTGCAGCGTCGGCGTCGGGGCCGTGGTCGGGCTTGCGGCTCGAGGGCACGGCGCGCCTCGATGATCTGTCGATCGCGGGCGAGGTGGTGGCGCAGGTGCAGGCCGCGCTGCGCGCCGACGGCGAACGCTGGGCGCTCGATGCCACGGCGCGCAATCGCGCCCAACAACGGCTCGCGGTCACCGCCAGCGGCCGCGCCGCCGCCGACCTCGCCATCGAGCTGCGCAGCGACGGCTGGACGCTGGGCAGTGCCTGGCGCGATGGCGCGCCGCACCTGGGCGGCACGTTGCGGCTCGACGCGGCGCTGCGCGGCGGGCTGCAACATCTCGACGGCCACGTCGCCTTGAGCGCCGCCGACCTCGTCGCTTTCAACGCCCCGCTCGGGGCGCTGTCGATCTCGGCGACGGCGCGCGGCGGAGACTGGCATGGCAGCGCGGTACTGTTCGGCGGCGCCGTGTCGGTGAACGGGCGGGTGGGCCGCGACCCCGGACACCCGTTCACCATCGACGGCATCTGGCGGGAAGCGGAGCTGCCCGCGCTGTCGAGCGCGCCGTCCGAACTGCGCATCGCCAGTAGCGGCGCGCTGCACGTCGACGGCCGGCTGGCGGCCCTGAGTGACAGCGCGGTGACCCTCGAGATGAGCGCGCTCACCATCTCGAACGGGCCGCTGGTTCTCGTCCTCGAGGCGCCGCTGGTCGGCCGCTGTGCGAGGCGGCGCTGCCGGCTCGAGCGGGGCGTCCTGCGAGCGGGGGATTCGATCCTCGCCATCGCCGGCGAGGGCGGATTCGACGGCCGCGGGCGCATCGATCTGCAAGGCAGCGGCAGTCTCGAGCTGCTCGAGCTCGCCGGCCCTCCGATCGAGTCCGCCGCGGGGCGATTCAGCCTCGACGCGACGGTGGCGCGCGAGTCGCGCGGCTGGGAGGCGCGCGGAGCGGTGACGATCGAGGCGTTGGCCTTGGATGCCGGCCTCCCGGTGTCGATCAGCCACACCGATGGCCGGTTCCTGCTGGACGGCGATGCGCTGCGCATCGAGGCGCTCGGCGGCCGTATGAACAGCGGCCGATTCGCCGTCGGCGGGCTGATCGACTGGCGCGCTGGCCCGCAACTGACCTGGGAGCTGAGCGACGTCGGCCTCGAGCCGCTGCCCGGGCTCGATCTGGAAGTGTCGGCGCGCGGCCGTCTCGACCGGAGCTGGCAGGCGCCGCACCTGGCGGGCGAGATCGCAATCGCGCGCCTGCTCTACGATCGCGACGTCGGCCTGACCGACCTCCTGCCGAGCTTCGATCGCGCCCTCGCCGCTGCGCCGCGCTCGCCGGGTGGCCGCGACCTCACACTAGACCTGCACGTCATCGCTCCGGGCGAGCTGTACGTCGAGAACAACATCGCCCGGCTCGAGGGACGCGCCGACGTGCGCCTGCGCGGTCGCGCGGCGCAGCCCGTGCTCGAGGGGCGCGTCGAGGCCCTGGACGGCGAGGTGTACGTGCGCAGTCGCACCTTCGAGTTGGTCGGCGCGACGGCCGACTTTCGCCCCGATCTCGGTTTGGCGGCGGCGCTGAACCTGAGCGCCGAAAGCTTCATCAACACGCCCGAGGCGGCGTACACCGTGGCCGTGCAAGTGACCGGGACGACCACCGATCCGCGCGTCACCCTGAGCAGCGACGATCCGACCCTCTCGCAGACCGATATCGCCACCCTGATCGCGGTCGGCAAGACAACCGCACAGCTGCGCACCGGCGGCGGCATCTCGATCTCCGACGCGCTCGGCGTCGTGCCCGCCCAGGTCGCCGACCTGGTCGAGGGACCGGCGCAACGCCTGCTGCCCGTCGATCGCATCGAGTTCGAACCGAGCTTCTCGCGCACCAGCGGCACCTTCGAGCCGCAGCTCAAGATCGGCAAGGATCTGACCGAAAGCCTCAGCGCCTCGGTGGGACAGACCTTCGGCGTGGCCGCGCGCACGCGCGTCGAGGTCAACTACCACCTCGGTCCGCGCGTCAGCGTGCCGCTCGGCTGGGAGAGCCAGACCGAAAAGGAGTCCGGCGCCTTCTCCGCCGGCGTCGAGCTGCGCTACGAGTTCTGGCGGCTGACGCCGTTCACCCTGTTGAGCGGGTTGTGGTGAGCCGGTGATGCGGGGAGGGCGGCTCTGGTGGGCGAGCGCGGCGCTGCTGCTGATTGCGTCGCACGCGCTGGCGATCGAGGACGCACCGCCGGGGCTAGCGCTGGGCGCGGTGCGCTTTACCTGCGACGCCTGGTTCGACGAGGCCGCCATGCGCCGCGCGCTGCCGCTCCGCGTTGGCCAACCGGTGACGGCGGAACAGCTGGCGGCGACGCGCCAGGTGCTCGAGCAGGCGCAGATCTTTCGCCACATCGCCGTCGACGTGCAGCCCGAGGACGGCGCCGCGGTGGTGTCGATCGTCCTCAAGCGACGCTGGGTCATCACCGGCCTACGCATCACGGGCTACGACGCGGTGAGCTGGCGCGAGGTGCAGCGGGCGCTGCGCCTGCGCCTGGGGGCCTTCTATGACGGCCAGCAGCTCGCGGCGGCGCGCCACCGCCTGGTCGAACGCTACCGGCGGCTCGGCTTTCCCCACGCGCGCGTGCGCACGCACGTCTCCAAGCGCCGCGGCGAAGTCGATGTCGAGATCGAGATTCGCGAAGGTCCGCCGCGCCGCGTCACCGCCGTCGTCGCCAGTGGCCAGACCGGCCTGCCGGTGGACGAGCTGCAGGCCGCCCTGCGCCATCTCGTCGGCGAGCGACAGCGGCGCGAGGTGCTGCGCGACGGTGGGCGAGCCCTGGTCGCGGCGCTGCGGGCGGGCGGATACCTCGAAGCCCAGGCCGACGGCGAATGGGTCGATCTCGACCCCGAACGCACGGTCGCCTGGTACACGGTGGACGCCGGCCAGCGGGCGGAGATCGAGGTGGTGGGCAATACCCACTTCAGCCGTGAGGAGCTCCTCGGCCTGAGCGATCTCACGACCCGGCTGGTCATCACCGACGGGACCTGGCGTCAGCTCGCCGGCCGCATGCGGCGCGCCTATCGCGAAGCTGGCTACTACCGGATCAAGATCGCGCTGCAGCGCCAAGAGACCGAGCCGGAACGCATCCGCTTCGTCATCGACGAGGGGCGCCGTTACGCCATCACGCGGGTGCGTTTCGTCGGCAACCGCGGCCTGTCGGACGACGAACTGGCGGCGCAGATGAATACCCAGCCGGCGCGCCGGCTGCCGTGGCCGCGGCGCGGCGCCTTCGTGCGCACGGTCTTCACGGAAGACGTGCAGCGCCTGACGGCGTTCTACCACGCCCAGGGATTCGCCGAGGCGCGGGTCGTCGACGCGCCCCTCGAGATCGACGACGACGCGGGGACGATCGAGGTCCGCATCGACGTCGCGGAGGGCCCGCGCACGATGGTGGCGGCGGTGGAGCGCCCCGATCTCACCGGCTTGTCGCGCCAGGCGCTGCGTTACCAGACGGTCGCCGGCCAGCCGCTGTTCCCGGCCGAGTTGGAGATGGATCGACAGACCATCGCCACGGCCTTGCGGCGCGATGGCTACAGCGAAGCCGCGGTCGAGCCGATCGTGGAGCGGCAACGCGTCGGCGGCGTCGACGAAGCGGTGGTGCGCTGGCGCATCGCGCGCGGCCCGCGCCGCACGATCGGGGAGATCATCGTGCAGGGCAACGTCGAGACCCGCGACGAGGTCGTGCGCAACGCCCTGCCGTTCGCCACCGGTGCGCCGCTCGATCGCCAGCGGCTGCAAGACGGACAGGATGCCGTCTACCGGCTCGGCACCTATCGCAGCGTCACGGTGCAGCCGCTCTCCGAACGCGGCGAGGTTACCGATGTGGGCGTCGCCGTCGCGCCGCGCCCGCCCGGCCGGCTGACCTGGGGGGTGGGCTACAACACGCGCGACGGCATGACCGCCAACGGCGAGGTGTCGTACGACAACGTCGCCCGCCGCGCCCGCCGCGCCTGGTTGCGCGGCCGCGTCAGCGTCTTGCCCGAGGACCTCGACTCGTCGCAATTCCTCACCGTGCTCGGCTATCGCGAGCCGCAGTTGCTGCACAGCGCCTGGCAGTGGACGGCGGAGCTGATCGGGGAACGGTCGACGCGCGCCATCGACCAGTACAAGATCTTGCGCGGCGCCCTCGGCAACGGCTTCACGCGCTTGCCCCTGCCGCGCCTGCAAGTCGGCACGGAAGTGCAGCTCGCGTACGCCGATGTCTTCGACGTCGAGCCCCTGGCCTTTCGCGCCCAGGACGAAGGCACCTTCTTCACCAGCAGCCTGTCGCCGTTCGTGCTCTACGATGGGCGCGACGACCCCTTCGAGCCGACGCGCGGCGTGTTCGACACGCTGCGCTTGCGTTACGCGCCGCCGGGCGTGTCGAGCGTGCAGTTCGGCACGGCCAACCTGCAGCACAGCCAGGCCTATCCGCTGGCGCAGTGGCTGACCGTCGTGCTCAATGCGCGCCTCGGCTACGGCCGCGCCCTGAGCGGCGAGGAGGTGCTGCCGATCCGCGAGCGCTACTTCATCGGCGGAGCGACCACCGTGCGCGGCTACGCCGAGAACAGCCTCGGCCCGACCGATATCCGCGGCGTCGTCTTGGGCGGCGATACGGCGATGACGATCAGCCTCGAAGCACGCCTGCCGATCTGGGACGCGCTGAGCGGCGCGCTGTTCATCGACGTGGGCGGCCTGTTCCTCACCCAATGCGGTAGCAACTGCGAGCGGGACAACGGCGTGCTCAACAACGGCTTCAACTGGAACAACTTTCGCAAAGGCACCGGCCCGGGGCTGCGCTACATGACCCCGGTCGGCCCGGTCAGCCTCGACTACGGCTTCAAGATCGATCGCCGCAGCGGCGAATCGATCGGCGAGGTACACTTTAGTATCAGCGGGACGTTTTGAGACGCGAAAAGCGTGTCCGGTGCGCGGTGACCAGTGACCGGTGAAGACGGGGAGGGCGGCGCGCGGCCACGCGGCGCCGGTTGTTAGTTGTTAGGTTGTTAGGCTGTTAGGGGATCAGAGGTGTAGGCCGAGACCGAACTCCGAATCCCCTAACCGCCTAACAGCGTAACAACCTAACGACCTTTATTGGTCACCGGTCACGCTTCTTCCGTGATCCAATAGCGCCTCGAAGTAGGCCAGCATCTCGGGGCTGTCCCAGTCCTCCGGGCCCACCACGTGGCGGATGACCTGGCCGTCGCGATCGATGATGAACGTCTCGGGAAACCCGGTGACGCCATAGCGGCCGGGGAGGCGACTCTCGGTGTCGAGCAGGACGGGAAAGGTCAGGCCGAGCTCGCGCACGAACGACGCGACCACGGCCGCGTCGATGTCTTCCGACACCGCCAGCATGGCGAAGTCACGGTCGCGGAAGCGCCGGTAGAGCGCTTCCATGCTCGGCATTTCGGCCCGGCACGGCGGGCACCAGGTGGCCCACAAGTTCAAGAAGACGACCTTGCCGCGCAGATCGTTCAGCCGCACCGGAGCACCGTGGAGGTCCGGCAAGGTGAAATCGGGCGCCGCGTACCGACTGGCAGGCGCGCTCTGCAGCCATTGCAGACCGAGCATCGCCGCCACGATGAGCGCGACGACGATGGCCGGCCCGATGTACGAGCGCCTCATCGCCGCGCGCTGGAGGGGAGTCGGCGGGCCCGTGCCGGCGCGGCGCCGCGCGCTGCCAGCAGGCCGCAGGTGCCGATGGCGATGAGCACGAGGCTGAATAGCTGCGCAGCACTCAGCCCGAACGACACCACGGCATTGACGCGCCAATACTCGATGACGAAGCGCGCCGCCGGCGCCAGCACCAGATACCACCAGAAGATCGTGCCGTCGGCATGCGGTCGCGCGCGCAGGCGCCAGAGGATGGCGAAGACGGCCGCATAGGCCAGCGCTTCATAGATCGGTGTGGGATGCACGCGCACGCCGGGCGGGTAGGGCCAGCCGACGATGGCGTTCGGATACGCCATCGCCCAGGGCACGTCCGACACCACTCCCCAATCGCCATCGCCGGCGAGCTGACAGCCGATGCGCCCGATCGCCTGCCCGACGGCCAGCGCCGGCGCGATGCAGTCGACCATCACCAGCCACGGCAAGTCTCGTCGGCGAATGAACCAGGTCACCGCGATCACGCCGCCGATGAGGCCGCCGTACCAGACGATGCCCGAGCCGGAGAACAGCGTGCCGAACGGATCGGCGAACACGTCCTGGTGGTTCTGCACCACGTACCACAGCTTTGAGCCCAGCAACCCGCCGCCGGCCGCCCACAGGACGATCGAGCCCGCCGCCTCGCCGGGCAGGCCGCGGCGCTTCAATTCGCGCTCCGTCAGCCATCCGGCGGTGAGGAAGGCGACCGCCATCATCGCCCCAAAGGTGTAGAGGTGTATCGGACCTAGCTCGACGATGACCGGCCACACCCGCGGCAGGATAGCCGAGCCGCCAATCGCAATCCAGTCCGGCGCAAGCCTTATCTAGGGCGAAGTCGATTCTCCCTTCGCAAGTCTAAGTGCTTGGTCTGACGAGTATTTCTCGCTTCGGTCCCGAATGGGCTCCGGCCGCTGTCGCGCGTTGACTTCACGGCGCACGAGCACTATGGTCGCGCCCACTTCTCGACCCATTTTCTGGAGCGACAATCGATGCGAATGATCGTGCCCCCCTTGAAGGAGCGGCGGGTGATCGACCGCTTGCTCGTGGAGTTTTTTCGCCGCCACAAGGTGTCGGCGTTCAAACGCGCCATCGCCGAGATCTGTCGCTTCTATCGGCTGAAGCGACCGCAAGTGGAGTGGTTCGAATACCTCGACTGGGGGCGGACGGCCGGGCGCACGTACGAGAACGGGAAGATCCACCTCGTGCATCCGGAGAACTGGAAGCGCGGTCGCAAGTACAACTCCGAGCATCAGTGGGTGAACACCGTCTACCACGAGATGGGGCATTACATCTTTTGGTCCGATGCCGAGCGTAAGGCCGATGTCTTCGCCTTGCGCATGGAGCACAACGTCGTCCGTGGCGGCGCCGCGCTGCCGGCGGCGAACGGCAGAGCGCGCCTGGTACGCCGCGCCGCATGAGCGCGCCGCGGGACAATGGCGGCGGCTCCCAGGGCAGTGGCGGCGGCCCGCAGGGCAGTGGCGGCGGCTCCACGGTCAAAGATCGCTGGTGGGTCGATACCGGAGACAAGAAGCGCGAGCGCGCGCCGGCGGCATCGCCGGTCGGCAGTCGATTCTACCGCAGCGCCAAGGGCTTCGAACAGGACGCCGCGCGCGCCCGCCTGACCGATCTCAACCAGCAACTGTTGGCCGGCGGCGATCCGGGCCCGGGCGCCTGGGGATACGTGCAGTTGGCCGACAAGCCGCACAACGCGCAGAACCGGGCCCGCATCACGGCGCAGATCACCTTGCCGCCGTACGCGCGCGGCGTCGTGGTCGACTGTGGGCGGACGTTGCGCTTGTTGGTGACCGGGACGCCGGTCGGCGAGCGCGTGCTCGACTTGACCCTCGGCGACGTGCCATCGTTCGACGCCTGGATCGAGCGCGAGTGGGTGCGCGAGCGCGTCTTCCGCGACCAGCGCAGCGCGCTGAGCGCCCTGCGGCGCTACATCGTCGATCTGTTGTCGCCCGACGCCATCGCGGTGGCGCAATCGATGCGCGCCCAGGTCTGAATCAGAGCGTACGCGCCGCCCGCCGCCTGGGACCGCCGAGGCGCCGGCGGCGCGGCCGCGGCACGCGATTCGCCGCCGCGCCGGCGAACAGGCGTTCGGCGTCCCAGAATTTTCGCAGGCCGAAGTAATACCCGCACGTCTGTGCGTCGAGGTCGTTGTTGAAAGTGCGCGTCCGGCCGTCCGCGAACTGCACGCGCACCAAACAGGTACCGCCGGGAACGGTCGACGTCATCTCTTCGATGACGCGCCCCTCCCCCCACTCGCGATAGTCGCGGTGCGCTACCGCGTCGCCCAGGCGCAGGTAGAGCCGGAACCCGTTGCTGCTCATGGCCGGCCGGCCTCATACCACGGCCGTTCGGCATACAGAACCAGCAACAACGCGACGGCCCGCCCTTCGCTTGACTGCCCGGCGGGCCGACTCTATGCTCCGCCCAGTTCTCGCCAGGCTTCGGTGCCGCTACTCCGGTTCGTCGTGTCAGCTCATGAGTGAGCACCCCACTTGGCTCCGTGATCATGTCGCCGGGGTCATCCTCGCCGGCGGCCGCAACAGCCGCATGGGCGGTCGCGACAAGGCCTTCCTGCGCGTCGATGGCGAGACGGTCTTCGCCCGTACCCTGGCCGTGTTGCGGCGCTGTTTCGGCCACGTGCTGGTGGTCAGCAACGCGCCCGACAAGTACAGCGGCTACGCGGTCGAGGTCACGCGCGATGAACTCGTGGGCCTCGGACCCCTCGGCGGCCTGCACGCCGCGCTGGGGCGGGTGCCGACGCCGTACGCCTTCGTCACCGCCTGCGACATGCCGTTCCTGCGCGAGGAGCCGATCCGCTATCTGGTCTCCCGCTTGCACGGCCAGGATGCGATCGTGCCGTGCTGGGACGGCGACATCGAACCGCTCCATGCCCTCTACGCCTCGCGCTTGCGCCCGCGCATCGCCACCGCGGCGGGGCGCGGGGCGCGCGCGCTGCGCGACTTCCTGCCGCAGATCGCCGTCGACTACGTGCCGCAAGCGACCATGGAGGCGGTGGTCGGGGCCGAGGAGTCGTTCCGCAACGTCAACACCCCAGAGGAAGCCGCGCGCTTCGCCATCCAGGTCGGAGGCGAGCCCGCCTGACGGTCCAGGCGCGTCGCGCCGCGGGCGCTACCAGTAGCCGACACGACCAGGAGGAGAACCGTACGCATGAGCGACGATCCGATTCGGACCGCGCTGGAGGAATGGACGCGGGGGCGCGACGCCGTGGCGGCGCGCATCGCGCTGTTCGAGCGGGTCCGCGATCTCGCCTTCCGCTATCCCTCGAGCCGCGACCCGCGCGAGGTGCTGCGTCAGCGCGCCGGGTCCTGTTCCGGCAAGCACTACCTGCTCGGCGAGCTCTTCCGCGGCCTCGGGCTGCCGGTTCGCCACATGCTCTGTACGTACCGGTTCAACGATTCGCCGCTCGCCTTCCCGGCGCACATGCAGGGGCTGTTGCAGAAGAACGAGATCGTCGACGTGCACGACTATCTGCAGATCAGCGTCGACGGCGAGTGGGTCGACGTGGACGCGACGTGGCCGTTGGCGCTACGCGACTACGGCTTGCCCGTCACCGACGACTGGGATGGGCGCTCGTCGATGAACCTCACCGTCGTGCCGGACGAGCCCGAGACCGTCGCCGGCGACCCCGCCAAGGCGAAGGAAGAACGCCTGTCACATCTGACGCCGCGGCAACGCACGCTGCGCAAGCAGTTTCTCGAGGGACTCAGCCAGTGGGTGCTCGAGCTGCAGGGCGAGGTGGCACCGGAGCGCTAGCAGGGTGCTGAGAAACCCCGCCCTATGCTTCGACGGGCTCATCCTTCGACAGGCTCAGGAGAGCGGAACCCCTCCGCGATTTCATTGCACTTTTCCGCTCACCCTGAGCCCGTCGAAGGGTGAGCGGCGGGCTTTTCAGCATGCTTGCTAGAGCGTGCGCAGGGCCTGGTAGATCACCCGCACCGAGTTGCCCAGGGCGGCCACCGGCAGGCGCTCGTCGATCCCGTGTGCCGTCCTCAGCACGGCCTCCGGCAGCAGGGCCGGGAAGAAGCCGTACGCCGGCACGCCGCGCTGGCGGAAGTAGCGCGAGTCCGTCGCCCCGGTGGCCATCGACTCGGTGATGACCACGCCCGGATAGGTGGCGGCAGTGGCACGGCGGATGGCGGCGTACAGGGCCGTGTCGGTGGGCGAGGGGGGCGAAGCCGGGACGTTCTGCAGCACTTCGATGCGGATGCCGGGGTCGTCGAGGGTCTTGCGCAGTTGCTCGACGAAGCGCTGCGGGTTGGTGTCCGGCAGCAGGCGACAATCGAGCACGGCTTCGGCGCGCTCCGGAATCACGTTGGGCTTGTAGCCGGCGTCGAGCATGGTCAGCGACACCGTGTCGCGGGTCATCGCCGCGGTCCACGGCTCCTGTTCGAGCAGCCCGTCGGCGAACAGCCAGACGACCGGGTTGTTGAGCCGGCGCAGGGCGAAGCCCTCGAGGCCGGGGACTTGCCTGCCGACGCGCCGGAAGACCCGACGCGCGATCGGGGTGAGCCGCGGGGCGGGTGGACTGTCGAGCACTCTGGTCAACGCCTCGGTCAAGCGGCGCGGCGCGGCGCCCGCGAAGGGGCGCGATCCGTGTCCGGACGGCCCTTCGGCGATCAGCTTGAGCCACAAGAGCTGTTTCTCGGCCACCGAGATCAGCAGCGCCGGCACTGGCAGGAGATCGGTCACGCCGCTGCCGCCCTCATCCCACACCGCCTCGGCCTCGAAGAGGTCGGGCCGATGCTGCGCCAGCCAGGCCGTGCCCTGCACGGCTCCCACCTCTTCATCCGGTACGGCCAGGAAGACCAGATCCCGCTGCGGCTGCTCGCCGCGTTCGGCGAGCAAGCGCATCGCCACCAGCATGGCGATGCCCAGACCCTTCATGTCGAGGGCGCCGCGCCCGTAGACCACCTCGTCGCGCACGGCGCCGGAGAGCGGGGGAAACGACCAGCGAGCGGGGTCCGCCGGAACGACATCCATGTGGTTGAGCAGCACGATCGGCTTGCCACCGCCGCGCTTGCCGCGCAGGCGGGCGATCAGAATCGGCTTCTCCGGGGTGGCGGCAATGGTTTCGGAGGGGATCCCGGCGCGGCGCAGCTCGGCGGCGAGAAAGGCCACTGCCTCGGTGGTGACCCCGGGCGGGTTCTGGGTATCGATGCGGATGTAGGCCGAGAGCAGCTCGACCGCTTGCTGCGTCACGCGCTCCCAGTCGGGCTCGTCGGCCGCGGCGCGGCCGGCGGCGAGCAGCAAAACCGCGGTGGCAAGGCGGAAAAGCGCGAACGGGTTGGGCATGGGTGAGCGGCGCTACTGAATGAGGCGCTTCCTATCCGGTTGCACGCCCTTGCGCCACATCTGCGACTTGCACCGTCGCCGGGGGCGTGGCTATTTGTGGTCGATGCCGCGCCGGGCACTGGACGACGCCAGATCGGTCCTGCGACTCGTCATACTTGGCGCTGGGATATCGACCCCGATCGCGGCGGCCTACGCACAGACACTGACCGTCACCTCGGTTACCGTCCGCGAACCGGGCGCTATCGGCCGCGTCTGCGTCGTGCTCAGCGGAGGGCAAGGAATCGCCGGTGTCCAGAGCGACTTCGTGTGGGACGGTAACTGCGCGACCCTGTCCGACGAGAGCAGCTGCGGCGCGGTGGGAAAACATGGCAAGCAGGTG
>CAYYWP010000066.1:0-21199 GCA_964475125.1 uncultured Binatia bacterium (SeqCode) | reverse complement strand
AGGCCGTCGCGCCGCTCGCCGTGGTAGTTGTCGGCGCGCGCGCGCGGCGCGGTGGCGACGCGACCGTAGACTTCGTCGAGCGTCGGCCAGGTGGTCGGAATCTCCGGCGTGTCGAAGGCGCGCCCGCCGGCCGAGGGGCGGTAAGGCGCCGCGCCGCGCGTGCAGCTGTGGTAGCGCAGGCCGGCGGCGTCGATCACCTTCAGGCTCGCCGCCGTGCATTGCCAGCCGGGGGCGGCAAAGGCCTCGGCCGGGCGGCCGAGCAGGCGGGCGAAGGTGTCCAGCCCGCGGCGCACCTCCGCTTCGACCGCCTCCACCTCCAGCGCCGTCAGCCGGTCGTGCCAGTAGACGTGGTCGTAGCCGTGCACGCCGACCTCGTGCCCGCTATCCGCCAGGCGACGCAGGAGGTCGGGAAACGACGCGGCGATCTGCGGCCCGGGCAACAGCGTGCCGTAGAGCAGCGTGCGCCAGCCGTACAGGCTCGGCGCGTTGGTGCGCCGCATCTTGGCGAGAAACCCGGGCTTGAAGACGCGGCGTACGGCCCGGCCGGAGTGATCCGGACCGCAGGCGACGTAGAAGCTGGCGCGGATGCCGCGCCGCTCCAGGACGCCGGCCAGCGCCGGGACGCCGTCGCGCAGCCCCTCGTAGGTATCCACGTCGATCTTCAACCCGAGGCGCGGCATGGCATCAGACATCGGTCAGCCCGCCCGCGTCGCGTGTGGCGGCCATCGGCGCTCAGGGCGTGGAATCCGCCGGCTCGCCTGAGGCTGCGGGGTCCCGATTAGCCGCGCCGCCGGCTGTGCGACTGAAACCATTCCACCGTACGGCGCAGCCCGTCGTCGAGCGAGATCTCGGCCCGCACCCCGAGCACGGCGTGCATCTTGGTCACATCCGGCACGCGGCGGCCGATGTCCTCGTAACTCTGGCCGTACACCGATGCCTGCGGCACGAAGTCGATGCGACTCGAGGAGCCGGTCACCGTGATGAGCTGCTCGGCCAACTCGAGGATGGTGCTCTCGACGTCGGTCCCGATATTGAACACCTCGCCGTCCGTGCCGTCGGCGACTCCGGCGGCGACCGTGGCTCGCACCGCGTCGTCGATGTAGGTGAAGCAGCGCGTCTGCTGGCCGTCGCCGATCACCGTCAGCGGCTCGCCGCGCAGCGCCTGGCCGAGGAAGATGGTGATGACGCGGCCGACGTCGAGCTGGTCGAGGCGCGGCCCGTAGACATTGAAGTAGCGCACGATGGTCACCGGCAGGCCCATCGAATGGTAAGCGAAGCAGAAGTGCTCGCCGACGGCCTTCGAGGTCGAATAACACCAGCGATCGATGCGCGTGGAGCCGAGCACGCGGTCGTCATCCTCGTGCCACGGCACCTTGGGGTTGCGCCCGTAAACCTCGGAGGTCGAGCTGAACACCACCTTGCGCTGGTGCTTGAAGGCGAGCTTGAGCACCGCCTGGGTGCCATTGACGTTGACGTTCAACACCTCGAACGGATCGCCGACGTAATGTTCCACGCCGACCACCGCCGCCAAGTGATAGACGAGGTCGACCTTGGCGATCAGCCCCTCGAGGATCTCGAGATCGAAGAGGCTGTCGCGCACGAAGTGAAAGCCCGGGCGGCCCATCAAGTGACGCGTCTTCGCCACCGAGCCGTTGTCGAGCACGAAGACCTCGTCGCCGCGGGCGAGAAACGCATCGGCGAGATGAGAGCCGACGAAGCCGCCGCCGCCGGTGATCAGTACCTTCATGCCAGGACCGTCCCTTCCGTCACCCCGGCGCGCCGCGCCCACTCCAGGGCCGGGAGCTCCTCTGCGCCCGCCGGTTGCACGCGCAGGGCGCGCAAGCGCCCTTCTCCGGTCTGAACAATCACCCCATCGTCGGTGCCGACCACCGTGCCCGGCGCCGGCGGTGGCCCGCCGCTCGGCGCGGCGATGGTCGCCGCCCAGACGAACAGCGGCTGTCCGCGCCAGTAGCCGAAGGCACCCGGATACGGATGGGTCACCGCGCGCACCAGGTCATAGATCTGGCGCGCGCTGCGTTGCCACTCGATGCGCCCGTCTTCCGGCGTGCGGCCGCCGAAGTAGCTGCCGGCGGCCAGGTCCATCGGCCGGCGTGGCGCCGTGCCGGCGCAGAGCTGCGGGTAGACCTCGCGCAGCAACGCCTCGGCAGCCGCGGTCTGCTTGCGATACAGCGTCAGCGCCGTGTCATCGTCGGCGATCGGCACGCGGCGTTGGGCGACAATGTCGCCGGCGTCCGGCTTGGCGACCATGTAGTGCAACGTCACCCCGGTTTCACTCTCGCCGTGCACGAGCACCCAGTTGGTCGGCGCGCGGCCGCGGTACTTGGGCAACAGCGAGCCATGCAGGTTGAGCGCGCCGCGCCGGGCCACATCGAGCACGCTCGTCGGCAACATGCGCCGGTAGTAGAAGGAAAAGAGGAAATCCGGCTCCCAGCCACGCAATCGCTCGAGCCAGGCCGGCGTATCGAGCCGCTCATCGGTGAACACCGGCAGGCCGCGCGCCAGCGCCAGGTCGTGTACCGAGCGGAACCAGCGCAGCTCGCGCGGATCGTCGGCGTGCGTCAGCACGGCGGCCACTTCGCCACCGAGATCGAGCAGGGTGGCCAGGCAGGTGTAGCCGAGGTCCGAGTAGGCGCAGACGACGGAGCGCATGTCAGGGCTGCGCCTCGCCGTTTCGATAGACGGCGCGGACGCGGTACGCGGGGCGGTGGCGAACCTCGAGATAGATGCGCCCGATGTACTCACCGACCAGACCGACGGCGAGAATCAACACGCCGAGGAAGACGAAGAGGATGGCGAACAGCGTGAACACGCCCTCCACTTCGGGGCCGACGATCAGGCGGCGCACGAACAAGAACGCACCGAAGGCCAGGCCGGCCAGCGATACGACGATGCCCGCCACCGAGACGAGCTGTATCGGCAGCAGCGAGAAGCCGGTGAGCAGATCGAACCCCAGGCGCATGAGCTTGAGCGGCTTGTACTTCGATTCACCCGCCCGGCGCTCGGCGTGGCCGACTTCGATCTCGGTGGTGTTTCGCGCCAGAGCGTTGGCCAGGGCCGGGATGAACAGCGAGCGCTCGTCACAGGCGACGATCTGCTCGACGATCTCGCGGCGGTAGGCGCGCAACATGCACCCGTAGTCGCGCATGCTCACTCCCACCGCGGCGGCGGTGGCGCGGTTCACCGCCGCCGACAGCACGCGGCGCGGCCATGGGTCCTGGCGGTTCTCACGCCACGTGCCGACCACCTCGTAGCCGGCGTCAATCTGCTCGACCAGGCGGGGAATCTCTTCCGGCGGGTTCTGCAGATCGCCATCGATCGTCACCACGATCGCGCCGCGCGCGGCGGCGAAGCCGGCGAGCACGGCGGCGTGTTGGCCGCAATTGCGACTGAGCTCGAGCACCGCCACGCGCCCGTCGTCGGTCGAGATGGCCCGCAGCAACCGCAAGGAGTCGTCTCGGCTGCCATCGTCGACGTAGATGAGCTCACTGGTGCGGGCGAGCCCATCGAGGGTGCGCGCCAAGCGCTGGTGCAAGGCGGCGATGTTCGGCGACTCGTTGTAAATCGGCACCACCACCGACACCTCGACACTGGGCGTCGCCGAAGGTTTCACCTCGCCCGCAGTCCAGTCGCCCGCTGCTTGCCGCACGTCTCATCGCCCCCGCATCGAGCCAGTTACGCTAACCGGCGGCGGAGGCCAAGAGCACGGGTCCGAGATGCTTTGAAACCACGAAGGCCACGAAGATCACGGCTCGGCTTAGAGCAGCGGCACTTCGATCGTCTTCAACTCCACATGTGGGAGCTCCCCCCCCTTCCTCGCACCGCCACGAGGCTGGTTGCGATTCGAGCGCTTCGTGGCCTTCGTGGTTTCAAAGCGTTTCGGATTTAGGCCAGCAGCCCATCGAGGAGCGCGGCCTTCTGAATCGACGGTCACACCGCCGGCTGCAGAAACCACATATGGTAAAATTCGGCGTCGTACGGCGACTCGGGCAGGCGGATCAGGCGCAGCGTGTTGGTGCCGTCGAGCAGCAGGTGGGGCGGAATGATGAGCGCCACCTCGCCCCACCATTCATCCGGGCGATGGGCGACGCTCAGGACGCCGGGCGCCGGCCGGCCGTTGACTTCGAGGGTGAACGTGGCCGGGCCGGTGTGGTCGATGCGCGCCACCAGCGCCAGCTCGCGGTCGGCCTGCACGTCGTGCACCCGCCAGGTCGCCGACCCCGGAACCCGGCGGCCCTGATCTTCGAGCTGCACGTCGTCGTCGGGCGGCAGGTAGCGCAGCAGCTTGGTATGCCAGGCGTGGGCGTACGGGGCGGGCGCGAGCGACTCCTGAAAGTCATGCGCCATCTCCGAGCGCTCGTCCGCCCAATCGAGCCGGTCGATGATGCGCCAGGCGGCGAAGCGGTCGCGCAGCGAGTGCAGCAGCGTGGCGTCCGCGACTTGAGTCGGATCGTAGAAGACCAAGCGCGGGTCGGTCAGCCGTGGCCGCAGCGCCGGATTGAGGAGGGTGAAGTCGACGTAGTGACCATCGCGCACCCGCACGCTGACCAGCTCGCCGTGCGCCTCCGGGGGCGTGCTGATGGCGCGGGGATAGGGATTCGGATCGACCCACTCGAGTACCACGTCGACGCCACGCGCCCGGATCGCGGCGTAGTCCTGCAGCCAGTGCTCGTGCCCCATGCGGCCGCGCATTGCGGGATCGATCGGCTCGCGCGCCAGGGTGGCGTCGGTCAGCCCGTGCAGATCCAGGGTCGGACGGTCACAGAGATACGGGATGATGCCGGCCGACGTCGTGGCGACGCGCGTGTCGCGCGGCAACACGGCGTCGAAGGCGTGCCCGGCGCTGCGCCAGTCGAAGCGGCCGGAATCGGTGTAGCGACGCAACAGGTCGATGGTTTCCTGGTCCGGCACCGAGCGCGTCTGCGCCGCCGGAGTGGCATCGATGGTCGCGGCGGTCAGAAGGCCGGCGGCCAACCCGCCCGCGACCCAACCGCCGGCGCGGTGGGCGTAGCGCGCGCCCAGCGCCGAGGCAGCGACGACGATGGCCGGATAGAACACACCCGACACGGGAGTGAGAAAGCGCCATTCCATGAAGTCGCCGCCGAGGCGGGCGACGTACAGCACCGTCGCCGCCGTGGCGACGAGCGCAACACACAGGAAGCGGCGCGCCAACGGCGTGCGCACCACCCCGGCGCCAGCGATGAACACGGGTACAAACGGCCAGAGCCGGTAGATCCAGGCGTAGAAGCCGACGAAGTGCAGGCCACGGCCCCAAAAGGGCAGATAGGCAGCCTTGGCGTAGTAGGTGTTGGGCAGCAGGGAGCCGTAGTACCAGAGGCGCCACAGTTGGTAGGGCGCGAACAGGAGCAGCAGCGGCAACGCCGGCGCCAACACGTGCGTGCGCCAGGGACGGGCGCGGCGCAGGTACGCCCCGTCGAGCCACAACACGGTCAGCACCAGCCCGGCGAACACGACCGCGCCATCCGGCCGGGTGAGCATCAACGCGACCCCGCTCAGGCTGGCAGCGCACGGCGCCCAGCGGTGCCGGGTGGAATCGAGGGCGACGGCGCATACCGCCGCAATGGTGCAGAAGGTGACCAGCGGCGTCTCCATGCCGGAGACGAACCACAGGTTGTAGGACCAGTGGAATGCGAGCGGCAGCGCGATCAGCGGCCCCGCCCACAAGCCTTCGGCCCACAGGCCGATGCCGAGGGCGAGCAGCAGCGCGAAGGAGGCCGCCCAGAGCGCCGCCGACACGCCGTGCATGAAGGGCAGCGGGTCCGCCGCGCCGCGTGCCAGGGGCACGGCGGCCAGCGCCGTCCAGAGGAAGTTGGTGTACCCCTCGACCCGCTCGCCGGGATTGTAGACGAGCCCCTCGCCGCGCACGAGGTTGCGGGCGTAGCGAAAGCTCACGTACGCGTCGTCTTGCACCCAGCGTTGCCCCCACCAGTGCGGAAACTGGTGGGCGAGTACGGCGATCATCAGCGCCAGCTCGGCGGCGAGCACGGCGCGGGCGAGGATCGAGCGGTGCGCCACGCGCCGCCCATAGCCGGTTCGTCAGATGCTCGCGAGTGTTCAGTGACGGCGTGCAGTTGCGCGGTCCTCCGACCGTGGGACGGGGCTTCCATGCCCCGCCGAGTTTGGTTGGCGCGGGACGGAACCCGCGTCCTGCAGTCGAAGCGCCCGTGGCCGACGCGGACGGACCGGAGGCCGAGCCGATCCCCCCGGTCGTGATTCCCCGGTTGACAGCCGCCCGGCGCGGTCGCATGCTGGCGGCGCGATGTCGCACCGCCTGCTCGCCGTCCCGCTCGCCGTGCTATTGGCGGCTGCCAGCCTGGCGGGCGGCCTGTGCCCGTCCGGGGGATGCCCGCTGACGGCACTGCGCAGCATGGACTGCTGCGAGCGCGGCGGCTGGACGCAGCCGAGCTGTTGTGATCGCACTGCGCCGGTAGACGCGGTCGTCGCCGGCCCCGTCGTGAGCGTGCGGACGGCGGACGGCGTCGCCGTAAGCCCCCTGCCAGCCGGGTTGGTCGGCAGCATCGAGGTCACGCCTCTTCGCCTGGCACTGCCGCGGCCGCGCAGCCACAGTCTGGCGCCGCCCGGCACGCTGATCGCTCAGCACACCGCCCTCCTCCTGTGAGCCGCGGGCCGCTGCTGGCCCTGCCCGCTCATTGATCATCGGCCGCGGTGCGCCCGGCGCCCGCGACCGCTTCACGGAGGAGTCATGCCCAGAGTCGTCACCGTTCACGCTGCCGCGCCGGCGCCGAGAGCTCGTCGCGCCGTCGCGGTGCTCACCGCCGCGAGCCTGCTCTCCGCCTGCTCACTGGCCCCGAAAGGCAGCCAGGCGGAACGGGCCCGGGTGAGCGCCAGCGGTGCCCCGTACGAAGCCCCGGTGGCCACGCGCTGCGCACCCGAGCTGCCGCCCGAACCCGACTGGCGCGACTTGCTACGCCACGCCTTTCTCTGCAACGGCGAGCTGGAAGCCGCCTATCACGCCTGGCACGCCGCCGTGGAGCGGATCGACATCGCCGCCGGCTACCCGAATACCAACGTCTCGCTCGGCTTCGAGTACTTGTTCTCGGGCGGCAACCTGAGCGGCTGGGACCGCACGACGCTGACGGTCGGCTTCGACCCGATGCAGAACCTGTCCTTCCCGACCAAGATCCTCGCCGCCGGGCGCGTCGCTTACGAAGAGGCCCGCGCCGCCGGTGCGCGCTTCGCCGCGGCCAAGTTCGCACTCCAGCGAGAGGTGCTCGATGCCTACCTCGAGTACGCGCTGCTCGCCGAGCGCGCACGCCTCCAACGCCAACAACTCGCCTTGCTGCAACTCGGCGGCACCGTCGCCGCCGCGCGCGTCGCCGGCGGTCTGCCGCAGCAGGATCTGCTGACGGCGGACGTGGAACGCGGCCAGGCGGCGCGCGCCCTGGCCGACCTCGACGCCGCGCTGGCACAGCAGCGGGCGCGTCTCAACGGCTTGATCGGACGCGCGGCCGACGTGCCGCTGGCCATCCCGTCAGCCCTGCCGGAGCCGCGCCCATTGCCGCTCGATGACGCCGCGCTGCTCGCCGTCGGCCCGGCGGCCAACCCCGAGCTGACGGCCCTGGCGCGCACCGTCGCCGGTCGCGAGGACGCGCTCGATCTCGCCCGTCAACAGTACTTTCCCGACATCAACCCGTTTGTCGGCATCAGCGGCAGCATGGCGCAGGTGGCCGGCGCGGCCATTACGCTCTCGACCATGCTGCCGCAGATTCAGGCGGGCATTCGCGAAGCGCGCGCCAACCTGCGCGCCGCCGAGGCGATGCGGCACCAGGCGGGCCTGACACGCGGGGCCGACTTCGTCGCCGCGCTGGTCGCCTTGCGCAACGCCGAGCGCCAGCGCGCCTGGCTCGACGAGCACATCCGGCCGGCGGCGCACCAAACGGCCGACGCGGTGGCGCGGGCCTATTCGGCCGGCGACGGCAATCTGCCCGCACTCATCATGGCGCGCCGCGCCGTGCTCGAGCTCGATCTCGCCATCGCCGAGACCCGCATTGCGCGCGAGCAGCGGCTCGCCGAGCTCGAACAGCTCGCCGGCGTCGATGCCGAAGCGCTGCCGGCAGCGGCCGCCCGATCGGCGAGAGGAGACGCATGATGACCACGCAGCGGTTGAAGACCGCGGCGCGCCTGCTCGCCGCGGCGTCACTCGTCATCCCGCTGCTCGGCCGCGCCGAGACGCCACCGGCTGGCGGGGCGCACGCGCACGACGCCGAACAGCTCTACACCTGCGGCATGCACCCGCAGGTCATCCGCGATCAGCCCGGCCAGTGCCCGATCTGCGGCATGCAGCTGACGCCGCTGCGCGCCGCGCCATCGGGCGACGCCGCCAAGCGCGAGCGCAAGATTCTCTACTACTGGGACCCGATGCTGAGCCCGCCCTACATCTCCGACAAACCGGGCAAGAGTCCCATGGGCATGGATCTCCTCCCCGTCTACGAAGACGAGGTCTCGGCCGGCGCCGCGGTGGTCATCGATCCGACCATCATGCAGAACATGGGCGTGCGCCTGGCCACGGTCGGCGAAGGGCCGCTGCGCCGCAGCATACGCGCCGTTGGCTATCTCGATGAGGCCCAGCCCAACCAGCGCGACATCAACCTGCGCGTATCGGGCTGGATCCAGCGGCTCTACGCCGATGTCGAGGGTATGCACGTGCGGCAGGGCACACCGCTCTTCGACCTCTATAGCCCCGAGCTGCAGGTGGCGATCGGCGAGCTCATCGCCGCGCGTGCGGCGCTGCCCGCCGACGCCGCGCCGGACGGCGCCCCCATGCGCATCTACGAGGCGGCGCGGCAGAAGCTCGAGTTGCTCGGCCTGGCGCGCGCCGAGGTCGAGCGCCTCGCCCAGCTCGAGCGCCCGCCGGCCACCGTCACCTTCACCAGCCCGATCACCGGGCACGTGGTCGAGAAGCCGATCGTCGCCGGCGACGCCGTGCAAGCCGGCACGCGCGCCCTGCGCATCGTCGATCACTCGAGTCTGTGGCTCGACGTGCGCATCTTCGAGCCGCAGTTGCCGTTCGTCCGCCTCGGACAGCCGATTCGCGCCACCGCCGCGGCGTTCCCCGGACGCGCCTTCAGCGGCACGATCAGCTTCATCCACCCGCATCTCGACCCGATGACGCGCACGGCCACGGCCCGCCTGGTGGTCGAGAACCCGTCGCTCGAGCTGCGCCCGGGCATGTACGCGACGGCGGAGCTCGAGGCGGAACTGGCGCCGCGCGCGCTGCTCGCCCCGCGCGATGCGGTGATCGACACCGGCTCCGAGCAGATGGTCTTCGTCGCCCGGCCGAACGGGCATTTCGATCCGCGCCGGGTCAGCGTAGGCACCGCCGCCGACGGCGACATGGTGCAGATCCTCGCCGGCCTCACTCCCGGCGAGCAGGTGGTCACCAGCGGGCAGTTCCTGCTCGACGCCGAGAGCAACTTCCGCCAGGCGATCCAGCGCTTCCTCAGCACGCGGGAGGCCGTCTCACCACCGAACCCGCCGGGGGACGCGGAGGGGAACCGTCCACCGAGCGAGCGGCCCCCGGAGGCGCATGTTCACTAGGCAAGGTGCCGAAGTCGCCTCCCCATGCCTCGACCGGCCCATCCGTCGGCGGGTCGAGGAGAGCGGAATCCCACCCCGATTTCATGACACTCTTCCGCTCACCCTGAGCTCGTCGCAGGGTGAGCGGCGGGTGGTTCCGCATCCGGTTGGAGCCGCGGCGACCGTCGGCACCGCCGGCGGTGAGCTCCGCCCATGATCGACCGCATCATCGAGCTGTCGATTCGCAACCGGGCGCTGGTCCTGCTGGTGACCGCGGCGGTGCTCGGCCTCGGCATCTGGGGCGCCTATCACATCCGCCTCGACGCCATCCCCGACCTGTCCGACGTGCAGGTCATCATCGTCACCGAGTACCCGGGGCAAAACCCGCAGGTGGTCGAAGACCAGGTCACCTACCCGCTCGCCAGCGCCATGCTCGCGGTGCCGGGCTCCACGGTGGTGCGCGGCTACAGCATGTTCGAGCTGTCGTTCGTCTACGTGCTGTTCGAAGACGGCACCGACATCTACTGGGCGCGCAGCCGCGTGCTCGAATACCTCAACTTCGCCCGCGATCGCCTACCGCGCGGCGTCGAGCCCAAGCTGGGCCCCGATGCCACCGGCGTCGGCTGGGTCCTCCAATACGTCCTCTATCCAGGCTGGTACTGCGCCGATCATCCGCGCGGCCTCTGGCACGACGCCGCCGAGGGGCGCTGGTACGCCGAGCGCGCCGACGCGCCGGCGGCGCGCCGCGCGGACCTGCGACGCGTGCGCGGCTTCGAGCAGCCCGGCACCTGCCCGCTCACCCAGCAGCCGCTGATCAGCGCCGACCAGGATCTCGCCTCGCTGCGCAGCTTGCAGGATTGGACCCTGCGCTACCCGCTCACGGCCGTGCCCGGGGTGGCCGAGGTGGCGGCGATCGGCGGCTTCGTCAAGCAGTACCAGGTGGTGCTCGATCCACAGCAGCTGCAAGCCTTCAACCTGCCGCTGCGCACCGTCGTCGAGGCCATCCAGCGCTCCAACAACGATGTCGGCGGCTCGGTGATCGAGCTGGCCGAGCACGAGTACATGGTGCGCAGCCGCGCCTACCTGCGCGGCCTCGCCGACCTCGCCGCCGTGGTGGTCGCCGTCGGTGAAGACGGAACACCCGTGCAGCTTGGCGACGTGGCGCGCCTGCAGGTCGGCGGCGAGGCCCGGCGCGGCATCGGCGAGTACAACGGCATCGGCGAGGCGGTGGGCGGCGTCGTCATCGCCCGCTTCGGCGCCAATGCCTTCCAGGTCATTCTGGACGCCAAGGCGAAGCTCGCCGAGCTCGAGGACAGCTTGCCACCCGGGGTCTTCCTCATCACCACCTACGACCGCTCGGCGCTGATCGAGCGCGCCGTCGGCACCTTGCGCCGCGCGGTGATCGAGGAGCTGCTGGTGGTGGGGCTCATCTGCCTGGTCTTCCTCGCCCACGTGCGCAGCACCCTGGTGGCCGTGGTGGTGCTGCCGATCGGCCTGCTGGCCTCGATCGCGATCATGCAGGCGCTCGGCGTCAACGCCAACATCATGAGCCTGGGCGGCCTCGCCCTGGCCGTCGGCGTGATGGTCGACTCGGCGGTGGTGATGATCGAGAACGCCCACAAGCACCTCGAGCGCGAACGCGAGCTCGTGGCGCGGGGCGCGCCGCCGCGCGGCCAGGTCGAGGTCATCCTCGCGGCGGCGCGCGAGGTCGGCCCGAGCTTGTTCTTCTCCCTGCTCGTCATCACCGTCGCCTTCCTGCCCATCTTCGTCCTCGGCGAGCAGTCCGGGCGGCTGTTCAAGCCGCTGGCCTACACCAAGACCTTCGCCATCGCCGCCGGGGCGCTGCTCGGCATCACCGTCGTGCCGGTGCTCATGGTCTACCTCATCCGCGGCCGCATTCCGGTCGAGGAACGCAATCCGATCAACCGCTGGTCGATGGCCCTCTACGAGCCCGCCTTCCACCTGGTGATGCGCCACCCCTATGTGACGCTGGCCGTGGCCCTGCTGCTCGGCGCCTCGGCGATTTACCCCGCCTCGCGACTCGGCTCGGAGTTCATGCCGGCCCTGGAAGAGGGCGACCTGCTCGACCACCGTTCCGAGCATCAGCGTCGGCGCCAGCCAGGCGCTGCTGCAACGCACCGACAAGCTGATCAAGACCTTCCCCGAGGTGGCTAGCGTGCACGGCAAGATCGGCCGCGCCGATACCGCCACCGACCCCGCGCCGCTGTCGATGATCGAGACGGTCGTGCAGCTGCATACCGATCCCGCCCAGTGGCGCACGCGTTCGGTGCGCTATTTCTTCAGCGGCTGGCCGTCCTGGCTCATCTGGCCCCTGACGCATACCTTCTGGCCCGAGACGCGCCGCATCAGCGCCGTCGAACTCAAGTACGGCTGGACCGACCCGGACGGCACCCACCACCCCGGCCTCAATCAGGTGGTCAGCTTTCCCGGCGTCGCCAATGCCTGGCCGTACCCGATCGAGAACCGCCTCAACATGTTGGCCACCGGCATCAAGACACCCGTCGGCATCAAGATCCTGGGCGCCGACCTGCACGTGCTGGGCGACCTGGCCGAACGCACCGCGGCGGCGCTGCAGACCGTCGACGGGACCCTCAGCGCCTATCCCGAGCGGACCCTCGGCGGCTACTACCTCGACATCGACATCGCGCGCGACGCCGCGGCGCGTTACGGTCTGACCACCGGCGACGTGCAGGAGGTCGTGCAGACCGCCATCGGCGGCATGAACATCACTACCACGGTGGAAGGGCTCGAGCGTTACCCGCTCAACGTCCGCTACCTGCGCGATCTGCGCGACGACCCCGCCGCCCTGCGCGAGGTGTTGGTGCCGGCAATGAACGGCCTGCAGGTGCCGCTCGGCCAACTGGCGACGATCCGCGTCACCCCGGGTCCGCCGATGATCCGCAGCGAGAACGCGCAGCGCACGGCGTGGATCTTCGTCGACATCGCCGATCGCGATCTCGGCGGCTACGTCGCCGAGGCCAAGCGGGTCGTCGCGGAACAGGTGCCGCTCCCGCCCGGCTACACGCGCAGCTGGTCGGGGCAGTTCGAATACCTCGAGCGCGCCAACCGCCGCTTGGCGCTGGTCATCCCGATCACGATCGTGCTGATCGTGCTGCTGCTCTACATCTCGAACCACAGCTGGTTCCGCGTCGGCGTCATCCTGCTCGCCGTTCCCTTCAGCCTCATCGGCGCCTTCTGGTTCCTGTGGGCGCTCGGCTACAACATGAGCCTCGCCGTCTGGGTCGGGATCATCGCCCTGCTCGGCATCGACGCCGAGACCGGGCAGGTGATGCTGCTCTATCTCGACACGGCCTACGAGCGCCATCGCGCCGAGGGCCGGCTGCGCCACCCGCGCGATCTGCTCGAGGCCATCCGCGAAGGGGCCGTGCTGCGCATCCGGCCCAAGACCATGACCGTCGCCACCGACATGATCGGCCTGCTGCCGCTCTTATGGGCCACCGGCACCGGTGCCGACGTCAGCCGCCGCCTGGTGGCGCCGCTCATCGGCGGCATCAGCGTCAGTTTTCTCATGGAGCTGCTCGTCTACCCGGTGATCTTCTACCTCGCCAAGCGCTGGCAGCTGCGCCACACCTGGATCCGCGAGGAGCGCGATGAAGCTCAACCGCATTGAAACGTTCCTCGAACAGCCGCAAGCGGATCGATTCTCCCCGAGCACCCTTGAGGAGCGCGGACTGGTCGTCGGGCAGAACGTCGCCGAGCGGTTCGCCGGCGACTTCGTCATCGGCGTCGCCACGCCGGCAGCGACCCGCCTCGGCCGGAAATTGACCCCGACATGACCGTCCGCCGTCCACCTGCGCGCGCACCGCCGCCGCCGTGTGAACAAGCGTGCCGGGCTGCATCATCGATAGGGATATTCACTTCAGAGAGGAGCCAGTCATGACTCGATCGCGGATTGCCTACTTCGTCGCCATCCTCGGGTTTGCCGTTTCCGTGTCGCTCATCTCCACCTCGCCCGTCCGAGCGGCCGACTCGCCGGTCACCGATGATAACCTCATGGAACGCCTCGATACCGCCAAGACCCCGGCCGACCACCAAGCCCTCGCCGCCTATTTCCATGACAAGGCCAACGCGGCGCGCCGTCAGGTAAAGACGCACCAGGCCATGCTCGCGGGGCAGATCGGCAAGGGCCACAGCGCCTGGCACGCACATTGCAGTCGTCTCATCAAGGCCTACAAGGAACAGGCCGCAGACTACGACGCCCTCGCGGCCATGCAGGAGAAATGGGCGAAGCAAGCCGGCGCGCAGCCATAGGCACCGGCAACTGCGCATGAGGCGGTGGCGTTGCGGGCGGTTTCCAGTCAAGAGTCAGGGCGCTAATGCCCGCCCGCACCCACCCGCCGCGTGTGACGGTCGCGATGCCGGTGTACGACGCCGCCCCTTTTCTCGGCGCCGCCGTCGAGAGCCTGCTCAGACAGACGTACGCCGATTTCCAGCTGCTCATCATCGATGACGGCTCGACCGACGGCAGTGGCGCCATCGCCGACGCGTACGCCTCGGCAGATCGACGCGTGCGCGTCGACCATGTGGGCCATGGCGGCTTGGTGGCGGCGCGCAATCGCTGCCTCGACCGTGCCGACAGCGAGATCATCGCTTGGGCAGACGCCGACGACGTGTACCACCGTGAACGCCTGGCGCGACAAGTGGCGTTCCTCGACGCGCACCCGGACATCGGCGTCTGTGGTACTTGGGTGCGCACCGTACCGCGCGGCGCCGTGGAATCCCTCCCGGCGTGCTCGGATATGCTGCGGGCGCTCGTCCTCTTTCTCACCCCACTGCACCAGCCGACGACGATGATGCGCCGCGATTGGCAGGCGCGCGCCGGCTTGCGCTACGACGCTGCCTTTACGCACGCCGAGGACTACGATTTCTGGGAACGCGCGGCCGACCTGACCCGCTTCGGCACCGTTCCGCAGGCGCTCGTTCACTACCGGCACCACCCGCACCAGGTTTCGGCCGTCCACGGCGCGTCGCAGGCCGAGCGCGCGGGCGCCATTCGACTGCGCCAACTCGTCGCCCTGGGCCTTCGACCCACCGCCGACGAGTTAGCCGTGCACGATGCCCTCGCTGCCGGCGCCTGCGGCCGCACGCCGGAGCGGTTCGAGGCAGGCAGACAGTGGCTCGAACGCCTGCGCGACGCCAATCGCGCCACTGGGCGCTATCCAGAGCCGGCGTTCACGCACGTCTTGGCGCTGCGCTGGTACCGCAGTGGCGCAGAGGGAGTGATGCACGGCGCCCAGGTCGCCGGGGCGTTCGCGCGCGCGGCCTTGGCACGCGAGCTTCCCGACTTCCGCCGGCGCATCGCCCGACTGCACGCCTTGCGCGCGCTCCCGCGCGGCCTGTCACGGCGCATCGCCAGGGCACTGCTGCGAACGCTCGGAGGGGGCGTGCACCGCGCCGAACCGGGCCCGTGACGCGGAAGCCGGCCCTCACGACACCAGCCCTTCGTCCACCAGGTGCTGCAGGGTCTCCCACGGACTGTAGCGGTTGAGCGCGGATCCAGCGGGTGCGCTACGGCCGGGCTTCGAAGACCAGGTTGAAGGGCGTTTCGGTGGCGCGCCGGAAGTGGGAAAAGCCGGCCGCTGTGGCCACCTCGCGCAAGCGCGCCTCGCCGGCTTGCGCGCCGAGCGCCGCGCCGACCTCCTGCGCCAGCGACGCCTGCGTGCAGACCAGCGTCGAGACCGAATAGAACACGCGCCCGAGCGGATGGAGGTTCTCCTCCACGGCGTCGCCGGCGCGCGGCTCGACCAGCATCCAGGTGCCGGAGTCGGCGAGCGACTCGCGCACGTGCGCCGCCGCGCCGACGGGGTCGCCCATGTCATGCAGGCAGTCGAAGCAGGTGACGAAGTCGTAGGTGCCGGGATACGCCTTCGCCGTCGCGACCTCGAAACGCACCCGGTCGCTCACCCCTGCGGCTGCCGCGCGCTCGCGGGCGCGCTCGATGGAGGGGGCATGGTAGTCGAAGCCGACGAAGGTCGAGCGTGGGAAGGCCTGGGCCATGATGATGGTCGACGCACCCAGCCCGCACCCGACGTCGGCGACGCGCGCGCCGGCCGCGAGCTGGTCGCGCACGCCGTCGAGGGCGGGGATCCAGGCAACGACGAGATGCATGTTGTAACTGGGGCGGAAGAACCGCTCGGTCCCGACGAAGAGGTCTGGATCGTGTTCGTGCCAACCGACCCCGCCGCCGCTGCGAAACGCCGCCGTCACCTGGGGCGCAGCGCGCATCGCCGCGACCATGGCCTGAAATGCGCCCACCACGAAGGCCGGGCTGCTCTCGTCGGCCAGCGCCACTGCCTGCTCCGCCGGCAACGTGAAGCGGCCGCTGGCGGCATCGTACTCGACGTACCCGGCCGCCGCCTGCGCCGCCAGCCACTCGCGCACGCAGCGCTCCGCCGTACCGGTGCGCGCCGCCAGCTCGGCGGAGGTCAGTGGACCCGCACTGGCCATGGCGCGGTACAGCCCGAGCTTGTCACCGACCACCACCAGGGCCGCCGTCAACGCCCCGCCGATGTCCCCCAGCGCCTGGTGCACGAACGCCTCGACCCGGGCTTGGTCAGCCATCGCGAACCCTCCTCGCTGAGACGGTCTGGCAGAACCTATCGCGCGCGGTGCGCGACCGGCAAGCGCGCGCCGGATTTGCCGACTGACGCCGGTCTATGCCATCGCTGCGCGCGGAGGACGGACCTTGACGGACGATGCGCGCCGCGCGGAGCTCATCCGCCAAGACATGCGCGACCTGCATGCGCTCGGGTACGCGCAGCAGCTCTACCGCGAGATGGGCGGCTTCTCCAACTTCGCCATCTCGTTCTCGATCATCTCGATCCTCACCGGCGCCGTTCAGCTCTTCGGCTACGGCCTGCAGTTCGCCGGGCCGGTGATCAACACCTTCGGCTGGCCCCTGGTCAGCCTCTTCACGCTCTGCGTCGCGGCCTCGATGGCGGAGCTCGCCTCGGCCTACCCGACCGCCGGCGGGCTCTATTTCTGGGCGCACCGCCTGGGCGGCCACCGCTGGGCCTGGGTAACGGCGTGGTTCAACATGATCGGCCAGATCACCATCACCGCCGGCATCGACTACGCGGCGGCCAGCTACATCGTCGGCGCCGTCAACCGCATCGGCGGCACGACCCTGCCGACGGACGTCGGCGCCACCGTCATCGCCATGGTGGTGATCATGATCCCACAGGTGCTGATCAACGTCTTCGGCATCCGCCTCACGGCGCGCCTCAACGACCTCAGCGTCTACTGGCACATCGGCGGCGTGCTGCTCATCGCCGCGCTGCTGCTCACCCTCGGGACGCGCGTGCAGCCGTTCGGCTTCCTCTTCCAGTCCGTCCGGACGGTCGACCCCGGCGCCCTCGGCGCCACCTTCGCCGTCGGGCCGTTCACCATGGATTCCTTCATGCTCGATCTCCCAGGCTTGCACGGGCTTTACGCCTCCGGAGGCATCGCGCTGGCCTTCGTGCTCGGACTGTTGCAGGCGCAGTGGACGTACACCGGCTACGACGCCTCGGCGCACGTCGCCGAGGAAACCGTCATGGCCCGCCTCAACAGCGCCTGGGGCGTGTTTCTGTCCGTGGCGGTGTCGGCCGTGGTCGGCTATGCGCTGCTGATCATCTTCACCCTGCACGTGCCCGACGTCGCCGCCACCGTCGATCCGGCCAACGCGCCGGCCGTGCTCTACCTCGCCTACGCCAATCTCCCCCCGCTGGCGGCGCACGTCGTCGCCGTCATCATCGGCGTCGCCATGTGGCTGTGCGGCCTGTCCTCGATCACCAGCATGAGCCGCATGTGGTTTGCCTTCGCGCGCGACGGCGGCATGCCCGGCTACCGTCTGATTCGGCGCGTGCACCATCACTGGCGCACGCCCGTGTGGGCGATCGTCATCACCAGCGGGCTGGCCGTGCTGTTGACCGTCTACGCTGCCCTCTATTCCGTGGTGGTGGCCATCAGCACCACGGCGCTCTACATCGCCTACGCCCTGCCCATCTGGCTCAACCTGCGCAACAAGCTGCGCGCCCGGGGTGAGTTCACTACGCCGGCGATCGCGCCGTGGAGCCTCGGCCGCTGGGGTATTCCGCTCAACCTCGTCGCCATCGCCTGGGTCGCTTTCATCACCCTGCTGTTCTCGATCCCACCTAATGAGCTGGCCGGCTGGTCGCTCGGCGCCCTGATCGTCTTCATGGGTCTCTACTGGGCCATCGACGCCCGCCACCGCTTCACCGGCCCCCAGCCCAGCTCGGAGGCGGAGTTGCGCCGGGTCGAGGCCGAGCTCGATTGACCGCCGGTGAAGGACGCCCTCCTCTGGCGGGTTGTTCCGCCGCGCGTGAAGCGATAACGGACGCGCGGGGCCGGTGCGCGCCGAATCGTTCCGCGTTCCGGCGAAGGAGACTATGTCCGACGAAATCCGCCTGACCAGTCTGGTCCAGGCCGGCGGTTGAGCCCGCAAGCTCGGCGCTGAGGACCTGGTTCAGGTCCTGAAACAGCTCGCTCCCCTGCCGCACCCGTGGGTTCCGCCCACCGGCGGCGCGATGGAGGATGCGGCGGTGTTGAGACCGCCCGGCGGAGGTGCGCTCATCTTCACCGTCGACTTCATCACTCCGATCGTCGACGATCCCGAGACCTTCGGCGCCATCGCCGCCGCCAACGCCATCAGCGACGTTTACGCCATGGGCGGCGAGCCGCAGGCGGCGTTGGCCGTGTGTGGATTCCCAGCCGAGCAGCTGCCGCTCAGCGTACTGGAGCGCATCTTCCGTGGCGGGCGCAATAAGGCCGCCGAGGCGAACTGCGCGGTGGTCGGCGGTCACACCGTCAAGGACGCCGAGCTCAAATACGGACTGTGCGTGCTCGGCACCGTCGACCCGGCGCACGTCCTCGCCCAGACCGAGGCGCGGCCGGGCGACGCGTTGGTGCTGACCAAGCCGCTCGGCTTGGGCATCGCCTCGCAAGCGATCAAGAACCAGGTCTTGCCCGCGGCGGAGCTGGCGCATGTCACCCAACTGATGCTGACGCTCAACCGTGCCGCCAAGGACGCCGCGCTCGCCGCCGGCGCGCGCGCCGCCACCGACGTCACCGGCTTCGGCCTGCTCGGTCACTTGTGCAACCTCCTGCTCGCGTGCGGCGCCGCGGCGCGCCTGCAGGTCGGCGCCGTGCCGCTGCTCGCGTGCGCACGCGACCTGGCAGCGCGCGGCTTCATCCCCGGTGGGTCGAAGAGCAACCTGGCCACCGCTGCCAAGACCTGCCGGTGGGAGGCCGGCGTCGGCGCGATCGACCAGCTCTTGCTCGCCGACGCCCAAACTTCCGGCGGACTGCTCATCGCCGTCGCCGCCGAGCGCGCCGACACCCTGGTGCGCGAGCTCACCACCCGCGGCACCCCGGCACACGCCATCATCGGCGAAATAGTCAGCGGCGAGCCCGGACGGATCACGGTGGAACGATAGCGGGCCAAAGCCCCCTTTCACACGGATCGCCGCGCCACCGCCCCACCGGCCGGCGCGCTGCGCCGCCGGCGGGCACGGATCCCGCCGCTACCGCTTGCGCCGAGGATTCGGTGGCCCCCATGTACCAGCCTGCCGGATTGGAGAATTCCGGCGCGAAGCCCGGTATAGTCAACGCCGTGTGGCTGCTCTGCGCAGCGTTCCTGGCGCTCCTCGCCCTGCCCGCGCACGGTGCGACGCGCGCCGTGGACGTGCCGTTGCACATCGATCACGCCTTTCTGCGCCAATTGCTGGTGGCGCAGGTGTACACCGGGCCCGATCAGACGGCGCGGGTGTGGGACGACGGCTCCGGCTGTAATGTCCTGACGCTCTCGAACCCGCGCGTCGATGCCGCCGGCGCGCGGCTGCGCGTGCTGAGCGACGGCGTGGCGCGCCTCGGCACGGCGATCGGCGAGCGCTGCCTCAACGTCATCGACTGGCGCGGCACGGTGGAGGTGCTCGAGGAGGCGGCGCTCGACCCGGGCGCGCCGATCGTGCGTTTTCGCGTCGTCGACTCCAATCTCTACGGCGAGGGCGGCCGCAAGCGCGTCACCGGCACGTTGTGGGATTGGGTGAAGGCCTACGTGCATCCGCGTTTCGAGGCCGTGGCAATCGATTTCCGCCAGCCGTTGGACGAGCTGCGCGCCCTGCTGCCCACCGTGCTGCCGGGCGATGACGGGGCGCGCGCCCAGGCGGTCGTCGACTCCCTGCGCGTGGCCGGCGTACAAGTCGAAGCCAGCGGCGTGCGCGTCGACCTCCACCTCGAGGTTCCGGAGCAGACCCTGGCCGAGGAGGACCTACCGCCCGGCCCCGAGCCGACCTTGAGCGCCGAGGAACTGGCGCGCTGGAACGCCGCCTGGGAGCACTGGGATGCCTTCCTCACCTTCGTCGTCAAGCAGGCGGCCGGCGACGCCCGCCTCGACGGGCAACGCCAGGCGCTGCTCGACGTGCTGATCGAGGCGCGTTACGAGCTGGTGGAGGCGCTGGCACCGGCGCACGCCGGGGCGCCCGATCCGATCCGACCGCTGTTCTTCAGCGCCTGGACGCGCCTGGCCCCGGTGCTGCGCGAGATCAGCCTCGGCCTGCCCGGCGAGAGCGCGCTGCACTACCTCAGCTTCATCACCGCCGCCGACGCGCTGCGCGCCGTCGATGACCTCGGCCCGGCGAGCGGCCTCGACCTCTCGGCCGACGGCCTGCGCCGGCTGGCGCGGATGATCGCGCCGACCACTGCGGTCGACCCCTTGGCCTTCAGCGATGCCGTCGACCCCGAGTTGCGCCAGCGTTTCGGCTTCGCCCCGCCGCTCCCACCGCCGACGCCAAGCGCCGACGCCGATCTCAGCTGGAGTTGGGTGGCGCGCGCCTGGGCGAGCGACGATCTGGTGGCGCGGCTCAACCGCTGGGTGCCCAACCGCAGCGACGCGCCCCAATACCTGCCGCTGGTGCGCAGCCTGCTCAACGACACCGCAGCCGAGATGCTGGCGCGCCAGGCGCTGAACGCCAAGTTCCACGAGGTCTATCGCTGGCTGGTGCTGGCGACGGCATGGAAGGAGAGCTGCTGGCGCCAGTTCGTGCGCGTCGATGGCCGCGTCCGCCCGATCCGGTCGTCCGCCGGTGCGGTCGGCATCATGCAGGTCCTGCCGCGCGTCTGGCGCGGCTTCTACGAGCCCACCGCCCTGCAGCAGGATATCGGCTACAACGCCGGCGCCGGCGCCGAGATCCTTCTCCACTACCTGCGCGACTACGCCGTCGCCAAAGGCGAGCACACGGTCACCGGCGGGATCGACAACCTGGCGCGCGCCACCTACGCCGTCTACAACGGTGGCCCGGCACACCTGCGCCGCTACCGCAAGGATTCGACCCGCCGCAGCTTGCGCCGCATCGATGCCTCGTTCTGGGACAAGTACCGCGCCGTGCAGCGCGGCGGCGAGCTCGAGGTGCTCGAATGTTTCGGGCCGTAAACGAGAGACGTGACCAGTCACCAGTGACCGGTGACCGGTCAGGGACCCTTCCGAACCGGTCACTGGTCACCGGTCACGTGCTTTTCTTCATCGAGCCGGCCACTTCGGGAAGTGATCGGGAATGCCCTCATCCACCAGGACTTCACAGTA
>CAYYWP010000065.1:0-21297 GCA_964475125.1 uncultured Binatia bacterium (SeqCode) | reverse complement strand
ACAGCTTGTGGCACAAAGCGTTCCGCTCACCCTTCGCCCCTTCGACGACCTCAGGGCTCAGGACCTGCCCTGAGCCCGTCGAGGAGGTGGGCGGAACGTGTTTTTCAACCGCCTGCTCTGCCTACTCGGCGGCTCGGTTTTGAAAGTCCTCTGTCCGATCAGCGCCACAGATCGAGCGCTGCGAGGTGATTCCGCCGACTCACCACCGGCCCGGGCTACTTCTGCCCGGTCGCGGGGGTCTCGTCGATCACCGGGATCCGCGCTGCGAGCTCGTAGCGCACGACGGCATCCATCTTGTTCTCGATCTGGAAGAGCCGGCCCACGGTCCGCCCCGGAAGGACCTTCGCAGCCTCATCGATGAACTCCCGCCGGACTTTGATGCGATCGGCCTCGTTGGTGAGATAGTCCCCGACGAGCTGGAGGGCCCGGTCGTTGGAGAGGTCGCTGAAGTGCGCCAGGTATTCCTGGATCAAGGCTGCCTGCCGTTCTCCGACCGGCTTCATCTGCTGCTGGTAGCGGTCGTACAAGGGCCAGAACCGCGCCGCTTCCTCCTGGCTGAGGGTGAGGTTGGCGGCCACCAGCGCCTTGCGGTTGGCGCGAATGGTGTCGAGCAGGATGGCCAGGTTCGACGACGAGGGGAGGGCCTTGTCGGCTTGCTCGGCTCGAACGACGGCGCTGGACACGGCCATGACGAGGATGGCGGCGAACAAGAGACGGGCGTTCAACATCGCGGTGGCTCCGTTCTGCGGCGGCACGCTACTGGTCGATCTTGGTGATCTTCGAGCCCTGGATGCCAATGCCGGCCATGAGACCCTTTTGATTGAAGATGAAGGCGTAGACATCCTGGGTAATCGTCGTGCTGGTCATCGACTTGCCCATTCCCTCGTCGACCACCACGATGCTCGGCCCCACGCCGACCTCCCAGCCGTCGCTCTGGTCGAGGTACTTGAGCGCCTCCTTGTTCATGAAGAGCAGCGCATAGCCGAAGACTTGGGCGCCGGCCTGCAGGCCGTACGATCCGGCGACCGAATTGTAGTAGCCCACCGCCTTGCCGTTCTTGAACAGCACGCCTTCGCCGATCTGGCCGCCGAACAGAAAGCCGGCCTTCAGCATGTTCGGGAAGACCAAGGCGGCGACGACACTCGGCTTGAGCAGCCGCGCGACTCGATTGTTCGCGTAGAGGCTCTGCAGCGCCTGCTGCGCATTCTGTTCGAGCTCCGCTCGGTCAGCGGCCAGCGTGGAAGGTGGATTCGCGATCGTCACCACCAAGATCAGAGAGAGTGCCACCCACCGGAGTCTCACCCATGCCATCGCTGCGCCTCCCATCCTGATCCGCTCGAATGTCGCGGTCTCGCCGTCGACGCCAACCGTCGGTGCCTGGCTCACCCGTCGCAACGCCGCCTGTTGTCGCCTCGACAACGCCCCTGCGTCACGGCCCCACCCGCGCGCCTCTTACCAGCCGGGCTCAACGCGAGGCAAGGGAGCGGCGCCTCTCACCCCGTCCGCGGCTCTTCGGCCGCGGCTGGCGCCGGCGGCGCCGGGCGTGCACGAGGGCGGCGAAGACGCTATGGTCGCTCGCTCATGCCCGCGACACCGACTGCTCCGCTGCGATTCGGCCTGGCGCTGCCGCAGGTGTTTACCGGCGGCGCCGCCGTCGATCCGGCGGCGCTGGGGCGTTTCTGTCGGGCCGCGGAGGCGGGACCGTTCGATAGTGTGTGGACGCTCGATCGCATCACCGGCGCGATCGGCTGCCTCGAGCCGCTGACCGTGCTGAGCTTCGCGGCGGCGCACACGCGGCGCCTACGCCTCGGGACGGCCGTGCTGCTGACCGCCTTCTACAGCCCACTCGTCCTCGCCAAGAGCCTGGCGACACTCGATCAGTTGAGCGGCGGGCGGCTGGATGTCGGCGTCGGTTTCGGCGGCGACGAGCCGGATGAGGGGTTCGGCTTTCCGCGCGCCGAACGCGGGCGCCGCTACCGCGAGAGTATCGAGATCCTGCGCGCTGTCTGGACCAGCGAACGCGCGACCTTTGCGGGCGAGTGCTGGCGCTTTCGCGATGTGGTGATCGATCCGCGCCCGCGACAGACGCCGCACCCGCCGCTGTGGATCGGCGGGAAGACCGCAGCGGGACTGCGCCGTGCGGTGACGCTCGGCGATGGCTGGATCGGCGCCGGGTCGACCTCGATGGCGGCCTTCCGCGACCATGCTGCCACGGTGCGCGAGCTCGCCGCGGCGGCCGGGCGCGAGGGGTTTCCGATCGCCAAGCGCCTGTACCTGGCGCTCGACCGCGACCGCTCGCGCGCGCAAGGCCGCTTGCGGGAGTGGTTCGGGAGTTTCTACGGCAAGCCCGATCTCGCCGATCAGGTCGCCTTTGCCGGTGAGGCCGAGGCCTTCGTCGCCACGCTGCGCGAGATCCGCGCTGCCGGCGCGAGCCTGGTCGTCCTCAACCCCGTTTTCGACGAGGAGCAGCAGCGCGATGCGATCGCGGCGGCCGTGGCGACGGCAACGTGGTGAACGCGGACCGAGGCGGCGAGGCGGTTTGTCCGCCTCGCGCGGAGTGCTAAGGAGGCCGGTATGAACGAACCAGAATCAGCGGTCTATGTGCGTCAGGGCTTCGGCAAGGGGCTGGGCATCGGCCGGCAGGCCGGGTTGCTGGTCGTCGACTTCGTCAACGGCTTCAACGACCCGAATCAGTTCGGCGGCGGCAACATCGGCGCGGCGATCGAGCGCACGGTCGGCCTGCTCGCGGCTTGCCGGGAGATGACACTCCCGGTGGCCTTTTCGCGCATCGTCTTCGCCGAGGATGGCAGCGACGCGAACCTCTTCTGCAAGAAGGTTCCGGCACTTCCGACCCTGACCGAGAGCAACCCCGCCTCGCACGTCGTGCCGCAACTGAAACCGCGTCAGGGCGAACTGGTGGTGGCCAAGCGCAACGCGTCGTCGTTTTTCGGCACCGAGCTCGCTGGGTGGCTGACGATGCGCGGGGTGGACACGCTGATCGTCACCGGCTGCACGACGAGCGGCTGCGTGCGGGCGAGCGTCGTCGATGCCCTGGGTTGGGGCTTCCGCCCGATCGTCGCCCAGGACTGCGTCGGCGATCGCGCCCTCGGCCCGCACGAAGCGAACCTCTTCGACATGGCGCAGAAGTACGCCGACGTGCTGCCGCGCGACGAGATCCTGACGGCGCTCCGCGCCGCCCGCCGTGGCTGATCGCGGGCGCAGCACCCGCGCGGAAAAGTCGTTGGTTGTCAGGTTGTTAGTTGTTAGGTTGTGAGGTTCCTCTGACCTAACAACTTGACAGCCTAGCAACCTAGCAACCTCTCAAAGGGACGGAAGGCGCGCGGCCCAGGGCTGCACGGCCTCGAAGGCGGCGGCGGCGCGGAAGATGTCCACCTCGGCGTTGATCCGCGAGACAATCTGCAGGCCGACGGGCAGCCCCGCCTTGGTGAAGCCGGCGGGAATCGAGGCCGCCGGCTGGCCGGTGAGGTTGAACGGATAGGTGTAGTACACCCACGACACCAAGTTCCGCTCCGGCAGGCTCGGCGGCACGTCCCGAAAGACGTCGAAGGCCGGCACCGGCAGGGTCGGGCTGAGCAGCAGATCGTAGGTGTCGAAGAAGGTGCGCATCTTGTCGCGCAGCGCGTAGCGCTCGAACAGCTTCAAGAGGTAGCTCTCCAGCGACTGTTCGAGGGCGTGGGACAGAATCTCGACCACGGGCGGATCGAGCAGGTGGGGCGACTGGCGTACGAAGTGCCCGAGGCGGGTGCCGATGCCGCCGTAGAACTCGCTGGTCCAGATGTCGACCGGATCGGTCTCCATGACGGTCTCGACCAGCTCGACCCGACAACCGCATTCCTCGAAGCGGCGCGCCGCCCGCTCGGCGATGGCGGCGACTTCCGGATCGCACGTCGCGTACCCGTAGGTCGGGCTCCAGGCGACCCGCAACCCCTTGGCGGGTCGTTCGCAGGCGGCGAGGAAATCGGGCACCGGCTCGGACACCGAGAAGGCGTCGCGCCGATCGAAGCCGGCGACGGCGCCGAGCAGGAGCGCGGCATCGCGCACGGTGCGCGACAGCACGCCGACATGGGCGAGCGTCGGCGCGGCACTGATGGGGTAGAGCGGGATGCGCGCAAACTGCGGCTTGATGCCGAACAGGCCGGTGAGCGAGCCGGGGATGCGGATCGAGCCCCCGCCGTCGGTGCCGATCGAAAACGGCGTGATCCCGGCCGCGACGCTGGCCGCGGCGCCGGCGCTCGACCCGCCCGACGTCGTCGCCAGGTTCCACGGGTTGCGCGTCGCCCCGGTGAGCGGGCAGTCGCCGACCCCCTTGCAGCCGAACTCGCTGGTCGTCGTCTTGCCGATCAGGCAGGCGCCCTGGGCCTTCAGCCGCTCGACCACGGGGGCGTCGAAGGTCGCGACGTTCTCGGCGAAGGCGCGCGAACCGAAGGTGAAGCGCACGCCTTCGGCCGGGATGACGTCTTTCACCGACACCGGCAACCCGAGCAGCGCACCGGCCGCCTTCCCGCCGGCGATGGCGCGCTCGGCCCGGCGCGCGGCGTCGAGTGCCAGCTCCGGCGTCATGGTGACGAAGCTATTCAACTTCGGCTCGAGCGCCGTGGCGCGATCGAGTGCGGCCTGCACCACCTCGACCGGCGAGATCTCCTTGGCGCGGATGGCGCGCTGCAGGTCGAGGGCGCTGCGGTAGGCGATATCGATTGCCATGGCGCTCACGCGTGCCGCCCGGCCTCGGGGCCGAGCATGCGGTCGAGGTAGTGGTTGAGCAGGTGGTGGATGCCCTTCTCGAGGCCGACCGTCGGCCCCGGGGTGAAGGCCCGCGAGCGCACGCCGTTCTGCAGCGAGCGCAGCATCGCGCCGTCCTCCGCCGCCACCAGGCGGATGAAGTTCTTGATGATCTCGGTCTTCTGCTCGAAGGCCGGGGCGGCGAAGTGCTCCTCGGGAATCTGCGTCCAGATGGTGACCCGCGTCCGATCGGGCGCCAGCGGTGTGGTGAGCCACGGCTGGATCATATCCTGGCGGCCGAAGATGTTGAGCGTCGGGGCGATGAACAAGGTGAAGGCGAAGCGGTCGTGCTTGTCGCGCAGCCACGGCATCGGGCCGAAGAGGATGACGCCGTCCGGCGTCATGGTGAGGCTCTCGTATTCGGCGTGGTAACGGCCGTTCTGGCTGAGCTGGAAGGGGAAGCCCTCCATGGTGAAGTGCTTGGCGAACGACATGCCGTGCACCACCTTGGCGTGGTAGATGTCCATCAGGTTCTCGGGGATGAACTTCCAGTTGCACTCGATGTCGAAGACGTACTCGTCGCAAATGCGCGTGCGCTCGGGATGCAACAGCGCCTCGGCCTTGTGCACGCCCTCGTCGCCCGCGAGGAATTTCTGCAGGCCGGCGGCCTTGGGGTCGAAGTTGACGAAGACGTAGCCGCCCCAGGTGTCGAGCTGCACGCTGGCGAGGCGGCAGTTGCGGAAATCGTAGTTGACGCCGCCGTTGTACGGCGCGCCGACCAGCTTGCCTTCGAGGTCGTAGACCCAGCCGTGGTAGGGGCAGGTGAATTCTTTCTGGTTGCCCTGGCCCATCGCGACTTCGACGCCGCGGTGCCGGCAGACGTTGGAGAAGGCGCCGAGCCGGCCCTGCTCGTCGCGGCAGACCAGCAGTGGCTCGCCGGCGATGCGCATGGCGCGGAAGTCACCGGGCTTGGCCCACTGTTCGACGCGCCCGACGCACAGCCAGTCCTTCATGAAGATCTTCTCGATCTCCTGTTCGAACATCTCGGGCGACGTGTAGAACCAACCGGGCAGGTGACGCGCCTCGAGGAGCTCGGCGCGCGTGCGGGCGAGGACGTCGCCATTACCGGTCGCCATCGCGAGATTCGCTGCCATGTTCGTGTCCTCCGTCATGCGAAGTGACTACCAGCGGCCGAGGCTCTGCCAGCCGCGTTGCTTCAAGAACTGCAGACCGGCGCGTTCCACCATGGCCTCCGAGGCGCGCTGCGCCGTCTCGCACAGGCCGCGCTCGGCGTCCGGATCCAGCCAGCTCAGGACGCGGTCGCGCATGACCACGTTGCCGTCGATGACCACCGTGCGCACGTCATCGGGGTGGGCCTGGTAGACGATGACCGAGGCGAGGTGATGGCGCGGATACCAGTGCGGTCGGTCGGTGTCGAAGAGGATGAGGTCGGCCTTCTTGCCGACCTCGAGCGAGCCGATGTCCTTCTCCAGGCCGATGGCGCGGGCCCCGTCGATGGTCGCCATCTCGAGGACCTTCTCCGAGGTCATGGCGCCGGCGTCGAGGTTGGCGACCTTGTGCAACAGCGCCGCGTGCCGCATCTCGCGCAGCATGTCGACGTTGCACCCGGTCGTGGTGTCGTCGATGCCGAGGCCGACGGTGATGCCGCTCATGATCATGCGCGGGATGTGCGCGATGCCGGAGGCCAGGAACATGTTGGTACTCGGGTTGTGGGCCACCTTGACGTCGTTGACCTTGAGCAGCCGGATGTCGCGATCGTTCAACCACACGCAGTGCGCCGCTAGGACGCGCGAGTCGAGGAAGCCGAGGTTGTTCAGGTAGTCGGTGCAGCTCAGCCCGCCCCAGGTCTCGTTGAACACGCGCGCATCCATGTTCGACTCGCAGACGTGGATCGGCACCACGGTGTCGAAGCGGCGCGCCAGCTCGAGCGAGCCGCGCAGCGCCTCCGGGCTCGCGCACTGCGGCAACATCGGCGACGGCGCCGTGCGGATGCGTCCGTTGGCCGAGCCGTGGTGCTTGGCCATCAGGCCCTCGATCGAGGTCAGGACGCGGTCGGTGTCCTCGGCGATCGTCCGTCGGTCGAGCTTCAAGCCCGGCACCTTGCGGAACAAGTTGTCGAGCAGCGGTCCCCAGTACGGCGGCATGTCGTCGACGAACATGCGGGCGAAGATGATGCGAATGCCGGCCTCGCGATAGACCTCGAGCGCCGCCTCGGCGCACTCGTCGACGCGCTGCAGCTCGTCGCCGGTGTTGATGCCCCAATTGTCGTTGATGGTGGTGACGCCGGCGCGGATCGCCTCGGCGAGGTTCAAGCGCGCCGCGATCTTGCAGTCCTCGGTGGTGTAGGCGGCCAGCGCGCCGTAATAGACGTTGAGGAACCAGTCGAAGAGGTTGCGGTCCTGCTCGAGTCCGCCGCGCACCAGCGCGTCGCCGATGTGCTGATGGGTGCTGATGAAGCCCGGCGCCACCACACCGCCCTTGCCGTCGATGCGCTGCGCGGCCGGCGGCCCCTCTGGGCGGCCGCTGCCGATGCGCTCGATGCGGTTGCCGGTGACCGCCACGTAGCCGTTGGGGATGATGCGCCGCTCGGGATCCATCGTCAGGATGGTGGCGTTGTCGATCAGCAGGTCTGCCATGGCAGCAACCCTCCCAGGGGTCTCACCGGCGCGGACGGTACCAGGTCTCGTTCAGGGCGAGAAAGGCGCTGCTGCCGCCGTCGGCCGCGCGGATCACCTGACCGCGGCTCGGCGCGCCATTGCACACCACCTCGGCGCGGCGGGCGCGGTAGACCATGGTCTCGAGATCGTACGGAATGGAGGCGATGGTCCCCACCGGCACGCGCAGGTTGAACGGCGGCTCCAATTGATCCCAGGTGAGGCGGATCTCGCCCTCGTCCGTGCCGATCAGCACGGTGCGCGCCGTCGCGCTCGCCAACTGCGTAAAGCGGCCATGGCGGATGGCCATGGCGTTGAGCCGGTGCGCGGCGAACTCCGGCAACGTGCCGACGATCTCGTCGCGCAGCCAGGTGCCGAGCGGCGCGTGATCGGTGTAACAGGCGCACACCCGGCCCGCCGGTACATCGGCGATCACGAAGGCGGCGTTGCCGGGGCCGGCAGGCGAGTAGTCGACGCGAAAGAAGGCGATCGCGGTGCGATCCGGTCCTTCCGCCGTGTCCTTCAGCACGATGAGCGGGTTGTCGCCCGACCACAACACGTCGCCGCGTTTCTCGATCTGGCCCACGCAGGCCCCATGGCGCAGCGGACGGCGACCGTCAAGCCCGCCGGCGAACCCTTGATGCACACCGCCGAGAACCGCCGTGGCGGTTCGCTCTGCGGCGCGTCTCGACGTTGTTGACAGCGGCAGACGACCGCTCTATGCCCGCGGCTCTCCGGGTCGCAGTGCAAGGATCCGATGGCGCGATGAGGTCCGAGTCCCCGAACGGTCGTAGCAGCGTGCGCTGCGCCTCATCACCCGGCCGGGGAGGCGCATGATGTCGCGCCACGGCTTGCGCTGGCTCGAGGACATGCTGCTCATCCGCGCCTTCGAGGACCGCGTCTCGGACTTGTACGCCCAGGGCGCGTTCAAGGGCACGACGCATCTCTGCTCCGGGCAGGAGGCGGTGGCGGTGGGCGCGGCGCAGGCCGCGCGGCCCGGCGACGTGATGACCTGCACCTACCGCGGACACGGGCATTGCCTGGCCTGGGGCATGTCGCCCGAGGCGGCGCTGGCGGAGATCCTCGGCCGCGCCACCGGCTGTTGCCGCGGGCGCGGCGGGACCATGCACCTGACCGACCTGCCGCGCGGCATCCTCGGGTCGTTCGCCATCGTCGGCGCGGGTCTGCCGGTGGCCGCCGGCGCCGCCTGGGCGGCGAAGATCCGCGCCACCTCGCAGGTGGCCTTCACCTTCTTCGGCGACGGCGCGACCAACATCGGCGCCTTTCACGAGACGCTCAACCTCGCCGCGGTGTGGAAACTGCCGCTGGTATTCGTCTGCGAGAACAATCTCTACGGCGAGTACACGCCGCTGGCCGCGTCGACACCGGTCGCCGATCTCGCCGAGCGGGCCGCCAGTTACGCGCTGCCGAGTGAGATCGTCGACGGCAACGACATCGCGGCGGTGTACGAGGCTGCGCTGCGAGCCCGCGCCCTGGCGGTCGGCGGCGGCGGGCCGACGCTGCTGGAAATGAAGACCTACCGCCAGAAGGGGCACTCGCGCGGCGACCCGGGGGCGTACCGCCCGAAGGACGAAGTGGCGACGTGGCTGGGCCGCGATCCGATTGCGCGCTGGCAGACGCAGTTGATCGAGGACGGGTTGCTCGACGCGACGGCGCAGGCCGCGCTGGCCGCGCGGGTGAGCGAGCGCATCGAGCGCGCCACCGCGGCGGCGCTGGCGGCGCCGCTGCCCTCCGCCGACGAGGTCGCACGGGATGTCTACTGGTCCTGACCTCACCTTGGCGGCCGCCGTGCGCGAGGCGCTGGCCGAGGAGATGCGACGCGACGAGCGCGTCGTGCTCTTCGGCGAGGACGTCGGCAAGGCGGGCGGCGTCTTCAAGGTGACCCAGGGGCTGTGGGAGGAGTTCGGCGGCCAGCGCGTCTGGGACACGCCGATCTCCGAGATCGCCATCACCGGCATGGCGCTCGGCGCGGCCCTGAACGGCCTGCGCCCGGTGCTCGATCTGATGTTCGCCGACTTCTTTGCCGTCGCTTGGGACCAGGTGGTGAACCAGATCGCCAAGTTCCGCTACCAGAGCGGCGGCCAGGGGGACGGCCTGCCGATCGTCCTGCGCGCCGCCGGCGGCGCCGGCGTGTCGTTCGGCGCCCAGCACTCACAGGCGATCGAGAGCTGGCTGGCGCAGATCCCCGGCCTCAAGGTCGTCGTCCCTTCGTGTCCGCGCGATGCCAAGGGCCTGCTCAAGGCCGCCATCCGCGACGACGGGCCGGTGTGCTTCCTGGAGCCCAAGGCGCTCTACTTCATCAAGGGGCCAAGCGGCCCCGACGCCGAGGTGATTCCGCTCGGCCGCGCGGCGGTCGTGCGCCGCGGTGGGGCGGCGACCGTGGTGAGCTGCGGTCTCATGCTCCCGCGCAGTCTCGCCGCGGCCGAGGCACTGGGAGCGGACGGCCTCGACGTCGAGGTGATCGACTTGCGCACCTTGGCCCCGCTCGACCGCGACACGCTGGCCGAGTCGTTGACGCGCACCGGTCGGCTGGTGGCGGTCGACGAATCGGCCGGCGGCAGCGGCTGGTCGGCGGAGGTGCTGGCGTGGGCGCTCGAAGAAGGGCTCGTGCACCCGGGCGCGGCGCGCCGCGTCAGCCCCCCGGCCAGCCCGGTACCGTACTCGCCCGCGCTCGAGGAGGCCTGGCTGCCCTCGGCGGCGAGGATCGCGGCCGCGGTGCGGTCGCTGTCGGCCCGCCCGGCGGGCCTCCGGCCGAGCCGGTGAGGGAGAGCCATGGCGAGAGCGAAGACCGAGCTGCTGAGAGCGCGCCCGCCCGCCGGGCGATGGGATGCGTTCGTGCAGGCGGATCGGGTGCACCGCGCCATTTACACCGACCCGGCAGTCTTCGATGAGGAAATGACGAAGATCTTCGCCGGCACGTGGGTGTACCTGGCGCACGAAAGCGAGCTGCCGAACCCGTTCGATTTCCGCCTCGGCACGCTCGGTGTCCGCCCCCTCATCCTCAGCCGCGACAAGGACGGCAAGCTGCACGCCCTGTTCAACCGCTGCATGCACCGCGGTGCCACGGTGTGCCGCCAGCCCAGCGGCTCGGCGCGAACCTTCACCTGCGGCTACCACGGCTGGAGCTACGACTGCGCCGGCACGCTGCTCGGCGTGCCGTATCCGAAGGGCTACGGCGCCGGCCTCGACAAGGCCGCCCTGTCGCTGCGCGCCGTGCCGTTCGTCGAGGTCTACCGCGGCTTCATCTTCGGCACGCTCAACGCGGCGGCCCCGGACTTGACCGATCATCTCGGTGCAGCCCGCCCGCTGCTCGATCGCTGGATGGACCGCTTCCCGGGCGAGATCGTCGTGCGCAGCGGCGCGCACCGGATGGCGTATCGCGGCAACTGGAAGCTGGCCTTCGACAACGCCGCCGACGCCTACCATGCGCCGTTCTCCCACCGCTCGATCCAGGAGATGACCACGGCGCGCTACGGCTTCGGGCGCAGCCTGTCGCACTTCGCCGGCGATCCCGACGACGGGCCGATGTACGTGCAGTCGCTCGGCCACGGCCACACGTTCCTCGACCAGCGGCCGGCGATGGGCGACTCGCTGTGGGCCCAGGACCGGCCGATCCCGGGGGGCGACGCCCTGGCGGCCAGCCTGCGGGCGCGCTACGGCGAGGCCGAGGCGGCGCGCTTGCTCGAGTTCGCCGTCGGCGCGGGCATGAACCTCAACATCTTCCCGAACCTGTTGATCATCGGCAACCAGATCCAGGTGATCGAGCCGCTCGCGGTCGATCACACTTGTCTGACCTGGTACGCGACGACGGTGAAGGACGGGGTGCCGGACGAGATCAACACCCTGCGCATGCGCATGCAGGAGGACTTTCCGAACTTCGGCGAGCCGGACGATCAGGCCAACTTCGAGGAGTGCCAGCGCGGCATGGCAATCCCGGAGATCGAATGGCTCGATCTCAGCCGCGGCCTGCGCAGCGGGCGCGAGCGCGTCGACGAGCGCGGCGTGGTCACCGGCCGCGTCACCGACGAGGTCACGCTGCGCGGCTACCTGCAGGAGTGGAAGCGCCTGATGAACGCCGACGTCCAGCTCACGCTCGCGAGCCACGCACGTGACGAGTCGCCACGGCGTAAACCCTGAGCCGAGACCTTCTGAGAACCACGAAGGACACGAAGCACACGGCTTCGCGCTCTTCGTGCTGAACGATTACCACACGAGGCTGATACGTTGATGAGCGAACCGCCACCGCTGCCGCGCGATCCGTCGCAGGTCTCGCTGTACGTCGACGACGGGTACTACGCGCTGCTCGAGCGCGATATCCGCGCCTGGCAGCAGGAGGGAGAGGCCGCCGACGCGGACAGCCAGCGCGCCTGCGCGCAGCTGCTGTTTCGCGAGGCGCGCCTGCTCGACGCCGGCCGCCTCGAGGAGTGGCTCGAGTTGTTCACGGCGGAGTGCCTGTACTGGATTCCCGCCATGCCGGGCGGCGGCGCGCCGCGGCGCGAGGTGTCGCTCGCCTTCGACGACCGCCGGCGCTTGCTCGACCGCATCGCCCGCCTGCACGCCGGCAGTGCCTGGTCGCAGGTGCCGCCGTCGCGCACCTGTCGGTTGCTCACCAACCTCGAGGTGTGGGTGGGGGAGGGGCCCGACGAGCGGCGCGCGCGCTCGACGTTCGTCATCCACGAATCGCGCCGCGGCGTGCAGCGCGCCCTCGCCGGTTGGTACGGACACGTGCTGCGGCGCGAGGCAGCGCAGTGGAAGATCGCGCGCAAGATGATCAACCTGCTCGAGTCCGATCAGCGGCTCGAGAACCTGTCGTTCGTGCTTTAGCAGGATACCGAAAAACCTCGCCCATGCTTCGACGGGTTCATCCTTCGACCGGCTCAGGAGAGCGGAACACCGCTTCCGCTCACCCTGAGCCCGTCGAAGGGTGAGCGGCGGGTTTTTCCGCATCCTGCTAAGAGAAAGGAAGGCGATGGCCGTCAACCTCAACGATCTGAGCGTCGGCAAGCTCGGCTTCGTCGCCACCCACGACCTGTGGACCGACGAACAGCGCGACGCCGCCGCGCGGGTGCTCGCCCGGGCCGCGGAGGAGGGGCTGCGCACCATCCGCATCTCGTTCGGCGACCAGCACGGCATCCTGCGCGGCAAGACGCTCACCGCCCACGACCTGCCGCACGCGTTGCGCAACGGCATCGACTTTCCCTCCGACATCCTGTGCTTCGACACCGCCAACGATCCCGCCTTCCCGGTCTTCCAGTCGGGCGGCGGCTTCGGCATGCCGGAGATGACCGGCATCCCGGACGTGATCCTGGTCCCCGACCCGCTCACCTTCCGCGTCCTGCCGTGGGCGCCGAAGACCGGTTGGCTGCTGTCCGACATGTACTTCGACAGCGGCCGGCCGGTGCCGTTCTCGACCCGCCAGGTGCTGCGCAACGCGCTCGCGGCGCTGCGCCAGCGCGGCATGGAGTACGTCGCCGGGCTCGAGGTGGAGTTCTACGTCACCAAGCTCGAGGATCCGATGTTGCAGCCGGAGCAGGCCGGCCGGCCGCCCGACCCGCCGCGGGTGAGCGTCATCGCGCATGGCTTTCAGTACATGACCGAATCGCGCAACGACGAGATCGACCCGATCCTGCAGCTCTTGCACGACAACCTGATCGGCGTCGGGCTGCCGCTGCGCTCGATGGAGGACGAGTGGGGCCCCGGCCAGTGCGAGTTCACCTTCGATCCGCTGCCCGGCCTGGGCTCGGCCGATGCGATGCTCCTCTTTCGCGCCGCCGTGAAGCAGGTCTGCCGGCGCCACGGCTACCTGGCGACGTTCATGTGCCGCCCCGGGCTGCCCAACCTGTACTCCAGCGGCTGGCATCTGCACGAATCGGTGCTCGGCGCGGACGGCAACAACCTGTTCACCGCCGCCGCGCCGGGCCAACCGCTCTCCGAGTTCGGCCGCCACTTCGTCGGCGGCCTCCTGCACCACGCCGCCGCCGCGACCGTCTTCAGCACGCCCACCATCAACGGCTACAAGCGCTACAAGCCGTTCTCGCTGGCCCCCAATCGGGCGACCTGGGGGCTCGACAACCGCGCCGCGATGATCCGGGTCATCGCCGGCGACGGGCCCAACGCGCACATCGAGAACCGCATCGGCGAGCCGGCGGCGAACTCCTACCTCTACATGGCCTCGCAGATCCTGGCCGGGCTCGACGGCGTCGACCACCGCATCGATCCCGGGCCGCCCTCCGACGAGCCGTACGTGGATGCGCAGCGACCGCTCCTGCCGCGCAGCCTGATGGAAGCCACCGAGGCGCTCAAGCGCAGCGCGCTGTTCCGCAGCACGCTCGGCGACGCCTTCGTCGACTACCTCGTGCAGATCAAGGAGCACGAGATCGAACGCTTCCTCTCCCACGTCACCGATTGGGAGCACCGCGAATACTTCGAGGTCTTCTGAGATGCGCCGCGCCCTCTTCCTGCAACACGAGACCCTCGGTCTGCCGGGCGTGATCGGCGAATGCGCCGCCGAGAGCGGCTTCGAGGTGGTGTGCGTGATGGCGCCAGACGCGCCCGACCTGCCGGCACCCGAGGCGTTCGACCTCATCGTGTCCCTCGGTTCGCCCAACTCGGCGAACGACCAGCACGTGCCCTGGGTGGCGGCGGAGTCGGCCCTGCTGCGCGCCGCGATTGCGCGCGACGTGCCCGTGCTCGGCATCTGTTTCGGCGGGCAGATGCTGGCCCGCGCGCTCGGCGCCGCGGTGCGCAAGGGGCCGCACCCGGAGATCGGCTGGCTCGCCGTCGAGACCTCGGCCCCCGATCTCATTCCGCCCGGCCCGTGGATTCAGTGGCACTACGAGGTCTTCGAGGTCCCCGCCGGCGCCACCCAGCTCGCGCGCAGCCCGGCCGGCCCGCAGGCCTTCACGTACGGACCCCACCTGGCACTCCAGTTCCACCCCGAGCCGACCCCCGACATACTGCAGGGCTGGCTGCGCGCCAGCGCCAAGGAGCTGGCGCGCGCCGGCATCGACGCGGCAGAGATCGTCGCCGACACGGAGCGCCATGCCGAGCCGGCGCGCCGCGCCGCGCGGCGGCTCTTCGACGCCTTCTCTGCCGGCGCCGTGCGCCGGGGGGCGTAGGGCACTCTGATGAGCGACGGCGACCGGCCCGGCGCTGTAGAGGGACTGCGCGCACGCGTCCTCGCCGCGTTGCGCGAGGTGATCGACCCGGAGCTCGGGCTCAACGTCGTCGACCTGGGGCTCGTTTACGGGATCGAGATTCGCGGCGCGGCGGTGGATGTCGGGCTGACGATGACGAGCTCGGCGTGTCCGCTCGGCGAGCACGTCGCGCGCCTGGCCGAGCAACGGCTGGGCGCGCTCCCCGGCATCGAGGCGGTGACGGTCAACCTGGTGTGGGATCCGCCGTGGAGCCCAGAGCGCATGTCCGAGGCGGCGCGCCAGGCGCTCGGATGGGAACGGTGAGGCTCGGTGCGGTGACGTGGACCGGGAGTTGACGCGGCGCGCCGCCGCCGCGTCCGGGTGTGGATGTGATCGAGGTGACCGCGATCTCCGGGGCACTGCGTGTCCGGCGCGGGCTGCTGGCCGGCGTGGCGGTGGCCGTCGCCGCCGGCGTGCTGGCGGGCCTGACGCGCCTCGGCTGGAACGTGCCACTCGCCGGGCCGCGGGCGATGGAGCACGGGCCGCTGTTGGTGCTCGGTGCGTTCGGCACCGTCATCGCGCTCGAGCGCGCCGTGGCGTTCGGCCCGGGCTGGGCGTATGTCGCGCCGGCGCTTGGGACGGCCGCCACGGTCGCCTTGCTGCTCGGGCTGTGGCCGGTCGGCGGACTCATCGCGCTCGCGGCGGCCGGGTGGCTCTGTGCGATCAACGCCGCGATCTGCCAGCGGCAGTCCGCCCTGTTCACCTGGCTCATGCTGCTCGGCTCCGGCGTCCTGACGATCGGGACGGCCGCCTGGACATGCGGATGGCCGCTCTACCGGGTGACGCCGGCGTGGCTGGCATTCTTCGTCCTGACCATCATCGCCGAGCGCCTCGAGCTTTCTCGCCTCGCTCCGACACCGCCTTGGGCCACGGCAGGGCTCGGCTTCCTGTGCGCTGCGGCCGCCGTTTGCGCCCTGGCCGCCATCCGGTGGGAGCATCCCTTTCTCGACCTGCTGGGCGCCATCTTCGCGTCCATGGCGGCGTGGCAGTTGCGCTTCGACCTCGCCCGCCGCACGATCGCGCAAACCGGCCTGCCGCGCTTCGCCGCCCTCGGCGTCTTGTGCGGCGCCGTGTGGCTCGGCGTCGGCGGGTTGCTGCTCGTCTTCGCCGGATTACCCCCCGCGGGTCCCATCTACGATGCCGTCTTGCACGCCGTCTTCGTCGGCTTCGTGCTGTCGATGGTGTTCGCCCACGCCCCGATCATCTTGCCGGCCGTGGCACGCATCGACATCCCTTTCCACCCGGTGCTGTACCTGCCGCTCGCGGTCTTGCACCTCACCGCGGCGGCGCGTGTCATCGGCGATCTGGCCGGCGTGCTGTCGCTTCGGCGCGGCGGCGGGCTGGGCAACGCCATCGCCCTGCTGCTGTTCCTCGCCGCGGTCCTGACGGCGCGGGCGCGGCGCCCCGCCAGTGCCTCGGCGGACCGCGTACCCCCGTAGGCGCGTCGGGTCTTCGCGCATGGAGTCCCCGGCGTGGCAATACGCCAACGCGCGGCAGTCCGAGCCGCCTCTTCGATCCCGGGTGATCAGGCGTTCCGTGCGCCTCCGTCGGCAATCGCCTGCAGCGCGGCGGGATCCGCCAGGGTGATGGCGTGGCGCGCCGCGCGCACGATGCCGGCGCGCTGCCACTTGCTCGTCAGACGGATCGCGGTCTCGACGGTCGTGCCGATCATGTCGGCCAGCTCTTGGCGAGTGGCGCTCACCACCGCCAGCCCGTCGCACGGCTGGCCGAGTTTGCTCGCCAGGGTGAGCAGGAGGCGGGCCAGCCGCTGCTCGACCGGCTCGAGCGCCACCGACTGCAGGCGCTCATGGGCGCTGCGCAGCCGGCTCGCCACCTGCTCGAGGATCGCGACGCGCAGCGTGGGGTACTTCTGGCAGAGGTCGCGCGCCAGCGCGGCGGGAATGCTCCACACCACGCTCGGCTCGGCCGTCATGGCGGTGGCTGGATAGGGGCGGTTCTCGAGCGCGACGATGGCGCCGAAGAGCTCCCCGGGCGGAATCACTTCGGCGACCAACTCACGCCCGCTGGCGCCGAAGCGGACGATGTGGACGAGCCCTTCCTTGACGGCCCAGACACTCTCGGAGGCCTGTCCTTGTGCGAACACGGTCGCGCCGCGTTCGAAACGGCGCTCGCGCGTCGCGCCGGCAAGGCGCGCCCGTTCGGCAGCCGGCAACAGGCGAAAACCCTTGAGCGTTTCCATTCCTCGTCCGCTCTATGAGCCGCATCATACACCGACGGCGGTACCAGAGGCAGGATAACAGTGCCGGAGGATCGCGATGACGACGATCGAAACGCTCGGACAGCAACACCAAACCGTCCTGGCTCGTTTGCAGGCGGTCGAGGCCGCGATGCCCGGACCGGCGGCCGTCCTGGAGGACTTCCACGCCTTCCTGGCAGGCGAGCTGGGTGAGCACTTCGAGCTCGAGGAGGCGGCGCTGTTCCCCATCCTGGCGACTCGCCCGCAGCTCGCCGCGGGCCCGATTGCGGTGATGGAAGCCGAGCACCTGGAGTTTCGCTCCCTGCTCGCCGAGCTCGGGGCGGCGCTCGGCCGGCCCGGTGGGGAACACCAGGCCGCCGTGACCAGCCGGCTCATTGTCGCCCTGCTGCGCGCCCACATCGAGAAAGAAGATCACGTACTCTTCCCGCTCGCGGCGGAGGTGCTCACCGCGGATGAGCTCGCCACCCTGGAGGCGCGCGCCGCGGCGCTGGCGAGGCGGGCGCCGTGCGCGGCGGAGGTGGCTGCGGGCCGGCGCTGAGACGCGCGCGAATGTGATCTGCGTCATATCGGGCCCCCGCCTCCGGCACTACATGGGAGGTATGGAGCGCAACCGAGCCGCGGCGGCGCAACGCCAAGGGCGCGTGCTGGCGCCGCTGATCCTCGGCGCGGTGCTTGCGTCCGGCTCGTTCGCCGCGGCGGCGAACGAGCCGCTGCCCGCCAGCCGGGAGCTGCTCGCACTCGGCAAGCGAGTCTTCCTGCATCAGTGCAGTGCGTGCCATGGTCCCGACGGGCGCGGCGACGGGCCGGCGGCGTACCTGCTGTATCCGAAGCCGCGCAATCTGGTCGCCGCACGCTACCGCATCGTCTCGACCTGGGAGGGCGTTGCCACCGATGGCGACCTCTTCCGCACCATCTCACGCGGCATGCCGGGGTCCGCCATGCCGTCGTGGGGCCACCTGCCCGAGCGTGAACGCTGGGCCCTGGTGCATTTCGTCAAGTCGCTGGCCGAGAAACCCATTGCGGTCGTGCCGAGCACTGCCCCGGCGAGTGCGGGCGCCCGCGGCACGGGGCCGATCGTCGTGCCCCCCGAGCCGCCGTACGACGCGGCAGCGGAAGCGCGCGCCCGCCAGCTGTTTGCCGACTCGTGCGCCTCGTGTCACGGCGCGACCGCGCACGGCGATGGGGCACAGGCGCAGCGCGACGAGGAGGGCTATCCGACGCGGCCGCGCGACCTGACGCTCGGCGTGTTCAAGGGCAGCCCGGATGCGGGTGACCTCTACCGCCGGCTGGTCGCCGGCATCCCGGGCTCGCCGATGCCGGCCAGCGACTGGGCGTATGGCGACGACGCCTGGCACCTGGTCCACTTCGTGCGCTCGCTGTCGAGCGACGCGCAGCGGGCGCGCGCCGAGATGCGGCGCTTCCGCATTCCGGTGACCCGCGTCCCCCGTCTGCCCCACCACCCCGACGACGGCGTGTGGCGAGCGGCCCCGGCGGTGAATCTGCACCTGATGCCGCTGTGGTGGCGCAATGACCGCCCGGAGGAAGTCACCGTGCGGGCCCTGCACGACGGCAGCGACATCGTCTTCCAGCTCGTCTGGATCGATCAGACGCACGACGCCACCGCCATGCGACCGCAGGATTTCCGCGACGCCGCTGCCGTCGAGCTGTCGCGCACGGCCAATCCGCCGTTCTTCGCCATGGGCGCGGCGGGGCAGTTCGTCGACATCTGGATGTGGAAGGCCGAGCGCCAGGCCGACCTGGAGCCGGCGTTTCAGGATCTCGAGAAGGTCTACCCCAACCTCGGCATCGACTCGTACCCGAACCTGCTGCGCTCGGCGCTCGAGCAGCCGCACCGCCACGCCCTGACGCTGGAATCGAATCCGACCTTCGTGACGGCGTGGGGCGCCGGCAACATCGTCGCCGACCCCACCCGCGCCAGCGCCGCCGAGAATCTGACCGCGCAGGGCTTCGGCACCCTGCGCGCGCGACCGCCGATCGATCAGACGGTGAGTGCCAAGGGCGTCTACGGCACCGAGTCGTACCGGGTGACGTTCCGCCGCAGCATGCGCGGGCGAGGCCGCGACGCGGTCGCCTTCACGCCTGGTGCGGTCGTTCCCGTCGCCTTCGCCGTCTGGAACGGCAGCGCCGGCGACCGCGACGGCAAGAAGTCGGTCACCATCTGGCAGGAATTGGAGATCGGCAAATGACGCTTATCGCGTATCGCCTATCGCTGATCGCAATTCAGATGTCGGGTACGGCTGATGGCTCGACGATGCGCGATACGCGATATGCGATATGCGCGGCTGCCGAGGGCTGACTATGCACGACACGCGCTTTTCGGATCTCAGCCGCCGCGACTTCCTGCGTTGGCTCGGCGTCGGCGGCAGTGCTGCGGTGATGGGTGGCGCGCTGCCGCTGCGCCTGCTGGCGGCGGTCGATCCCAGCCAGAATCCGCTCGCCGGCGCGGTGGCGCGAGACTGGGAGAACATCTACCGCGACCAGTATCGTTACGACTCGGCGTTCGATTGGGTGTGCTCGCCGAACGACACTCACGCCTGCCGGGTGCGCGCCTACGTGCGCAACGGCATCGTCACCCGCATGGGGGCCACGTACGACTACCAGCAGTACGCCGACCAGTACGGCAATCACGCCAGCGTCAACTGGAATCCGCGCCAGTGTGCCAAGGGCTACACCTTCCACCGCGTCATCTACGGTCCCTACCGGTTACGCCATCCGATCGTGCGCAAGGGCTGGAAGGCGTGGGCCGACGCGGGGTTTCCGGAGCTGACGCCAGCGCTGCGCTCGCAGTACCTGTTCGATGCGCGCGGCCGGGACGAGTTCGTGCAGATCTCGTGGGAAGACGCCCTCGACGCCATCGCCCGCGGGCTGATCGCCATCGCCACGCGTTACAGCGGCGAGGAGGGCGCGCGGCGCCTGCTGGCGCAGGGTTATCAGCCGGAGATGGTGCAGGCGATGCAAGGCGCCGGCACGCGCACGTTCAAGATGCGCGGCGGCATGGGCCTGCTCGGCGTCATCGGCAAGTACGGCATGTACCGCCTCAACAACTCGACGGCGCTGCTCGACGCCAAGATCCGCGGCGTCGACCACGCGCACGCCCTGGCCGGCCGCAACTGGTCGAACTACACGTGGCACGGCGACCAGGCGCCCGGTCATCCCTGGGTGCACGGCTTGCAGGCGTCGGACTGCGACTTCAACGACCTGCGCTTCTCGAAGCTCATCGTCATGGACGGCAAGAACCTGGTCGAGAACAAGCTCACCGACTCGCACTGGTTCATCGAGTGCATGGAGCGCGGCGCCAAGATCGTCGTCATCGCCCCCGAGTACGGCCCGCCCTCGACCAAGGCCGACTACTGGATCCCCATCCGCCCGCAGACCGACGCGGCGCTGTGGCTCGGCATCACGCGCCTGATGATCGAAAAGGGCTGGTACGACGCCGACTTCGTCAAGCGCTTCACCGACTTCCCGCTGCTCGTGCGCACCGATACGCTGCGCCGCCTGCGCGCCGCCGAGGTCTTCTCCGACTACCGCTCGGCGCTCGCTCCCGACGGCAAGTCGATGACCGTGCAGGGCTTCACGCCCGAGCAGCACGCTGCGCTCGGCGACTACGTCGTCTGGGACGCCACCACCAAGGCCCCGCGCGCCATCACCCGCGACCAGGTCGGGGAGACCATGCTGCGGGCCGGCATCGATCCCGCTCTCGAAGGCCGTTTCACGCTCACGCTCGCCGACGGCTCGTCGGTCGAGGTGGCGACGCTCTGGACGCTCTATCAGACCCACCTGGCCGACTACGACCTCGACACGGTGTGCGACATCACCCAGGCGCCACGCCCGCTGGTCGAACAGCTCGCCGCCGACCTCGGCGCCATGAAGCCGGTCGCCATCCATCAGGGCGAGGGCATCAATCACTGGTTCCACGCCACCGAGATGAACCGCGCCGCCTACCTGCCGCTCATGCTCACCGGCAACATCGGCCGACCCGGCGCCGGCTGTCACACCTGGGCGGGGAACTACAAGGCGGCGCTGTTCCAGGGCTCGCCGTGGACCGGACCGGGCTTCAAGGGCTGGGTCGCCGAGGATCCCTTTCACATCACTCTCGACCCCGCCGCGCCCGGCAAGGCGATCAAGGCGCATGCCTACACCAAGGACGAGGAGCCGGCCTACTGGAACCACGGCGATCGGGCCCTGATCGTCGACACGCCGAAGCTCGGCCACAAGGTCTTCACCGGCGCCACGCACATGCCGACGCCCACCAAGGCGTTGCTGTTCACCAACGTCAATCTGATCAACAACGCCAAGTGGGCGTACGAGATGATCAAGAACGTCAACCCGAACGTCGAGATGATCGTCTCGATAGACATCCAGATGACGGCCTCCATCGAATACGCGGACATCGCACTGCCGGCCAACTCCTGGCTGGAGTTCAAGG
>CAYYWP010000064.1:0-21327 GCA_964475125.1 uncultured Binatia bacterium (SeqCode) | reverse complement strand
GTCTCGCCGACGCTGAAGGGCGGGAAGTTGTAGTGCAGCATGAACTTCCGATAGTGCTCGCCGATCAGGGCGTCGATGCGCTGCTCGTCCGAGGCCGTGCCGAGCGTGGCGGTGGCGAGGGCCTGGGTCTCGCCGCGCGTGAAGAGCGCCGAGCCGTGAGTGCGCGGCAGCACTTCGACCTCGCAGGCGATCTCGCGGACGTCGGTGACGCCGCGGCCGTCGAGTCGCCGCTTCTGCGACGCGATCATCTGCCGCATGGCCGTGCTTTCGACCTCGTCGACCAGCTCGGCGATGACCTTTTCCTGTTCGGGGAATTCTTGCAGCGCCGCGGCGCAGGCCTCGCTCTTCGCGTCCGCCACGGCGGCGTGGCGCTCCTGTTTGGCGACGAACTCCATCGCCTGGCGGATGCGCGGTTGTGCGAGGGCGCTGACGCGCGCCGCCAACGCCTGGTCGACGGCGGCTGTCGTCACGGTGCGTTTCGGCTTGCCGACCTTGCCGCGCAGCTCCTCCTGCAGGTCGATGATCGGCTGCAAGGCGGCCAGCGCCGAGTAGAGCGCGTCGAGCATGACCTCTTCACTCAGCATCTTGGCGCCGCCCTCGACCATCACCAGGCTGTCGCGCGTACCGGCGACCATCAAGTTGAGATCGCTCGCCTCGACATCGCCGACCCGCGGGTTGATGATCAACTGGCCATCGCGGCGCCCGACGCGAACACCGGCGATCGGCCCCAGGAACGGGATGTCCGAGACATGCAGCGCTGCCGAGGCACCGATCAACGCCACCGTGTCGGGATCGTTCTCCTTGTCGAACGACAGCACCGTCGCCACGACTTGCGTCTCGCAGCGGAAGCCATCGGCAAACAAGGGACGAATCGGGCGATCGATCAGTCGCGACGTCAACACCTCCTTCTCGGAGGGCCGCCCTTCGCGCTTGAAGAACCCGCCGGGAATCTTCCCCGCCGCGAAGCTCTTCTCTTGGTAGTCGACGGTGAGGGGAAAGAAGTCGACCCCGACCCGCGTGCTCTTGCTCGCCACCGCGGTGGCGAGGACGACCGTCTCGCCGTACTGCACCAGCGCCGCGCCGCTCGCCTGCTTGGCCAGCCGGCCGACCTCGATGGACAGGGGTCGACCATGAAAGTCGATCTGGACCTTGTGATACATTCGCAATCCTCCCGGGCGCATGGCGCCCTATGACGTGGGAGGGATGACTGTGTGGCGGCGCTGACCCGTGCGGCGAGGATGCTTACCGGCGCAACCCGAGGCGGTCGATGACACCCCGGTAGCGCTCGGTGTTGTAGCGCTTGAGGTAGTCGAGCAGCCGGCGCCGCTGTCCCACCAGCCGCAGGAGTCCGCGGCGTGAGTGGTGGTCCTTCGTATGGGTCTGAAAATGCTCCGTCAGGTAGTCGATTCGCTCGCTCAGCAGCGCGATCTGGACTTCGGGCGACCCGGTATCAGTTGGATGTTGGCGGAACTGTTCCACCAACTCCTGTTTTCGCTGCAGAGCGACTCCCATCGTTCCTCCGTTTTATTATCCTTGGTTGGCTACCACGGGCGTTGGAGTGTGTAAAGGCAGGTCGGCGCTCCGGCCCTCAAAGGCGCCTTGGCCCGCCGCTCGGGGCGGCGAGCACACGCGCGTAGCGCCACTCGGCGCCGCGCCGGACGATGACGGCGGCCACGTCACCGCCCGGGTCGAGCAGCAGGGCGGCCGGCGCGTCGCTGATCGGGAGGCGGGTCAGAGCCCAGGCCTTCCCGTGGCGCACGGCCTGTACCATCTCGGTGTCCAGCGAGACGACCGGCAGATGCGGCAAGGCGGCTCGCACGCTCAGCGCCCCTCGCGCACCCGCTGGTTTCCACTCGTCGAGGGACACGGCAGCGCTGACCGGAAAGGCGCCAAACTGCGTGCGGCGCAGCTCCGCGAGGTGGGCGAGCGTGCCGAGCGCGATGCCGATGTCCTCGGCCAGCACGCGCACGTAGGTGCCTTTCGAGCAGGCGACCTCGAAGCGCAGGCGGTCGGGCCCCTCGGGCGACAGGGTGAGCGCGTCGATGCGGATCGGCCGCAGCGGGCGCTCGACCTCGATGCCCCGCCGAGCCAGGCGATAGAGGGGCACGCCGTCGCGCTTGAGGGCCGAATACATCGGAGGCCGTTGCATCGCGGCGCCGGTGAAGCGGCCGGCCACTTCCTCGAGCGCGGCAAGCGTCAGCGGCGGCACGCCGGCGCGCTGCGTGGGTTCGCCGGTGCGATCGCCCGTGTCGGTCGATACGCCCAGCTGGATCAGGCCGGTGTACCGTTTGTCGGCATCGCTGAGAAACGGCGCGATCTTGGTCGCCTCACCCAAACACAGCGGCAGGATGCCAGTCGCAAAGGGGTCCAGGGTGCCGAGGTGTCCCACCTTGACCGCCGGCGGCAGCCGCCGCTTGATGCGACGCACGACCTCCGCCGACGTCACCCCCTCCGGCTTGTCGATGAGCAGGAGGCCGTTCACGTCTGGTCGCTGCCGCCCTGCTGGTTGGCGAGCAGGCGCGACAGCCGTTCGGCTTGTTCGAGACTCGGATCGAACTCGAAGCGCAGCTCCGGTGCGACGCGCAGGTTGAGCTGGCGGGCGATCTGCGAGCGCACGAAGCCCGTGGCGCTGTGGAGCCCCGCCAGGGTCTGGGCGCGCCGCTCGGCGTCCCCCAGGCAGCTGAACCACACGCGCGCATGGCGCAGGTCAGGCGATACGCGCACGCCCGTAATCGTCACCAAGCCGATGCGCGGATCCTTGACGCCGCGCACGAGCAGGCCGGCGATGAGCTCCTGAATCGCTTCGGCGACGCGGTCGGTGCGGCGGCTCATCGGCGGTCCACCGGCGGGCCGGCCTCAGCAGTGGAAGAGCTCAAACTCCTCGTCGCCGACTTCGGCCAGATGCAGGCCCTCGATGAAGCGCACCACCTGGCGCAGCGCCCCGTCGACGTAGGCCGCGTCGCTGCCGACCTGCGAGACTCCCAGCACCGCGCGCTGCCAGAGGTCCTGGTCGTCGCACTCCGCAATCGAGACATTGAACGTGTTCGTCACGCGGGCCTTGATCTTGTTGAGCACGCCGCGCTTGCCCTTCAGCGAATGGTTCTCGGGGATGAACAGGGTGAGCTTGAGCACCCCGACCACCATGACCGATCGCTCACAGCGCCCGTTCGGCCGCCGCCCCGCGCGGGTTCGGTGCCAGGCGACGCGCTACCTGCTCCATCTCGTAGGCTTCGATGACGTCGTCGACCTTCACATCCGCGAACGCGTCCAGCCCGATGCCGCATTCGTACCCCGAGGTCACTTCGCGCACATCGTCCTTGAAGCGCTTCAAACTCGCCAGGCGGCCGTTGTAGATGACGACGCTGTCGCGCACCAGTCGAACTTGGGCGCTGCGCGTGATCTTGCCGTCGGTAACGTACGAACCGGCGATGGTCCCGATACCGGGGATGTTGAAGGTGTTGCGCACCGCCGCCCGGCCCAGGACCTTCTCCCGATACGTCGGCTCCAGGAGCCCTTCCATCGCGTCGCGCACGTCGTTGATGGCGTCGTAGATGATCTCGTACAGCCGCACGTCGACACCTTCGCGCTCCGCCGCGGCACTCGCCTTGGCTTCCGGCCGGACATTGAACCCGATCACCACGGCGTTGGAGGCCGAGGCCAGCATCACGTCGCTCTCGGTGATGCCGCCGACCGAGGCATGAATGACGTTCAGGCGCACCTCGTCGGTCGACAGGCGCGACAGGGCCTCGGCCAAGGCTTCGGCGGATCCCTGCACGTCGGCCTTGATGACGATGCGCAGCTCCTTGGTGTCGCCCGCCTGCACCTGCCGATAGAGGTCTTCCAGTGAGACTTTGGAAGTCTTCAGCAGCGAGGCCTCGCGGTGCTTGGCCGCTCGGTGCTCTGCCACCTGTCGCGCCGTCGCCTCGTCGGCGACTACCACGAACGAGCTGCCGGCCTCGGGGACGGAGGGCAAGCCGAGGATCTCGACCGGAGTGGACGGCGCGGCCTGCTGCACCTTGTGTCCCTTGTCGTCAATCATCGCCCGCACCCGGCCCGCAAACGGCCCACAGACGAAGGGATCGCCGGGTCGTAGCGTGCCTTCTTGCACCAACACCGTCGCCACCGGTCCACGGCCTCGGTCGAGCTTCGCCTCGATGATCGTGCCGCGCGCCGCCTTGTCCGGATTGCTCTTCAGCTCCAGCAGGTCGGCCTGCAGCAGGAGCATTTCCAGCAGCGTCGGTAGGCCCTCGCGCGTCTTGGCGGAGACGGGAACCGTCACGGTGTCGCCACCCCAGTCTTCGGGCACCAGACCGTGATTGGCCAGGTCCTGTTTGATGCGCTCCAGGTTGGATTCGGGCTTGTCGATCTTGTTGATCGCCACCACCATCGGGACGCTGGCGGCGCGGGCGTGATTGATGGCCTCGATGGTCTGCGGCATGACGCCGTCGTCGGCGGCGACGACGAGGATGACGATGTCGGTGACCTTCGCGCCGCGCGCGCGCATGGCGGTGAAGGCCTCGTGGCCGGGCGTGTCGAGGAAGGTGACGCGTCGATCGTGTACGTCGACCGTGTAGGCGCCGATATGTTGGGTGATGCCGCCTGCTTCGCCGGCGGTGACGTTGGTCTCGCGCACGGCGTCGAGCAGCGAGGTCTTGCCGTGGTCGACGTGCCCCATGATCGTGATCACCGGCGGGCGCGGCTGCAGCTGCTCGTCGGTCACCGTATCGTGCCCGACCTCGACCGCCGCCTCGGCATCGAAGGTCACGTTCTCGACGTTGTAGCCAAATTCGGAGGCGATCAGCGTCGCGGTGTCGGCATCGAGAATTTGGTTGATGGTCGCCATCATGCCGGATTCCATCAACTTCTTGACCACCTCGCCGGCTTTGACGCCCATGGCCTTGGCCAACTCGCCGACCGAGATCACCTCCGAGATCCGCACCACGCGCTTGGAGGCCTTGGGCATGGTGATCTCGGTCTGCCGTTGTTCCTTGCCTGGCAGCGCCCGCTTCTTGCGCGGTAGGCGCAGACTGGCGCGTCGGTCGCGCTCGCCCACCTCGGCGAACTCGGGTTTTTGAATGACGCGGCGTTTCTTCTTCTTGCCTCGATCGGCGTCGCTGGGCGGGAGCTCCGGCATTTCCGGCCCGGGCGGCGGGACGGGGCCGGGACGAGGTCGACCGGCGGCGGGCGCCGGGCGTGCCGGGCGCGCGGCCGCCGTACGGGCAGCCTCCGCTTTCTTCAAGTCGATGCGACCGAGGACCTTGGGCCCAAACGGACGTTCTAGCGATGGCTGCGCCGGTCGCTCGGGAACAGGGGACGGGGTGACCGTGCCTTCCGCGCGCCGTGCCGGTGGAGCCGGTACCGGGATTTTGCTCGGTTGCGGAGGCGGCGGTGGGGGCGGGGTCGGCACGCCCAGCGGCTCGGGCGCCGACGACACGATCTGCACTGCTTCCTCAGCCACCAGTTGAGGTTCCGCCAGTTCGACCGGCGGCGGCGGCACCTCGAGCGGCTCTGCCAGCGGCTCGGCGGTGCCGAAGACCTGCAGCGGCTCGCCGTCGAGGGCGATCGGTTCGAGTGGCTCTACCAATCCGGTCTCGGGGCCCGCCTCGGTCGCCGCCGTCGCCCGGCGGCGGATCACCTTCGCGCCGACCCGGCGTTCGACGAGGGTATTGCCGGTTTCCCCGACCACGACCCGCTCGCCGCCGATCGTAATCTGCGGCCTCTCGCCGAGCCCCAGCTCGGTGGCCGCGCGCTGCACTTCCTCATCCGTCAACGAGCTCTGCGCGCGGCGGCCGCGCAGACCGATCTTCTCCAGCCGGGCCGAGAGGTCCTTGGGCTCCAAGCCCCAGTCTTTCGCCAACTCGTTGACTCTACGCGGCATCGGCCTCTCACTCACTCACTGTCGTTATCAGGCGCACCTGGGCGATCAACGCACTGCGCGGTGGCCGATCCACGGCCGCGCGCAGCGACCGCAGGTGGCCCTTCCGGCGGGCAAAGCGCGCCAAGCAATCCGACCGCGGGTGCAGGTAGCCACCACGTCCCCCAGCCCGCCGCTGCGGGTCGAGACGCAATCCATCGCCGTCGCACACGACGCGCAGCAACTCCGCCTGTGGCGACCCGCCACCGCACCCCATGCACGTCCGCGTCGGCACGTGGTGGCGGCTCATACCTGCTCCTTCGCATCGTCGCCGGCACCGAGTCCCTGGTCCAGATGCTCGGCGAGTGCGCTGCCGGCGTCCGCCGCCGCCCGAGCGGCCTCCTCTGCCTGTCGCCGCAACGCCTCGGCGTGGGCACGCGCCGCGGCGAGAATGGAGGGAATCTTGTCCGCCGCGATGCCGTCGACCTCGGCCAACGCCGCTTCGTCGGCCTGGGCGATTTCCTCGGCAGATTTAAAGCCATGCTGAAAGAGCAGCTCGGCGCTGACGTCGCCGATGCCCGGGATCGAGGCCAGGGCGAGGCGGGCGCGGCGCGATTCTTCCTCGGCCTCGGCTTCGCTCCGCACCTCGAGGTTCCATCCGGTGAGGCGCGAGGCCAAGCGCACGTTCTGGCCCTTCTTGCCGATCGCCAGCGACAGCTGGTCATCCGGGACGATGACCTCCATGGCATGCGCTTCTTCGTCCATGACGATCTTGGCGACCCGCGCCGGCGCCATCGCCCGCACCACGAACTCCGCTGGGTCCAGCGTCCACGGCACGATGTCGATCTTCTCGCCGCGCAGCTCTTGGACGACGCTTTGCACCCGCGTGCCCTTCATCCCGACGCAGGCGCCGACCGGATCGACATCGCTGTCGTGCGAGACGACCGCGATCTTCGCCCGCCCACCGGGCTCACGCGCCGCGCCCTTGATCTCCACGATCCCCTCGTAGATCTCCGGCACTTCTTGCTCGAAGAGCTTGATGAGAAACCCCGGGTGCGTGCGTGAGAGGACGACTTGCGGCCCTTTGCCACCGATGTCGACGTCGAGGATATAGGCCCGGATGCGGTCGCCTTGGCGATAGCGCTCACGCGGAATCTGCTCCTTTTCCGGCAGAATCGCATCCGTGCGGCCGAGGTTGACGATGATGTTCTTCTTCTCGAAGCGCTGGACGATGCCGGAGTGTGTCAGCTCGCCCTTGCGATCCTTGAACTCGTTGTAAATGATGTCGCGTTCGGCGTCGCGCAGGCGCTGGATGAGATTCTGCTTCGCCGCCTGGGCGGCGATTCTGCCGTACGACTGCGCCAATTTCTCGAGTAGCTCGTCACCGATCTGTGCCTCGGGATCGAGATTTCGGCGGGCGTCCTCGAGCGAGACCTCGAGCTCTCGATTGGTGACTTCCGGCACGACGGTAAGGATCTTGAAGAGCTCGACTTCGCCAATCTCCGGATTGTACTGGGCCTCGATCCGCATGTCGCCGCCGATGACCTTTTTCGCCGCGGAGAGCATGGCATTTTCGACTGCCTGGACGACGATGCTCCGGTCGATCCCCTTTTCCTTGCTGACCTGCTCGATGACCCGTGCCAATTCCTGCTGCATACGTCACCTTGCTTCAGCGCGCCGAGGGTCGCCCGCGTCTTGCCTGGGGCTGAGCGAATTCATGCTCGTAGTTGGCTTGCGCGATGCTGTCGAACGCAATGGCGCGTTCGCCTTCCGTCGTGGCGACCACGATCCCGTCGGCCTGCACGTCGTGCAGCAGGCCGACGACCGCGCGGCGCCCGTTGGTGGGCTCGAACGTGCGTACGCGAACGCGCTTGCCGATATAGCGTCGAAAATGCGCCGGCAGCCGCAAACGTCGGTTGACCCCTGGCGAGGAGACCTCGAGCGTGTAGCGCCCCGGGACCGCGTCGTGCACATCCATGAGGTCGCCAAGTCGACGGCTCATCAGCGCCAGGTCATCGATCGTAATCTGCCCGGCTGGTCGATCGAGATAAAAGCGCAGAACGTTGCCTTGGCCCTCGCGATGGTACTCGATGTCGACGATCTCCATGCCGTGATCCGTGACCAGCGGAGCGGCGACTTGCCAAACCCGCCCAATCACTAAACTGTCCATTTCAAATAAAAAGGTGGGCGCGCGGCCCACCCTGGTTTGCGGCCCAAAAGTGACCGTCATTCGTTAGCATAGCTACGAAGACAGCCGCAAGTCCGCATCCTCCGCCCGGTGGGAGCGACGGAGCGGACGAGCGGGGTGGGAGTCCCTCGGGTCCGAGTGCCGCGGCTCAGGGGGTGGGGGGGTCTCGCCGGTCGTGGATCGTTTGCAACTCGATGATCGAGTAACTGCGCTTCCCTTTTGGCGTCGCCACCTCGACGTCGTCACCAACTTCCTTACTGAGCAGGGCCCGACCGAGTGGAGAGCCGATGGAGATCAGGCCGGCCGCGGCGTCGACCTCCTCCGGAAAGACGATCACGTAGCACTCTTCGACCCCGTCCTCGCTCTCCAGGGTCACGCGGCTGCCGTAGCCGACGGCGCCATGCGGGATAGAACTCAACGAATAGAGCGACAAGTCGCGGATACGCTGCTCGAGTTGCGCGATGCGGGCGGTGACGAACCCCTGGCGCTCCTTGGCAGCCGCGTACTCTGCGTTCTCTCGCAGGTCGCCGTGGGCCCGCGCCACTTCGATCTCTTTCGGAAGTTTGTGGCGGAGCTCGACCCGCATGTCTTCGAGCTCTTTCTTGAGCCGCTGCACGATCGGCAGTTCCACGGTGGCCTCGCTCGATGGGATCGGGGGGGTCAGCGCGCGCCGCCGAGCTCTCGATCGACGGATTGGCGGCCTTGGTCGCCCCGATACTGGCTCGCCGACCGTTCCATCCAGGCACCGGTGTCCGACATCACGCGCTCGCCATTGTGGATGTACCAGTACATCGCGCCCACCCCGAGGGCGAAGCCGAGCAGAAAGCGCTTGAGCATCAGACCCGCTGTCCTCGGCGAGTGAGTGTAGACGCAGCCTGCGGGGCAGTCAAAGCGGTCCGCCCCGAATCTTGTCGCCGGGCGGCCATTGCGCTCCGCCGCGGTGACCGGGCCGCGTGGCGACGCGGCTCGGTGAACGATCGCTGGTCCCGCCGCACGTTGCGAGGTCGACACGCCTCCCCTAACATTCGGCCATGCCTGTGCTCGGTGGAATCGTCGACCTGCTGTTTCCACCGCGCTGTCCGGCGTGCGGCGTCCGCGTCGCGCAGCCTGGTTTCTGCCCGCCGTGCCGGGCCAGCATTCCGCCGATCGCGGCGCCGATCTGCCCACGCTGTGGCGTGCCGTTCGCGGGTGTTGGTCCCACCCACCTGTGCAGCCGTTGTGTCAGCCGACCGCCGCGCTTCGCCCTGGCTCGCGCCTGTGCCGCCTATGAGCGCCAGGCGCCCAATCCCCTGATAGATGTGCTGCAGCGCTTCAAGTACGGGCGCGATGTCAGCGTCGGTAAGGTCTTGACCGCATACATGACGGAGCGATTGCCGCTCGCGGTCGACCATGACCTCATCGTGCCCGTGCCTTTGCACCGCCAGCGCCTGCGCTGGCGCGGCTTCAACCAGTCGGTGACCTTGGCGCGCGCGGTCGGTCGGATCGCGGGGCGCCCCGTCGACCCGTTGATCCTTGCCCGCGTGCGCGCCACCGCCCCGCAGGTCGGATTGGGCATCTCGGAGCGGCGGCGCAATGTCCGCGGAGCGTTCGCCGTGCGGCGCCCGGAGGCGCTGCGCGGTCGGCGCGTATTGCTCGTCGACGACGTCATGACCACCGGCGCCACCGCTGAAGCCTGCGCGTACGCCCTGCGGCACAGCGGGGCCCGCGAGGTGGAAGTGCTGGTGCTGGCGCGCGCGCTGGATCACCTGTGACCGCGCGATGACTGTCAGGCGTGTCGACTGGGAGCATCGCTACGAGTGCAGAGGTGTTGGTGATCTGCGCCCGCCGTCGGCGTTTCTCATGCAGCACATCACGGCGTTGCCGCCCGGCCGCGCCCTCGACCTCGCCTGTGGCGACGGGCGCAATGCCCTGGCGCTGGCGCAGCACGGGTTCGCCGTCGAGGCGATCGACTTCTCCTTCGCCGGTTTGGCTCGCCTCGGCGCCATGGCGCGTCGCGAACATCTCGCCATTGACTGCCTGCAGGCCGACCTCGAGCACTACCCGCTGCCGCGGGCGCGCTATGCCGTGGTGCTCAGCGTGCGCTACTTGCAGCGCTCGCTGTTCGCGGCCATGCGAGCAACGGTCGCCGAAGGCGGGGTGATCGTATTCGAGACCTTCCTGCGTGAACAGGCGCGTCTCGGACACCCGAAGAATCCCGCCTTTCTGCTCGAATCCGGTGAACTGCGGCATCACTTCGCCGACTTCGAGTTGCTGACGTATGAAGAGGGGCGATTCGAAACCGAAACGGGGGAAGCGTTTCTCGCCCGCATGCTGGCTCGGCGCGTCGGACGGAGTCGCCGTGATTGAGTTTTCAACCTGTCTATGACAATCGAGGACGAATGCGCTGGTGCGTCGCAGCCCTTCTCTGCATGCTGACCGCGTGTTCCAGCGGCGGCGACAACGCCGATCCCACCGTGCCGATCCTGCCGTGGGGCAGCTTTCGGCACGACCTGGGCAACTCGGCCGTCGGCAGTCCCATTGAAGGGTTCAACCAGGGACGAGTCCGACTGCTCGGCGGCGGTTTCGGCACCACGGAGTCGTCGCCCGCCGTCGGCGACAACGGCGAGGTGTTTCTGGGCACGGAGAACGGGGTGGTCTCATTCAATGATAAGGGCGAGGAGCGCTTTCGGGTGTCGGTCTGCGAGACGGACACGGGGGCAGTGCCAATCGGCCGCGTGCGTTCCTCACCGACGCTGACGCCCGGTGGGAATCTCGTCTTCGGCAGCGACGCGACAGTGGCAGGCCCGGGAGCGGTCTTTGCGTTGCGAGATAGACAGAATGAGGTCGAGTGTCTCTGGGTGTTCATGCCGCCGGGAGTGCCGGCCGATTTTGACGTTTCGTCGTCACCCCAGGTGATCGTGGACGCGCGTGATTTCAGCCTCACGTCCGTGTACATCGGTACGGCCGGGTACGTGCAGGCCATCAACGGTAACATCGGAACGGCGCGGTGGAACTTCCCGGCGAATCCGCCGTCCGCGCAGCCCCTGACCAGTAGCCCCGGTCTGAACTCCTCTACCGGCGGGCTGTTCATCACCACGGCCGATGGGCTCTTGGCGGCCGTCGATGGCAGTGGCCGCCAGCAATGGCAATTCCCCATCGGCGCCGCTCCGGCCTCTCCGCGACTGCCGTCGCCCGCCGTGTCCCCGACGACGATCTACGCGATCGGCGGAGGCAGTGCCCTGTACGGGATCAACCCCGATGGCACCCTCAAGTGGCAGTATATTCCTGAGGATTCGATTCCAGGGTCGCCCGCCTTCTTGACGCAGGCGATCGACGTCGGATCGGATGCCACCTCGGACACCATCGTCTATCTGTCCGATGTGGAAGGGACGCTCTATGGCGTGCGCGATCAGACCGGTGACATCTACCAGGTCCAGCGTTGCTCACTCGCGCCCGCGGTCCGCTGCCGCACGGACAGCTGCGACCCAGGGGAAGGAACCTGCGAGGACAGTCGCTGTACGATATCCGATACGCCCTGCACGCCCGACACCTGCATCAGCGCTGACAACGGCGAATGCGTCGTGACCCCGGCCATCGTCCCCGTGACTACCGGCACCGTGACCACCCTCGGCTCCCCTTCGGTCTCGGTCGATGCGCTGGCGGTCGTCGGTACCGCCGACGGGCGCGTGTGCGTCCGCGGTCTTGACGGAACCGTGCCGGGTGACGACGACGATCCCGACAATCCGTGGGCGGACGGCTGCGTCGAGCTCGGCGACGGCCTTCCGGTGCTGTCGTCATCGCCTGCCATCGGCACGGAGGGCAAGATCTACGTGACCACGGCCAGCGGCTTGTACGTCATCGAATGATCCACCGACAGATCCTTTCGGCAGTCGCAGCGGCGGCGCTGCTGTTCGGCTGTACGGGTAGCAGCGGCGATGCGTGCAATCTCGCCGGCGGCACCGACTTGGCCCTCACCACGTGGCCGCGCTTCCACGCCGACCTAGCGAACAGCGGTCGAGCCGAGATCGACCTGAGCGTCAACAGCGGCAACGGGCGCCTGCTGTTTCCCCTCGCCGGGCAGACGATCGGCCCTACGGAGACGACACCGATTCTTGGACCAGAGATCATCTATCTGGGCTCCTCGGACACCAACGTCTACGCGCTGGATTACGACGGCATTCCCGTCACGCTCGAAAGCGATATTCAGGCGGCTGGTGCGGTGACGGGTTCGCCCTTGCTCGGCGTCGATGGCACGCTCTTCGTCCCCAGCGCCGGGGTACTGTCCCAGTTCCGCGCCGACGGAACCATCAAGAACACGGCCGGTCTGGCAGGCTTCAGCGCTACCTCGCCGAACATCTGGAGCGATGGGACGGTCTTCGTCGGCACGCTGTCGGGTGGATTGTCGCGGGTGTGTCCCAACGGCATCCCGAGCTACCAGATTACGTTTCCGGCCACCCAGTCGGCCATGGGCATCGCCCTGGATCCCGACAACGAGTCGGCGCCGATCATCATTGCCGCCGGGCTGGCCGGAATCGTGCGCGCCTTCAACCTGCGCGGGCGGCAGCGGTGGTCGTTCTTTGCCTCGGCAACGGTCGACGCGGGAATCGTCATCGACGAGAGCACGAACGTTTTCTACGTGGCCGACATCAACGGCCATGTGTTTTCCGGTGCTCTGCTCGATGGCAGCCCGGTAGGCGGCTTCACCGTCGAGCCTGCGGAGAGCATCACGGCAACGCCGGCACTCGGTCGTGACACCGCATCCGTGCCGACGATTTACGTGGCCGATCAGGGGGGAACCGTGCGCGCGCTCGACCGCGCGACCGGGGCAACGCGATGGACGTTCCAGGCCGCGGGACCGATCTTGTCGTCCCCAGCGGTTGGCACCGGCGGCGACAGCGATATCATCGTCTTCGGCGCCGACGTGCTGGGAAGCGTCCCCGGCAGCTCGGAGCTCGTGCCAGTCGATGGGCGCGTCTATGCCGTACGCGACGACGGGAGCCAGGGAACGCTCCTGTGGACGTATGATGTTGGCAGCAGCATCGGCGCTTCGTCGCCCTCGATCGGATCGGACGGCACGGTCTACATCGGTCGCCAGGGTCAACAACTGGGCGATGAGTCGCAGTGCCCGAACGGCGCCGGGACCTGTATCGTCAACGTCGGCGGCGGGCTGATCGCCATCGGGCCCAGCGCCTGACCCAGCAGTCCGTTGAAAAGGGGCCGCGCTCATCCTTCGATGGGCTCGGGACAGGTCCCGAGCCCATCGAAGGATGAGCGGGAAGTGCTTGTGCCGCAACGCGCTCCGCTCGCGCTTCGCCAGCCTCAAGGTGAGCGGAACGTGCTGTTCAACCGGCTGCTAGCCGGACAAACGCCCGCCCCGGGTGAGCGCCAAGAGGTCGAGCACCTCCTCGACGCGCTCGGCCGGCAATAACCCGCTGTCGACCAGCACCTCGCGGATCGAGCGGTCCTCGGCGAGGGCGCGCTCGACCAGCTGCGCCGCGGCGTCGTAGCCGACGACCGGAGCGAGCACCGTCACCAGGGCTGGTGAGCGCTCGGCAAAGGTGCGGCAGCGCTCGCGGTCGGCGCGCAGTCCGGCGATGCAGCGGTCGGCAAGCGTCTGTGCTGCCGCCCCCAACAGGGCGACGCTCTCGAGCACATCGTAGGCAATGATCGGCATCATCGTATTCAAGTCGAGGCTGCCGTTCATGCCGGCAATGGCGATCGCCGCGTCGTGGCCGATGACCTGTGCGGCAATCATGTTGACGGCCTCTGGGATCACCGGGTTCACCTTTCCCGGCATGACGCTGGATCCCGGCTGGAGAGCCGGCAGCGAGATCTCGCCGAGGCCGGCGCGTGGACCGGAGCTCAGCAGGCGCAGATCATTGGCCAGTTTCATCAAGCACACCGCCACGCCACGACAGGCGCCCGAAAGCGCCACCGCGGCGTCGCGATTCTGCAAGGCCTCAAACGGGTTCGGGGCGCGGCGAACCATCTGCCCGGTGAGCGCGCGTAGCTCGCCGATGACACGCGCGGCGAACTCCGGATGGGCCGTCAGCCCCGTCCCCACCGCGGTCGCGCCGATCGGCAGCTCGGCGAGGTGGGCGCGCGTCGCCTCGACGTGGGCAGCGGCGTGGCGCACCGCGGCCGCATAGCCGCTGAACTCCTGGCCGAGCGTGATCGGCACCGCGTCCTGCAGGTGGGTGCGGGCCGTCTTGACGACGTCGGCCAGCGCGGTCGCCTGCTCGTCGAGCGCGGTGGCCAGATGGCGCAGAGCAGGCAGGAGGTGCGATTCGACGGTCTGCAGGGCCGCGAGGTGCAACGCGGTCGGAAACACGTCGTTGCTGCTCTGTGCCATGTTGACGTGATCGTTCGGGTGCACGAGCGACGTATCGCCGCGCATGCCTCCGAGGAGCTCGGCGGCGCGGTTGGCGATCACTTCATTCGCGTTCATGTTGGTCGAGGTGCCGGAGCCAGTCTGGAACACGTCGACGACGAAGTGGGCATCGAGCCGCCCGTCGGCCACTTCGCGCGCGGCCCGTTCGATCGCCTCGGCGCGTCGCGCGTCGAGCAGGCCGAGGGCTGCGTTGGCACGGGCGGCGGCGGCCTTCACCAGGCCGAGTGCCGCGAGAAAGGAGCGTGGCAGGCGGATGGACGAGAAGCGGAAGTTAGCCACCGCACGCGCGGTGTGGGCGCCGTAGTAGGCATCTGCCGGCACCTCGACAGGGCCCATACTGTCGGATTCGTTGCGAACCGCTTCGCCCATTTCGGTCTCTGCGGCGTGCCGCTCACATAGCGCCATGGGGCGGCGGAGAGCAATGCGCTGCGGGCTGGCCGGCGGCGCCGGGTGTTCGCTCCCCGAGCCCAACGCAGCGGCGGCGGCGGAACGCGGCGGGCCGGTCAGGTTTCTTCTGCGCCGGTCACGCGCACCGTGATCTGCGCCTGGACACCCAGTGGCAAGCCAACCGACACCTGGTGGTCTCCGAGGGTTTTGATCGGCTCGTCGAGGCGAATGCGACGGCGTTCGACGACCACGCCGACCTCGGCGAGTGCGCGCTCGATGTCGAGGTTGGTCACCGATCCGAAGAGCTTTCCCTCCTCGCCGGCGCGAGCCGCAATCGACACCGTCGTCGCCGCCAGGCGCTGGGCCAGCGTCTCCGCCGCCGACTTCGCTTGCTTGCGCTTGCCCTCGACCAGGCGCCGTTCGTGTTCGAGGACACGCAGGTTGCGCCGATCCGCCACCGTCGCGAGACCACGCGGGATCAAGTAGTTGCGCGCATATCCCGGGCGGACCTTGACGATGTCGCCGATTTGCCCGAGGTGCGCGACCTCTTCCTTGAGGATCACTTCCATATCATCCCCTTCACGATTTCGAATCTCGCCCGATCGCGGCGTCGGCGGGGCGCGCCGTCAAATGGCGAAAGTCGCCCCAGAGGTCGAACACGCCCAGCGCCACGACCAATCCTGCGGCCACCTGTTGCAGGATGATGATCAAATATGTGGCGACCCGCAAACCCCGCGGGAGCCCGAGGCGGACGAGGAAGAAGCTCACGATCGCCATCCCCTGGGCGAGGTAACAGGCCAAGGTGAGCCAGAAGACATTGACCGCGAAACGGCTGACGACCTCGACTGGAACGAACATCGCGAAGCCTGAGGCGATCAGCACCCAGATCATCCAGTCGGCATTGCGCCAGCGTCCGAGCGAGGTGAGCTGAGGCCAACCGGCCCAGCGGCGCGACAAGCCGAGGTTGACCAGCCAGAGCGCCGACAGGAGGGCGATGAGGAACGCGGGAAGCCGTGTCACGATCCATCGCACGTTTGCATCGCGGGCGGCATCGAAATCGGCATTCGCCAGGGCCGACGCTCCCACCTCGCGATACGCTTCGGTCGCCGTCTCCACGCCCTGTCGCACTGTTCCGGTCACCATCGCTGCCCAGGTCGCCGGTTCGGCATTGTGCAGCAGGATCAATCCCAATGCGCCCGCCAAGCTCGCGCCCACGGCGGCGACAATGACAGCCTCCAGCCGCCAGGCACCCCGCAGCAGGGCCACCGCCACCACCGCTGGAACGCCGGCTAGGGCGAGAAAGCCCACCCCGACCGTCCAGTCGAGCAGCAGGCCCATCACGGCCCCGGCGACCAGCGCCGCCGCCGCCGCTTGCGTCACGCCGCTGATCCCGCCCAACACCAGCATGGGCAACGGCACCACCAGCAGGGCCAAGGCCACCGGGGGGGGGCCGCTGAGGGCCCCCCAACACAGCGCCACTGCCCAGCAAGCGCCGATGAGAATGGCGCGGGTGTTGGCCATCACTAGACCGTGGTCACCGTATAGGGCAGCAACGCGACCATGCGGGCGCGCTTGATCGCCGTGGTGAGCGCGCGCTGGTGCCGGGCACAGGTGCCCGTGATGCGGCTGGGGATGATCTTGCCGCGCTCGGTCAGGTAGTTGCCGAGTCCACGCGCATCCTTGTAGTCGATGCGCGACTCTTTGTCGGCACAGAAACGGCAGACTTTGCGGCGACCGGCTCGCCGGCGAAAGCCGGCTCCGCGCTCTTCGCGTCCCACGTTGCGTTCCGGTTTGCCTCGCCCACTCATCGCCATAGCGTCACTCCGTTGGAGCCGCGTCGAAATCGAGCGGCTCCTGTTTGCCCCGCGCCTTACCCGACTGGTCCTTCAGCGGTACGGCTTCGGCCGCCACCGATACGAAGCGCAGGACTTCATCCGCGATGCGCAGGGTGCGCTCGAGCTCGCGCACGAGGTCGGCGGTCGAGCTGTACTCGAACAAGACGTAGTAGCCACGCTGCAGCTTGCGAATGGGATAGGCCAAGTCGCGCACGCCCCATTCTTGCACACCGTGCAGTTGCGCACCCGCTTCTTCGATCAGTCGTTTGGCCCGATCGATGGTCTCGCGGTTCTGTGCCTCTGGCAGCTCTGGGTGTAACACGATCAAGGTTTCGTAGCGTCGGATCATGTCTCCTCCTGGGCGGGGCTGCTGTCGGCTGCCGGGCCCGCGTTGAAGCGGTTCATCGCCGATACCACGCTCTCGGCGATCACGCATTCCACTGCATCGCTCGCGCGTTCAACACTCCGGTGCAGGCGCTCGCAGGCTTCGGAAGCCAAGGCCGCCAAGACATACTCAGCGGCTTCCTCTCCGGCCGGAGGACGCCCGATGCCAACGCGCACCCGCACGAATTCCTCTCCGAGGCGCTCGATCAGCGATGCCACGCCGCGGTGTCCGCCCGGACCGCCATGCGGTCGCACGCGGAGCTGGCCCTCGCTGAGGTCCAGGTCATCGTACACGGCTATCACGGCATCCTCGGGCTGCAGCGCCAGCGCGTCGATGGCGTCACCGCTGCGGTTGACGAAGGTTTGCGGTTGCACGAGTTGCACCACCTGCCCGGCGACGAGTCCACGCCCGAGGCGAGCCAGTGCCTGGAGTCGCAGCGGGACGCTCCAGCGCGTGGCGAGGTGATCGACGACCATGAAGCCCAGGTTGTGTCGTGTGTGTGCGTACCGCGCACCGGGATTTCCGAGGCCCACCACAACCCACATGCGCGCCGCCTAGGAGGCGGCCTTCGCTGCCTCCGGTTTTGCGCCGCCCTCGACAGCGGCTGGCGCTTCGCCTTCCGGCGCGGCTTCGGCCTCGGCGGCCACCTTCACTTCCTCGACCACCGGCGCGAGGACGGTCACCACCGCCTCATCGGTTTCGATCACGATCTCGACGCCAGCCGGGGCTTTGAGATCGCTCAGGTGGACGGCATCGTGGATGCCGAGCTCGCTCACGTCGACCTCGATGAAGTCCGGGATCTCGGTGGGCAAGCACAGCACGTCGACCTCGCGGCGGATCGGCTGCAGGATGCCGCCGAGATCGACCCCAGCGGCACGCCCGATGAAGTGCAGCGCGACGCCGAGGCGAAGCCGGCTGGTGACGTCGACCTCATAGAGATCGGCGTGCAACACCCGCCGGCGCACCGGGTGGCGCTGGACTTCCTTCACCAGGACCAAGCGCCCCCCCAATTCACTCGCAGGCGAGGCGAGGCGGATGAGATGGGTGCCTTGAATCGCGCCTACTTTCGCTTCGAATTCCTTCTCGTCGACCGCCACCAGCGTCGACTCTCGTTTGGCGCCGTAGAGCACGGCGGGCACCTTGCCATTGCGTCGCAGCGTTCGCGCGCCACCCCTCCCGCGCACTCCGCGCAGCTCAGCATTGAGTTCGATTGCTTCCATCTCTCATGATCTCCCGCTCTCGCTGTTCGTCACACGAACAGTGAGCTGATCGACTCCTCTCGATGGGTGCGGCGGATGGCCTCAGCCAGCAGCCGTGCCACGGAGAGCACCTTGATCTTGTCACACTCCTGGCCCTGCGGGCGCAGTGGAATCGTATCGGTCACCACCAGGCTCGCCAAGCTCGAGGTGCGGATGCGCTCGAGCGCCGGTCCCGACAGGATGGGATGCGTGCAACACGCGAGCACATCGGTCGCCCCGGCCTCGCGCAGCGCCTGTGCGGCGGTGGCCAGGGTGCCGGCCGTGTCGACGATGTCGTCGACGATGACGGCCGTCTGCCCCTCGACATCGCCGACCACGCGCATCTCGGCCACCTCGTTGGCGCGGGCGCGTCGCTTGTCGATGATCGCCAGTGTCGCATCCAGGCGTTTGGCGAACGCGCGCGCCCGCTCGACCCCACCTGGATCGGGTGAGACCACGGCGACCGAGCCATTGTGCACACGCTGTTGAATCTCCTTGAGCAGGACGGGGGTCGCGAACAGGTTGTCGACCGGAATGTCGAAGAACCCCTGAATCTGCCCAGCGTGGAGATCGACGGTCAGCACCCGTGAGGCTCCCGCCGCGGTGATCAAGTCGGCCACCAGCTTGGCGCTGATCGGTACCCGCGGGGAGACTTTCCGATCCTGCCGGGCGTACCCGAAGTAGGGGATCACCGCCGTAATGCGCTGCGCCGAGGCGCGGCGGAAGGCATCGAGCATCAGCAACAGCTCCATCAGGTGATCGTTCACCGGGGTGCACGTCGACTGGACGACGAAGACGTCGCCACCGCGCACGTTCTCGCCGATCTCCACCATCACCTCGCCGTCGCTGAACCGGCGCACCTCGGCCGCACCGACGCGCACGTCGAGATGTTTGCACACCTCGGCAACCAGGGGGCGGTTCGAGTTGCCCGAGAAGACCTGAATCTCGTCCCTCACCGATTACCTCGACTGACAAATACTGGGCGGGAAGGATTCGAACCTTCGATACCGGATCCAAAGTCCGGGGCCTTACCAACTTGGCGACCGCCCATCGCGGCTGCTGTCCACCTCGATCGCCGGTATCCGCTCCAAGATCTCCGTTGCCCGGGCCCACAAGCCCCTTCCGCGCAGCACTGCCGCCGCAGCGCGCGCCTCATTGTGCCGACTCCAAATGCCGAAAACCGCCGACCCACTCCCCGTCATCAGCACGCCCCGAGCTCCCAGCGCACACAGCTGGCGCTTCAGTGCGGAGAGTGCGGGCAACAACTGGAAGGCCGCCGCCTCAAGGTCATTCTTCAGCCATGTTCGCAGCGACCCCTGATGGGAACTGAGCCCGCCGATCCTAGTTGCGACCCGATCCGATGTCAACGAACGGTCGTAGCACGCGTACACATCGGCCGTGCGCAAACCCGTGCCGGGAAAGACCACCACCAGCGGCTGTCGCGGCGGCAGCGTCGGTGTTGCAGGCTCGAGTCGTTCGCCGATCCCGCGCATCCACGCCGCACGTCCCTCAAGGAAAAAGGGCACGTCCGCCCCAAGCTCGAGCGCCCACGCGGCGAGCTGTGAGCGTGCCACCGGCTCGTCGGCGAGCGCGTTCAGTCCCCGCAATACCGCGGCGGCATCGCTGCTGCCGCCGCCCAGCCCAGCCCCGACCGGAATCGCTTTGCGCAGGGTGAGGTGGATGCCGGGTTGCCAACCGGTGCGTTCGGCGAACAACTGTGCCGCTCGAATCGCGAGGTTGTCGCCCCCCCCTGGCGCCGAGCCGGTGGGGTGACAACACAAGCGCAGCTCGCCTCGCACCGCCCGGTCGACGCGAACCTCCAGCCAGTCGAAGAGCCGCACTGGAACCACCAGCGAGTCGAGCAGGTGATACCCATCGTGCCGCGTGCCGACGACGCGCAAGCAGAGGTTGATTTTCGCCGGTGCGGCAACAACGGCGTGCCGGCCGCTGTGTTTATCGATCGAGCGCATCATCGACTCGTGCGCCGCGGCTGGAGATCTCTTGCAGGTCGGCACCGGCACAGCCGGGCGCAGTGAATTGACCGGTTGCAATTGGCCGTGCTAGACGCCAGCCTCTCGCCGCGTCAGACGCTCGCCCCCGTAGTGAAAAGGATATCACACAGGTCTCCGGAACCTGTAGTCCAGGTTCGACTCCTGGCGGGGGCGCCTACGTTGGCACCGCAGCTTGAAATTCCCTGGTCCTTCGGATAGCGTCCCGCGCCGTTCGGGTGGGTAGCTCCGGGGACTCCTCCTGGGGCGCATGAAGGAGGCGGCGATGGATTTCCCGAAGTGCCTGAAGTGCAACCGTGGAGCGCTGATTCCGCTCTCGGACTACGGGCAAGAAGGTGCTTCGGTCATGTTCAAGGCGTGGGTCTGTACGAACCCGGAATGCGGGTTTTCGCTGCGAGTGGACAAGGGCGAGGTCACCTACGGGAAGAAGATCGACTTCAAGCATTGACCGGCCGTTCAGTCGCCAAAAGAAAAAGCCCAGCCAAAACGGCTGGGCTTTTTGCTTTTAGATCCGGCGGCGTCCTACTCTCCCACTGAGCGACCCAGTAGTACCATCGGCGCTGGAGGGCTTAACTGCCGTGTTCGGAATGGGAACGGGTGTGGCCCCTCCGCTATAGCCACCGAACGACGAAGAATTCGACAACTGCATACGGGACGGATCGAGAACGCACAGGAGACTCGGAAAGAAATAGTGGTCAAGCCGCACGGCCAATTAGTACCGGTTAGCTCCACGCATTGCTGCGCTTCCACACCCGGCCTATCAACCTCGTCGTCTTCGAGGGGCCTTTAGGGGCCTCGCGGCCCTGGGATACCTTATCTTGGGGTGGGCTTCCCGCTTATATGCTTTCAGCGGTTATCCCTTCCGCACATAGCTACCCGGCGATGCGGCTGGCGCCACAACCGGAACACTAGCGGTGCGTTCCTCCCGGTCCTCTCGTACTAAGGAGAACTCCCCTCAAGTATCCTGCGCCCACGGCGGATAGGGACCGAACTGTCTCACGACGTTCTGAACCCAGCTCGCGTGCCACTTTAATCGGCGAACAGCCGAACCCTTGGGACCT
>CAYYWP010000063.1:9077-21536 GCA_964475125.1 uncultured Binatia bacterium (SeqCode) | reverse complement strand
CCGGGCAGCGCGCGGCGCTGCCGGCGGGCACAGGTCCCGCGGCTACGGCTCGTGAGGCACATCCAGTGCCCCTGTGCACCCGCTTGGCAGCGCGGTTGCGCGCTAGCGGCAACGGTGGCATCCGCCCTCGCAGCATGATGCGCTCCATCCCTGCCGCGCTCGCCCTCGCTCTGCTCTCCGCGGTTTCGTCGGCGGATGCCAGCACGTTCGTGATGATGGATGAAACCGCGTTGACCCAGCGCTCGGTCGCCGCGGTGCGCGGCACCGTGACCGCGATCGAGGCCGTCCGCGATCCGGGCACGGACGGCGTGCTGACCTACGTCCACCTCCGGGTCGATGAGGCGCTGTTCGGTGACCTGCCGCCGGGTGAGATCGTATTGCGCGAGATCGGCGGTCGGCTCGGCGGGTTGACGGAACGGGTGTTCGGCAGCCCGGAGTATCGCCTCGGAGAGCCCGTGCTGGTCTTCGTCGCCGGCGCCCCGGACGGAACGGTGCACACCACCGGGATGGCGATGGGCAAGTTCTCGCTCACCGGCGCGGCCGACGGCGCGGTGCGTGCGGTGCGCCGCTTGGGCGAAGGGTCGGCGGTGTGGGAGCCGCGCAGCGGGCGGTTGATCCAGCAACCGGGCGCCGAGGAATACGACTTCGAGGCGCTGCGCCGCAACGTGCAAGCCGCGGCGCGGCGCTCGAGCGGCAAGTCCGCGCAGTCGGCCGTGCCGCGCTGGACCACGCCGGGAGCCGGGCGGCAGGTGACGGACCTCGCGCGCCGCGAGTTCACCTTCTTGAACTCGCCGTCGCGTTGGTTCGAGCCCGACCAGGGCCTGCCGATCACCTACCGCATCGACGTCAACGGCGACGCCGGGCTCGGGCCAGCCACCTCGCGCGCCGCCGTGCTGGATGCCTTCGACGCCTGGACCGCCGTCGCCACCTCGGCGCTGGCGCTCGGCGATGGCGGTAACCTGAGCACGCCGATCGCGTTCGCCGGCTGCAGCGGCGGCAACCGCATCGTCTTCAACGACCCCTTCGGCGAAGTCACCGACCCGAGTGGCTGCGGTGGCATCCTCGCCATCGGCGGCTACTGTAGCTCCACCGAACGGCGTACGGTCAATGGCACCAGCTTTCGGCGCATTACCCTCGGCAAGGTGACCTTCAACAACGGCTGGACCGGCTGTCAGCTGTGGACCCAATGCAATCTCGCCGAGGTGGTCACCCACGAGCTCGGACACACGGTCGGTTTCGGCCATTCGACCGAACGCGCCGCAACCATGTACGGCACGGCAAGTTTCGACGGCCGCTGCGCCGGCCTGCACGCCGACGACGTCGCCGCCGCGACCTTCACCTATCCGAACGCCAGCGCGCCGTCGCCGACCCCCTCGGCGACCCCGCCTCCGCCCACCGCCAGCCACACCGCTACCTCGCGTCCGCCGTCCGCCACCCCCACTCCTTCACCCACGCCTCCGACGCATCGCGTGGCGGGAGCGGTGCGGTACTACGCGAACGACCTCGGCGTCCGCGACGTCACCGTTCGCTTGCAAAGCGACCATCCCGCCTCGACCATCACTTCCGCGACGGGCACCTATGACTTCGATGCCGTGGTCGACGACGGCGGCACCCTGCTGGCCGAGAAGCAGGGCGACACGGAGAGCGCCGTCTCGGCGCTCGACGCGGCGTACGTACTGCAGCACATCGCCCAGCTCCGCCAGCTCGACGACCACCAGCGGCTCGCTTGCGATGTCACCGGAAACGGCACGCTGAGCCCGCTCGATGCCGTCTCGATCCTGCGATTGATCGCCGGCATCCCGGGGCAGTTCCCTGTCGCCGAGCGCTGCGCATCCGAATGGATCTTCGTTCCCGATGCGGCCTCGCTGCCGGCGACATCCATCATTCAACCGACGGTGACCAGCACGGCGTGCAGTAGTGGTCGGATCGCGCTCGCGGCGTTGAGCGGCGATGTGCTGGCGCAGGACTTCCGCGCCGCCGTGTTCGGCGACTGCACCGGCAACTGGCAGCCGCCCGGCGGGACTTCGCCGGCCACCACGGCGCGGCGGCGCACGCCGCTCGTGCGCCTCGGCAGCGCGACGATCCGCCGCGGCATCGCCCGCCTGCCCGTCTTCGTCCACGGACCGCGGGCGTTCAGCGCCGTCGACTTGCGCCTGCACTACGACGCCGCACATCTCACGCCGGTGGGCGTGCGGCTGCGCGGCGCGGCGGACGGCGCGATCTACACCTGGCACACGCCATCCCCGGGCGAAGTCCGGATCGCTCTGGCGCGCGGCAAGCCCTTGCAGCTGCAGCGCGGCGCCCTGCTGCTGGTCGAGTTCGAGCTCGTCGGCACGCTGGGGAACGATGACGTGCGGCTCGCCGCCGCCCAGGTCGACGAGCGACCGGCAACCGTTGCGGGACTGCCATCGGGTTGAGCCGGGGGCCAACCGTCCGTTCGGCCCGCCGAGCCGGCCCTACGAGGCATTGGTCAGCGCACCATGATGATGACGCGCCGCTGGCGGGGGCCGTCGAGTTCTACGAGCATGATCGCTTGCCAGGTACCGAGGAGGAGGTGGCCATCGCGTACCGGCACGGTTTCGCTCGGTCCGAGCATCGCGGCCTTGAGGTGGGCCGCGCCGTTGTGGTCGACGCGGTCGTGCCGCCAGCGCCCTTCGGGGATGAGGCGATCGAGCGCTTCGAGCAGGTCCTCGCACAAGTTGGGATCGTCGCTCTCGTTGATCACGACCGCGGCGGTGGCATGCGGCACGTAGACGCTGCACAGCTCGGCGCCGGGCTCGGCCTCGGCCACGACGCGCGCCACCTCCGCGGTCAGATCGACGACTTCGTAGCGCTGGCGCGTGCGGACGGTAAGCTCGTGGTGCATATGGATACGATTCCCGTCACATCTCCTGCCCGCCGGCGACGTGCAAGTCCCCCCCGCCTCGTGTCCTGTATCAATTGCATCGGCAGGGACTCGTTGGGGCGGTGGAGCGCGCCGCTCCGCGGCGCATGGCGGTGCGGGGCGCCGCCCAGGGCAGCGCTTCGCGTTGCCGTGCGCCGCGGAGCGGCGCGCTCCAAAACCTGGTACAGGTCACTGGCCCGTTGAAAACGGCACCAGCACTCCCCGCTCATCCTTCGACGGGCTGCTAGGCCGAGCGCAAGTCCTCGATACCGCCCAGGCCGGCGCGCGCCGTGTGGCGTTGCATGCGGCGGATGAGGCGATTGGCATCGACCAGGATCGCACGCCGCAATGCCGGTTTGGCGGTGCGGGCATACCACTCGCGCAGCGCCTGCAGATCGCGCCCGAGCTGCGCCAGTTGGGCGCGCTCGCGCGCCGGGCCTGGCGTGCCGGCGGTAGTGAAGCGACGCCAGCGCTCGAGCTGCGCATCGATGGCGTTGAGCGATAGATCGAGCGTCGCACCATCGGCCGGCGCCCGCCCTCCTCGCGCCGCCGCGGGTGTCATGCCGGCGCGTCGCCCGGCGACAGCCGGCCTGAACCCGTATTTGCGCAGCACGCCGACCACGACCCCGCGGATGCGCACCTGATCGCCGCGCATGATCAACGGCAGCATCTCCGGGTTGGCAGGCTGCAGTCGCACCTGCCCGCCGGCGGCGCGATAAAGCTTCTTGACGGTGACGCGCCCGTCGATCTCGGCCACGACGGTGCGGCCATCATCCACCGACGCCATCGGTTCGACGAGCAGATAGTCGCCGTCGTGAATGCCGGCATCGATCATCGACTGGCCGCGCACGCGCAGGGCGAACACCTTGCGCCCGCGCCACAGCGACTCCGGCACCTCGAGACTGTCCTCGACACTGAACATCTCGAGCGGCTCGCCCGCCGCCACCTCGCCGAGCAACGGCACCACCGCGGTTCCCTCGACGACGTACGCCTCCGCATCTGCGCCATTCATCTTCGCCTCCTCTTCGCCTCGATCGCGTGATAGGCGAATAGGGGGCGAAGGTCAAGCGGCCTAACTCTTAGGCGAGATTCCTTGAAACCACGAAGGGCACGAAGTGCTCGAACGGCGTGGGCCTCGGGGCCGGGCGAGGAAGCGAGAGAAGCTCACCACCGTGGTGTGGAAGACGATCCGAGCGCCTGAGGCGTGATCTTCCCGGCTTTCGTGTTCTTCGTGGTGAAAGGTTCTTCGGCTTGGGGCCAATGGGCTCGGCTCGAGACGTGTGGCTTTGCGGCGGTTCCCTCACCCTGGCCCTCTCCCGCCAGTCGTGCCGGTGAGGGCATCACCGCCGGCGCTCGACTCGGCCAGTCGACCGATGCAGATGAGCGTAGCGCCGTTGAGCGCCAGCAGGCCGCCGCCCACCGCACCGCCGATGAGGAAGGCGAGACGGCTGGTGACGATGAAGAACTGCAGATCGTACATGGCGTGGCCGGGGTTGCGCTCGTGCTGCAGCTGGGCGCGCCGGAACTCACCGAAGTGTTGCACGGCGGCAATCGCGAAGCTCAGCAAGATGGCCGATCCGATGCCGGCGAGCATCAACCCGATGGGTCGCGCGCGGCGCAGCATGGTCAGCGCAGATCGCAGCGCAGGACGCGGACGCGGCCTTGGCGCTGCCGATCGTACCCCTGCCATTTCGCTGCCGGGACATCGCGCCGGGAGACGCGCCGAAAGCCGTGGCGGGCGAAGAAGGCGTCGGCACCGGGATCGAGGGTGCAAGCAAAGACGTAGCGCAAGCCGAGGGCGCGCCCCTCCTCCAGCGCCCGCGCCAGCAGGCGGCCGCCGACCCCCTCCCCCTTGAAGCGCGTGATGGTGTAGAGGCCGACGATCTCACCGACGCCTTCGGCGCGGTAGGCTTCGGTCTCCAGCGCACACACGCCGGCAAAGTGGTGGGAACCGATCTCGGCCCCAAAGCCATTCAGCAGGATCCGCGCCACCTCGGTGGGCAGCCGCGGTTTGAGAAAACCCTCGCGTTGGCCGCGGGCGATCAGGCGCTCGACCTCGTCGAAGTCGTCGATGCGCAGGCGCTCGACGCGACAGTAGTCGGCGAGCGTAAACAACGTGCCGGCCCCCTCGTACGTGAACAGCTCGCGCGCCAGGCCGTTCAGCGTGCACAGGTTCACCGAGCCGACGCCGGCGCGCAAAGCGGCACGCACCTCGTCGAGCGTCTGGCGCCGGGCGGCGAGCCCGGCCCACTCCGCCTGGCCGGGCTGCAGCACCGTGGCCAGGAGCGGTTCGTTCATGAACGACAGCGGCGCGCCGTCCGGGGCACGCAGACCGCCCGCGGTCTGCACGAGGACCAGCTTGTGAACCTGCAGGCGGCCGGCGAGCTGCTGGGCAGTGCTGACCAAGCGCTCCTGCTCGAGCACGCCGACCAATAAGGGTCGCTTGCGCAGGATCAGCCACACCTCCGCCAGCGCGCCATCGGTCAGCGCCGCCGCCGCCTGGGAGAGGTCGACGAACGACTCGCCGGCGCTGCGCCGCCCGCGCACCAGTGGAAAGCGCCGCAGCGCGTCGCCGGCCAGCACCCGCGGCTGCAGTCGCCGGCGCACGCGACCGAGCGCGGCACTGGAGTCGCGCGCACCGGGGACACCGAGCAAGGCGATGACGCGCGTCTCGTTGGCGATCAGGTCGCGCAGCACGTCGCCGAGGGTTTCGAAACCACCCGGCTGCTCGCAATCGGCGAGCGAAACCGCCACACAGATGGTGCGGGCGTGGAACTCATCGAGGTAGAATTCCTTCTCGCCGAAGTCCTCCGGCGGGAGCGCGACCGGGCGTGCACGCGTTGACACAGCGTGCATGATTAGCACAGGCGGTGGAACGGCGAAACGCGTGTGTGGCGCAACTTGCTGTGGACGTGCTGACGTGCTGACGTGCGGACGTGCTGACGTGTGGACGTGCTGACGTGCTGATGTGGGGACGTGCGGGGGGGTGGTCCGCGATCCTCGTTCTCCTCCTTCTGCTCGGTGCTCCGGCGATGGCCGTCACCGGTCGGCACGGCATGGTGGCGGCGGAACACCGGCTGGCGGCGCAGGCAGGACTGCAGATCCTGCAGCAAGGTGGGAATGCGGTCGATGCGGCGGTGGCGACGGCGCTGGCCGTCGGCGTGGTCAACCCGACCTCCTGTGGGATCGGCGGCGGCGGCTTCATGCTCATCTTCGATCACGCCGCACAGCGGGTCGCCGCGCTCGATTACCGCGAGCGCGCGCCGGCGGCAGCCGAGCGCGATATGTTCGTGCGCGACGGCACGGCAGTCGCCGAGCTCAGTCAACACGGCGGGTTGGCCGTCGCCGTGCCAGGTGAGATCGCCGGACTGTTCGCAGCCTTGCGCCGCCATGGCACGCGCTCATTCGCCGCCGTTGCGGCGCCCGCCATCGCCTATGCGCGCGACGGTTTCGCGGTCGAGCCTCACCTGGCAGAGGCGATCTCCGAGCAGCTCGACACCATCCGCGCCCGACCGGCGCTCGCCCACATCTTCTTGCATCCCGACGGCCGGCCGCTCGCCGTCGGCGAGACGCTGCGCCAGACCGCATTGGCGCGTAGTCTGGAAGCCATCGCCGCCGGTGGTGCGCCGGCCTTCTACACCGGGCCGATCGCGACGGCGATCGCGACCAGCGTGCAGGGTGCCGGAGGGGTGCTGACCAAGGCCGATCTGGCCAACTACCGCCCGCTCTGGCGGCGCCCGCTCAGCACCCGGTTCGACGGCTACACGTTCTTCGGCATGCCACCGCCCAGCTCGGGTGGCGGCGTGTTGATCACCGTGCTGAACCAACTGCGCCGGGACGATCTGCGCGCCCTGGAGCACAATTCCCCGACCTATCTGCAGCTCCTCGCCGAAGCCTTGCAGTTCGGCTTCGCCGATCGCGCCCGGGCCTATGGCGATCCCGATTTCGTCGACGTGCGGCTGGCGGTTTTGCTCGCGCCGGAGCGCGGGCATCGCTTGCGCCAGCGCATCGGCGCCGCCACCACCCACGCGCCGGACTGGTACGGTGATCGCCTCGCCGCCGGCGATGCCGGGACGTCGCACTTGTCAGTCGTGGACGGAAACGGCAACGCCGTCGCCTGCACCACCAGTATCAACACCTCGTTCGGCTCGCTCGTGGTCGCCGGCGACACCGGTATCATCCTCAACAACACCATGGACGACTTCTCGGCCCAACCCGGCGTGGGCAACGCCTACGGGCTCATCGGCTCGCAGGCCAACGCCATCGCGCCCGGCAAGCGGCCGCTCAGCAGCATGACGCCGACCATCGTCACGCGCGGCGGCGCGGTCGTCGCCGGCGCCGGCGGCTCCGGCGGCCCGTTCATCATTACCGCCACGCTCCAGGTGCTGCTCAATGCGCTGGTGTTCGGCGCCGACGCCGAGCAAGCGGTGGCGGCACCGCGCCTGCACCACCAATGGATTCCGCCCGTCCTCATGCTCGAGCCGGCGATCGGCGCGGGTGAACGCGCGGCGCTCACCCGGCTCGGTCACCGGATCGTCGATGCGCCGCCCGCCGGTGCCGTACAACTCGTCCTGCGGGCGCCCGACGGCGCGCTCGACGGCGCTGCCGATGCGCGCAAGGGCGGTCAGGCAGCCGGGTGGTGACGGCGGTGGCGCCGCGGCGCGCCTGGTGGTCGTCGCCGTGGCTGAAGCTCGCCGCCAGCGCGCTGCTGCTCACCGTCGTGCTCTGGCGCGCCGATTGGCGCGACACGGGGGCGACGGTCGCCAACGCCGACCCCGCTTGGCTGCTGGTCGCGCTCGCCGCCTATCTGCTCAGCCAGGCCTTGAGCGCCCTGCGCTGGTGGGTCCTGGCCCGCGCCGTCGGTTTTCTCGACTCGCCATCGCGCGTCACGGCCTATTACTTCTGCGGCATGTATCTGAACCTCTTCGGGCCCGGCACGCTCACCGGCGACGTCGGCCGCGCGCTCTACCTCGCCGCCGGGCACCGGCGCACCCTCGCGTTGACGACCGTCGTCGCGCATCGCGCCCTCGGCTTCGTCGCCCTGGTGTGGGTGAGCAGCGCCGGGCTCATGCTGGCACATGCGCTCCCGGTGCCGCCGCTGGTGCGCTGGCTGGCGGCGCTCGCCATACCGATGACGCTGCTGGCCTGGCTCGTCGCCCCGCGCCTGGCGGCGCGATTGTTGCCGCGTGCGCATCACTGGCGCGCGCTCATCGAGCGCGACTTGGCGCCCTACTGGTTCGACCGCGGCTTGTTGGCGATCTCGCTGAGCCTCGCCGCGGTGGTGCATGCCGGCATGATCGGCTCGCAGGTGGCGGTCGGCCGGGCACTCGGGCTGCACCTGCCGGTCAGCTTCTTCTGGGTGGTCACGCCGTTGTTGAACGCGGCCGCCACCCTGCCCTTCAGCTTCAGCGGCTTCGGCGTCCGCGAGGCGGGGTACTGGATGACGCTCGGCCCCATGGGCGTCGATACGGCGCCGGCGATCGCCGTCGGGCTACTCAACAGCGCCGTGGTGTTCGTCGGCGGGCTGAGCGGGCTGCCCTGCTTCCTCTTGCTGCGCCGGCCGCGCCCCTATCAGCGAGTGTCGACGCGGTACAGCTGACGGTAGAGGTTGTTAGTTGTTAGGTGTTCTGACTAACAACCTAACAACTAACAACCTAACAACCTTCAGACATTGAAGGCGTGGCGCAGAATGATGGTGTCCTGCCGGCGCGCCCCCACCGAGACGATGAAGATCGGCGTCCCGGTCAGCTCCTCGAGCGCCGTCAGGTAGCGGCGCGCATTGGCGGGCAGATCGTCGAGTCCACGCGCCTTCGACAGTGGCTCCTCCCAGCCGGGAAAATCCTCGTAGACCGGCCGGGCGGCGTTGAGCGCGGCGAGGCTCGCTGGCACCTCGTCGACCCGCCGGCCGTCGATCTCGTAGCCGACACAGGCGCGGACCACCTTCAGGCCGGTCAGGACGTCCAGCTTGGTCACCGCCAGACCGGTCAAACCGTTCAGCCGCACCGCGTGCCGCGCCACCACGGCGTCGAACCACCCGCAGCGCCGCGGCCGGCCGGTGGTGGCGCCGAATTCCTCGCCGTCGTGGCGCAGCTTCTCGCCCAGGTCGTCGAGCAACTCGGTCGGAAACGGGCCGCCACCGACGCGGGTCGTATACGCCTTGGTGATCCCGACCACGGTGTTGATGCGGCCGGGGGCGATGCCGCCACCGGTGCAGGCCGCGGCGGCCACGGTGTTGGAGGAGGTGACGAACGGGAACGTGCCGTGATCGACGTCGAGCATCGTCCCCTGCGCCCCTTCGAACAACACCCGGCGGCCGGCGGCCAGGGCGCGATCGAGGTAGACGCTGGCATCGATGACATGCGGCGCCAGCTGCTCGCGCAGCTGCGCATACTGCTCGGAGATGCGGGTGAAATCGAGCGCCTGCTCGCCGAGCATCGTCCGCAGGTAGGCGTTTTTCTCCTCGATCACCGCGCGCAGGGCGCCGGAAAAAGTCGCGTGGTCGAGGAAATCGGCGAAGCGCAGGCCGATGCGGGCCATCTTATCTTCATAGGTCGGCCCGATGCCGCGACCGGTGGTGCCGATGCGGCCCTCGCCGCGCAGGCGCTCGCGCGCCTGGTCGATGGCGCGATGGTACGGCATGGTCAGGTGCGCGCGGTCGCTGATCTTCAGCAGGCTGGCATCTGCCAGATACCCGCGCGCCCGCAGGGCGTCCACCTCCTCGAGCAAGGCCACCGGATCGAGCACCACGCCGTTGCCGATCACGCACACCTTGCCCTCGTGCAGCACCCCGGACGGCACCTGATGCAGGACGGTCTTTTCCTCTCCGACCACCAGGGTGTGACCGGCGTTGCTGCCGCCCTGGTAGCGCACGACGATGTCGGCATGCTCGGCAAGGATATCGACGATCTTGCCCTTCCCCTCGTCACCCCACTGCACGCCGACGCCGACGACCGCTGGCATAGCTTCCTTTCCGCCGCCCTAGAGCTCGACCAGATCGGCCGAGACGATGTTGGGCAGTTGGCGCAGCCGCTCCAGCACGTCGCCGGGAACCGCCTCGTCGATGTGCACCAGCGACAGCGCCATGCCGCCGATCTTCTCGCGCCCGAGTTGCAAGCCGGCGATGTTGATCCGGGCTTCGCCGAGCAGCATGCCGACGGCCCCGACGACGCCGGGGACGTCGCGATTATTGAGCATGAGGATGAAGCCTTCGGGGACGGCCTCGAGATAGAACCCATTGATCTTGACCAGGCGAATCACCTCGGGGCCGAAGACCGCGCCCGCCACCTCGCTGATCTTGTGCGCCGTGCGCACCCGCACCGCCAGCAGGTTCGTGAACCCTCGCGGCTGTGAGCTCTTCGCCTCGACCACCTTGATGCCGCGCTCCTCGGCGAGCTGACGCGCGTTGACGAAGTTGACCACGCTCGTTTCCAGCAGCCGCCCCAGCAGCCCCTTCAGCACCGCCACGGTGACCGGTTCGACGTTCAGGGCGGCGACCTCGCCGGCGTATTCGACCGTCACTTCCTTGGGCGCCTCGGCGAGCAATTGCGCCTGCAGGCTGCCCAGCCGCTCGGCCAGACGCAGGTAGGGACGCAACAGCTCGAGCTGCTCGGCGCTCAGCGACGGCATGTTCACCGCCCCGCGGGCGACGTTGTGGACCAGAAAGTCGACCACCTGCTCGGCGACGGCGACCGATACGGCGACCTGGGCTTCGGCCGTGGCCGCACCCAGGTGCGGGGTGCAGATGACGTTGTCGAGCCCCAGCAGGGGATGATCGCGCGGCACCGGTTCCTGCTCGAAGACGTCGATCGCGGCCCCGGCGAGCCGTTTGGCGCGCAGGGCGTCGACCAGCGCCGCCTCGTCGACGATGCCGCCGCGAGCGCAGTTCACCAGGCGCGCGGTCGGCTTCACCTTGGCCAGCGCCTCGGCATCGATCAGGTGGCGTGTCTCCGGCAAGAGGGGCGTGTGGATCGAGACGAAGTCGGCGCGGCGCAGCAGGGCATCGAGGCTGACCAGCTCGACCCCCATGGCCTGCGCCTTTTCCTCGGTGAGGAACGGATCGGAGGCGATCACGCGCATCTTCAAGCCCTGGGCGCGCTCGGCGACGAGGCGACCGATGTTGCCGAAACCGACGATGCCGAGCAGCTTGTTGGACACCTCGGAGCCGGTGAAGCGCCCCTTCTCCCACTTGCCGGCCTTCATCGAGGCCGTCGCCTGGGGGATCGAGCGGGTCAGGGCCAACAGCAGGCTGACGGCGTGCTCCGCCGTGGTCACGTTGTTGCCACCAGGCGTGTTGATCACGGCAATGCCGCGCCGGGTCGCCGCCTCGACGTCGATGTTGTCGACGCCGATGCCGGCCCGGCCGATGACCCGCAACCGCGGCGCCGCCTCGACTACCTCGCGCGTCACCCGCGAGGCGCTGCGCACGATGAGGGCATCGCAGTCGGCGACGGCGCGGCAGAGCTCGTCGGGCTTCATACCGAACCGTTCGACGACCTCCAGGTGCCCGGCCGTCTCCGCCTGGCGCAGCACGGCCATGCCTTCGGACGCCAGTTGGTCGGCGATCAAGACGCGGTCCATTCGCCCGCTCGCTCAGGCCGGTAACGCCGCCATCAGCTCGGCCTGCGCGGCGCCCACGCCGCGGCCGAGCTCGACCGCATGGCCGAAGTGCTTGAAGGCCATCTCCACGGCCGCGATGGCCGATATGACGTCGAAGCAGTCGACGTAACCCAGATGGGCGATGCGCAGGATCTTGCCTTTGAGGTGATCCTGGCCGCCGGCGAACACCACCCGCATGCGATCGCGCAGGTAGGCGAACACCTTCGCGCCGTCGATGCCGTCGGGCACGTATACCCCCGTGGCGGCGGGGCTCGGGGCGGCCGGCGCCACCGGTCGCAACCCGAGCGCACCGCTGGCGGCGCGAGTGGCGCGCGCCAGCATGGCGTGGCGGGCGAAGACGTTCGCCAGCCCCTCTTCGTTGATCATGCGCAGGGCTTCATGCAGGCCGACGACGAGTGAAATGGCGGGTGTCCAGGCCGTCGTGTTCTTCGCCTGATTGGCCCGCTCGCGCGCCAGGTCGAAATAGAAGCGGGGCTGGTACACCGCGGCAGCGCGCGACCAGGCGCGCGGGCTGAGGGCGATCAAGGCCAACCCGGGCGGCAGCATGAGCGCCTTCTGCGAGCCGGTGATGAGCACGTCGATGCCCCAGCGGTCCATCGGCAGCTCGTACACCCCCACCGCCGTGATACCGTCCACCACCAGCAGCGCGTCGCGCCGCGCGGCGATCGCGGCCAGGGCCTCGATGGGATGCACCGCCGTCGTCGACGTCTCGCTCGCCTGCACCAGCACGCCCTTGGCACCGGGATGCTCGGCCAGCGCGCGCTCGACCGCTTCCGGGCGTACCGCGTCTCCCCATTCGACGCGGATCTCGACCGGACTGAGACCGAACGTTTGCGCCAGCTTGAGCCAGCGCTCGCCGAACTTACCGCCGTTGACCACCACGACCTGGTCACCGGGGGCGAAGCAGTTGTTGACCGCCGCCTCCATCGCGCCGCTGCCCGAGGCAGCCAGAACGAGGA
>CAYYWP010000063.1:0-9067 GCA_964475125.1 uncultured Binatia bacterium (SeqCode) | reverse complement strand
CGTCTTGCTCGGTCTGGAAGAGCCCCTGCAACTGCGACCGCACCTCGGCGAAGAGGGCGCTGAACTGCGGCGTGCGGTGATGAAACATCGGTTGGGCCATTGCCAACCGGACGCGGGACGGCACCGGCGTCGGGCCAGGGGCGAGCAGTAGCTGCTTGATCACGACGAGCCTCTCGTAGTCGATGGGGTAGCGCCTGAGCCTCTCCTTGCTCAGCGGCCCAGGCGGTCGGCCTGCTGCGCCACGCACTCCACCGTGGTTGATTCCACGCCGCGCCAGTCGTGCAGGAGCAACGATGTGAGGATCGAGGCAGTATCCGATCGACTTCGGAGAGTCAACGCGGCGCGGCGCCGCGACTGCTGGTCAGCGCCGGAGACCGTTGGCAGCCAGGCTCATGAACTCCTGGCGCGTCTCCTGGTGGCTGCGAAACACCCCGAGCATCGTGCTGGTGACCACCAGCGAGTTCTGCCGCTCGACACCGCGCATGCGCATGCAGAGATGCTCGGCCTGCAGAACGACGCCGACGCCCTGCGGCTCGAGCTCGTCCATGATCGTCGCGGCGATCTGAGCCGTCATGCGCTCCTGCACCTGCAGGCGCCGGGAGTACACCTCCACCAGGCGCGCCAGCTTGCTGATACCGACGATCTTGTGGCTCGGAATGTAGGCGACGTGCGCCTTGCCGAAGAACGGCAGGATGTGGTGCTCGCACAGGGAGAAGAAGTCGAGGTCCTTGAGCACGATCATCTCCGAGTAGTCCTCGGTGAAAAGCGCGCCGTTGATGACCTGTTTGGGGTCTTCGCGGTAGCCCTTGGTGAGAAAGCGCAGCGAGCGCGCGACGCGCTCGGGCGTCTTGACGAGGCCCTCGCGGGCCGGATCCTCGCCGAGGGCAGTCAGCATTGCGGCGACCTGGGTCGCCAACACATCGTCCGTCATGGCGCAGAATCTTACGCGCCCGGCCGGACGCGACAAGAGGCCCGCGGCCCCGCACTCCGTCGGAAAAGGCCGCGCTCATGCTTCGACGGGCTCAGCATGAGCGGGAACTGGTTGCGCCACAAAGCGTTTCGTTCACCCTTCGACGGGCTCAGGACATGCCCTGACCCCGTCGAAGGGTGGGCGGAACGCGTCTTTCAACGGGCTGCGCGTCTAGTGGCTTCGGCGCTCGACCGCCTTGACCTTTTGATACTTGCGGTAGTCGTAGCCGGTGGCCATGGCCATCAGCATGGTCTCCATGCCACCGTCCTTCTCGCGACGCAGGATCAAGAGGCGCTCGTACGAGTCCTGAAAGTCCTTGTTGATGCGCGGGCGCTCATCGGCCGGATTGAGGAAGAAGTCTCGCAAGCGGGTGACCGTGAAGCGGAAGGCCGAAAAACGCAGCTCGTTGGGGAACGCATCCCACTCGGCGAGCGACAAGGTGCGCAGCGCCTCGTAGCCGGCGATCAACGCCTCGAATCGCTTCAGGGCGTACCGGCCCTTGGCGAAGCACAGCGCGTTCACGGCCGTAGCCAGGTCGAAAATGAACTTTCCCCGCCCAGCGGCCTCGAAATCGAGCAATGCCACCACCTTCTCGCCCTTGAAGCGCAGCGTATCGGGGTAGAGATTGCCGTGGATGATCCCCTTCGGCAGCTTCTGCTCGAGGTAGTTCTGCAGGTACTCCAGCTCCTCGTCGAGCGTGCGGACGATCTTCTTCAGGTAGTGCGGCAGGCGGCCCCGCACGCTGGCGTAGATCTCGGCAACGCGCTCGAAGCTGAAGCGCGAGTCGGCACCCTTCTTGTAGGCCTTGGTCACCAGATGGAGGTCTGCCAAGACGCGGCCGACGTTCTCCAACTGGGCGATCTTGAGATGCTCGGGGTCGACGGCGTGGCCATCGACATAACGGTACAGCGAAAGCTGATGGCCCTCCCAGTCGCGACAATGTCGCCCGCGCCGGTCGGCGAGGAGCGCCGGACACGGAAAGCCGTGCTTGCGCAGGAAGATCAGGAGATCGAGCTCGCGCTTAACCTCGAGCTCGCTTTTCACTTCGTCGATCTTGACGACGAACTTCCCCCGCACCGTCTCCAGGAGGAAGTGGGAGTCGATCTCGTCATCGCGCACCACACGAAGGTTCAACACCTTCGGCAGTCCGTACTCGACGGCAAGCGCATTGGCGCTCTTCTTGTATAACTGAACTGCCATCCCCTTCGCGGCTCGGCTCGGTCCGGTTCGGACGTCCGCCGGCTACCCCTCAATTTTAGAACGCGATAACGCACCGATACATCATCGGTGCCAAGCGTGTCAATGAGAATCTCCGAACTCACCGCATTTCGTGACCTAGCGTCAAAAAGTCAACGCGGTTCAGCATATACAGCCGTTTGGATCCGTAGTGACGAGGCTGGAAAGCAGGCGCGGAGCGGGCTCAGAGGGTTGCGATGAACTCCCGTCCAGTCAGCGAATAATATCGCAAATAGCCTGGGCCATTTTGCTGGTAGAAGCGCGCCCGTCGAGGTCTCTCGTCAGGTGCTTGCCGCGTCGCAGTACGGTCTGGACGGCAGCTCGAATCCGACGGCCAGCGCGAGTCTCACCCAGGTGTTCGAGCATCATCGCAGCGGAGAGCACGGCGGCGACCGGGTTGGCGAGGTCCTTTCCGGCAATGTCAGGGGCTGTCCCATGTACGGCCTCGAAGATCGCGACTCGGTCACCCAGGTTAGCGCCGGGGACGACCCCCAGACCTCCAACCAGCCCGGCGCACAGGTCGGAGACGATATCGCCGTAGAGGTTCTCGAGCAGGAGGACGTCGAACGACGCGGGGCGCAACACCAGCTGCATGCAGGCGTTATCGACGATCATCTCGTCGTAGCGGATGGACGGATAGCGCTTGGCGACTTGCCGGGCGCAGGACAGGAAGAGCCCGTCGGCGAGCTTCATGATGTTCGCCTTGTGAATCGCCGTCACACGCTTCCGCCCGGCCCGCAGAGCATGTTCGAAGGCGAACCTCGCAATGCGGCGCGACGCCTTGGCGGTGATCACTTTGACCGCCTCGACGACACCGGGTGCGATCTGGTGTTCGATGCCGGAGTAGACATCCTCGGTGTTCTCTCGCACCACTACCAAGTCGACGCCGCTAAACGGGCTCCGCACGCCGGCGAGGTTGCTCACCGGGCGCAGGCTGGCATAGAGGTCGAAAGCTTTGCGCAACGCGACGTTAACGCTGCGGAAGCCCTTGCCGATCTGGGTCTCGAGCGGGCCCTTGAGGGCGACGCGATTGCGGCGCACCGAGCGCACCAGCGCTTCGGGAATCGCAACCCCGGCCTGCTCGAGGGCGGCCGCACCTGCCAGCTGGCGATCCCAGGTGACGCGGACCCCGGTCGCTTCGACGACCGAGGCAGCAGCGGCGATGACTTCCGGCCCGATCCCGTCACCGGGGATGAGCGTGATGCGGTAGGATTTCCTCACTGGATGGCGAGCATCTTATGGGTCTGAGGCATGACCCGCACGTCGCCCACCACCGAGCGGGCGGCGGCAAACAGGTGATGCAGGGCACTGGCGCGGATGGCTACCCGTCCGTCAGCAGCCGTGATCGGCTGGAGAAAGAGCGCTGCCTCGGGAGCAACCTCGCTCACCAGGCGCGCGGCCCGCTCGACGTCTGCGGTCGTTGTTTGCGCGTCGACCAGAACTTTGACGTAGGCCTTGCCTCGCGCCAGGGCCAGGAAGCGCTCGTGCTCGGCCCAGAAGGCGCGCTCGCCGCTGTTCGATGGCAGTTTGATGTCCATGCTGACGATGTCGACGAGTGGCAGTACGGCCGGCAGCGATTCCGGCAGCATGCCGTTAGTCTCCAGTAAACGCGGCCGCGGCAGGTGCTCGTCAGAAAGCAGCTGGGCCAGAAAGTCGGCCTGCATGAGTGGCTCTCCCCCGGTGAGTGCCACGCCGTCAACGCTGGGGTCGGCATCCAGCAGCGACTGCGCGTCGGCCATGGCGGTCGCCGCGCTAACGGGGTTCAGGACCGAGCGGACCTCTCCAGTCAAGCCGAACACCCGGTAGCGGGGCTCACGCTGCAGGCTGTCGGGGGTGTCGCAGTATCGGCAGCGCAGGTTACAGCCAGACAGGCGGATGAACAGCTGACGGCGGCCGGCACAGGCTCCCTCTCCTTGAAAGGAAACGAAAATCTCGGAGAGGTAGCCGCGTCTCACTCCCCATGCTGTACCATAGCGCCGTGACGCGGTGGAACCCACCGGCTGCGCGCGCATCGCTGAATCGCGTATCGCTTATCGATGATCCGCCAGGAAGGTTGGGGATCGGCGTTAAGCGATACGCGATTCAGCGCGCGGCGCGCAGCTCCTGTTTCTGGGGAAACCCAGGCGGCCAGAGGCGCGCCGCGCTACGTGTTCTCTTCGTCGACGTCGGCGGTCGCCAAGCGGCGATAGGCCCGCTCGTCGTCGAAGCGGCGCTGCTGCTTCGCCTCCCGTTCGCGCTCGGCCTGGCAGCTGACGCAGAGGCGACTGAAGGGCATTGCCTCGAGCCGCCCGGGGGCGATCTCGGCTTCGCAACTCTCGCAAATTCCGTAGCTTCCGTCCTCGATTCGCTCGAGTGCTTCCTCGATCGCCTGCAGCTTCTCGCGCTCCCGATCGCTCAGGATGAAGCTGATCTCGCGGTCGCGCTCCTCGCTGGCCAGGTCGTAGGTGTCCATCCCCTCGTCCTTGGCCCCCTCACGCCCGTGCTTCAAGTCCTGGCTGATCTCGCGCAGGACCTGGCGCTTCATCTCGAGCAGGAGCTGCTTGGCGTTCTTGAGCGTCGTCTTCCGCATAGTAAGTTTCCCGCTGCGACGGGGGGCGCAGCTTAGACACGAGCCGGCGGACTGTCAATCACCCGTTGTGATCCGATCTCGCCCCCTCCCCCGGCCACGCAGCAAAAGAAAAGCATTGCGTCGGAATCCATTGCGAAGTATAGGCGTATCCAGGGTTGTCCCCTGGCGGGCGGTGGGGGGTTACAGGTTGGTGGGGGATCAGGGCTGGTCGCCCGTTGAGATCCTGATGAATCGCCAATCGAAGCACCATAAGGCCCGATCGGCCGTGGCTGCTAAGCTCGGCTCCATGGGGCTCGGGGTCGCGGATGTCCCGCGCACCAAGGGGTATGACTTGCTGGTCAACGGCGAGATCCGGGTAGCCCTGCGCGTTGCCTTTCCCGGTCGCTACGCGCACACCGTCACCGTCGGCGGTAAGCGGTACACATACAACTATAAGAGCTGGAGCTTCAACTTCCATCGCCACGGCCGGTGGGACCGCAAGTACTGCGACGTCTTCGTCTGCATCGCCAAGCGCCGCAGCGGCCAGGACGAGGTATTCGTCATCCCCGCCACGGCGATTTCGGGACCGACCTTCTCCCTGCACGGCGCCGGCGAGAAGCCGTACCGCGGCCGCTACGCCTGCTATCGCGACCGCTGGACGGTATTCTCCGAAAGCGATCTGCTGCACAGCTCGCAGTTACAGCCAGCCGTGGCTTGACCCGGCGACCTGCGCGCCGACGCCCACGCGTGTTCCGCGCCAGCGCGGCGCCGGCTCACTCGCATCGCTCTTGTAGGCGCAATCGCAGCAGCGCGACGATGTCCGCCGCAGTGACCCCTGGGATGCCGTTCACGTCCGCCGCCTCGACGTAGGAGGCAGTGAAGATCGCGCGTACGACGGCGGCGAGATCGTCGTCGTCGACCGTTCCGTCGCCATCGACGTCGCAGGGCGAGAACGGGGGCGTAGCGGTTCCCTGAGGCAGAGGCGTCGACGTGGCGCTGGGAAACGGCGAAGTCGGTGTCGGGCTCGGAGCCGGCGCGGTCGCCGTGCGGGTCGTACTGGCCGTCCTGGTTGGCGTCGATGTCGCCGGCGGTGCGGTGGTCGCCGGCGGGGTCACGGTGGCGCTCGGCGTGGCGGATCTGGTCGCGGTGGATGTCGTCGGGGTCGGGGTGAATACCGCACCCACGCGGACAATGATTCGCCTCACCTGGCCGACGTTCCCGCCGCTATCCCGCAGGCGGAAGCTCACCATCGTTTCGCCGTCCGGAAACGCCAGCGCTGGACCGATAAGACCGGAGCAGAACTGTGTGGTAGTCGACGGCCCGCCGCCAAAGTATCCCTCGCCGAAGCCGTTGAGCAGGCAACTCTCCTCAGAGCTCGTCGACACCTCGAAACGACAGGCAAAGTCGTTCAGCGCAGCGGTTACACCCTGACCCGGCGCGAAGTCACCGGTGCCACTGGCCGGTACCCCGTCATTGAACATGCCGCAGACCTCCGGATTGCCGTCGCCCAGGTCGTTGGAGAGCTGCACTTGCAGATCCGGGCGTGAGACGGCGTCGAACCTGCTCTCGCCGACCGGCAAGCCAGACATTCCTGGCTTGCCCTCGATGACGATGACAAAGCCCGTTCCGGTGGCGCGCTGAAAGATCGGATCGCCTTGCGGCGTGGAATCATCCTGCGCAAGCGGCTGGTGGTTCGCATTGGCCAGACCGAAGAACGTGAACGTGGGGCCGGTCTGCGCGCCCGCACACTCGGCGACCGCCAAGGCCGCCAGGGCGCCGGCACAGAGCACGCCGCGCCTGAGATGGCGATAACGGACGAGATACCGACGCGGCATTGACGGGTGGAATCGCCTCGCTACCGTTGTTTGCGACTGTCTGCGCGGAGGAGGTCCGGATCGATCGAACGCTCTCGTCGGTCTGCACGATTACACACGGAACCGACGACCAACCGGTTTCCATTACTAAGTCGACAGGTGCGGACTCGCAAGCGAAAACGACGTCACCGGCTGGGCGCCGTACCCGCCGGCCGCCAAGAGACGCACCCTAAACGTCAGCCCGTCGAAAAAGACCGCGCTCATCCTTCGACGCGCTCAGGATGAGCGGAACGGCGGGTTTTTCAGCATCCTGCGAGCGATTGACCCCCAAACCCAATTGACGATGACGATGAGTCAGCGCTCGAAGTTGTGCACGCTGCCTCTGTGTCCTCTGCGTACTCTGGGTCTCTGCGTTGAGGTTTTTACAGATCAAGGCCAGTTCAGTCGCGGAAGTTGACGAACTGCAGCGGCAGGGGGAGGTCCTGCTGGCGCAGGAGTTGGATGGCGCGTTGCAGGTCGTCGCGCTGCTTGCTGCTGACCCGCACCTGATCGGCCTGGATCTGCGCCTGCACTTTGAGCTTCGCGTCTTTGATCAGCTTGACGATCTGGCGCGCATGGTCGGTCGAGATGCCCTGCTGCACGGTGACGGTCTGCTTGGCCCGCCCCGCGGCCGCCGGCTCGATCTTGCCGTAGACAAGGGCCTTGAGGGGGATGCCGCGCTTGGCGGCCTTGGCTTGCAGGACCTCCACCACGGCCTTGACCTTGAACTCCTCGCTCGAGGTGATGCTGATCTCGGTCTTCTCCAGCCCGATCTCGGTCTGGCTGCCCTTGAAGTCGAAGCGCTGCGCCACCTCCTTGCGCGTCTGGTTGACGGCGTTGTCGACTTCCTGCAGGTCGACCTGCGACACCACATCGAACGACGGCATCTCGCGCTCCCTCAGTTGCCGAGCGGGGCGTCGACGACGTCGATCCCGGGCGGCACATCGAAGCGAAACGTGTCGGCGGCCGGGCCGACGTTGCGCCGCAGCTCGGAGAAACGCAGGCGGGTGACGTTGCCGATCGGATCGGTGACCTCGGCGCCGACGATATCGTAGGTGGCGGGGTCAACCGTGACGCGCAGCGAGCCGAGGTCCCCCTCCGACCGGCGCGGCCGCAATAGCAGGCGCAGCTCACCGGTGGCTGCGTCGTCGCCTGTCCCCGCCTCCACGGTGACGTCGAAATCGTCGCGGAGTCTCCCCACGCCAGTCAGAAACGAAATCGGCGTGGTCGAGCGGAAAGCCGCCTGGAAGGGCGCCCTTAACACCTGCTGCTCCTCCGGCTCGTAGAACCACAGCGTCGTGCCGTCGGCGACGATGACCTGTTCCACCCCATCGGTGAGCGTCCAACGCATTTTTCCGGGTTTCTCGAACGTCACAGTGCCGCTGGCGGCCAAGGTCTTACCGGCACTGGCAATCCGCAGCTCCTGGTGCACTTTGGCAGTGAAATCGCGCGTGTCGTCGTAACGCGCTTGGACCCTGTCGACCACCTCATTGGTCGACTCCGCCGCGACCGCTGGGGTCGCCAGCACGAGCCCAGCCATGACCCGCGCCAGCCAACGCCGCATCACGTTCGCCTTCGGCATCTCGGCCCTAACGGCATGCAGGCAATCCGGCGTCGCCGGCGGGCACAGGTCCCGCGGCTACGGCTGGTCGCAGACACTCGTTGGCTCACGCACGACCCCTCAGTCGCGGTCGAGCGGGGCGACCAAGACCTCGCGCGGCCGGCCCCCTTCGCTGGTTGACACGACGCCGTCACGCTCCATGCGCTCGATCATACGGGCGGCTCGATTGTAGCCGATGCGCAGGCGGCGCTGCACCCAGGAGATGGAAGCCTGGCGACTGCCGGTGACCAGCTGCACGGCCTGATCGTAGAGCTCATCGCTGAGCTCGTCATCGGTCTCGGACTCCTCCGACTCCTCGGGTGCCTCCAGCAGATCGAAGGCGTACTGCGGCTTGCCCTGCTTCTTGATGAAGCCGACGACGCGGTGGATCTCTTCCTCGGTCACCAAGGGGCCGTGCAGGCGCTGCAGGCGGGCGCTGCCGGGCGGCATGTAGAGCATGTCGCCGCGCCCGAGCAGGCGCTCGGCGCCGATGTGGTCGAGAATGGTGCGCGAGTCGACCCGGGCGGTCACCTGAAAGGAGATGCGGGACGGGAAGTTGGCCTTGATCAACCCGGTGATAACGTCAACCGACGGCCGCTGGGTGGCGACGATGAGATGGATGCCGGCGGCGCGGGCCTTTTGCGCCAGGCGGGTGATCGGCTCTTCGACCTTGCGTCCCATGGTCATCATCAAGTCGGCCAGCTCGTCGATGATGACGATGATCTTCGGCAGGCGCTCGGGCAGGGCCTGGGCGGTGACAACCTCGTCGTCGCCGGCGCCGTCCACCGCATCACGCAGCTCGATCACCTTGCCCGTCGGCGACGCGGTGCCGGCCTGATCGACCAGCCGGTTGTAGCTGT